>JAUSKU010000076.1 GCA_030646755.1 Deltaproteobacteria bacterium
CGAGTTTTTGACAGCATTGATGCTCTTGAAAACAATTTATCGTCATCGTTACGGGAAATGGAGTTGGATAGCAAACGTGTGAAGTCTATTGTTGCTTGGCCGTGGATTATTAATTCACTTATGAATTAGAAATGGAATAAGCTGTTAGACAAAAAATAAGGAAAATAAGATGCCATATGTATCAATGTTTTTTGGTATAATTATCAGAATGTTTCATAATGAACATAATCCGTCTCATTTCCATGCTGATTATCAGGGGCAAAGGGGAATGTTTAATTTTGATGGAGAGATGATAAAAGGGAATCTAACTTCAAAAACATCAAAAAGACTTATAAAACAGTGGGCATTATTGCATAAAACTGAACTACAAGACAATTGGAACAAGGCATCTTATGGAAAACAAATAGATAGAATTGCACCACTTGGTTAAAGGAGGGAATTTAAAATGGAATATATGCCTGTAGTAATTGATGCAAAATATCTTTTCGATTATAAAATAAAGCTGACTTTTGATAATGGCGAAGAAAAAATTGCCGATTGTCTTAAATGGCTTAAAGGTGAAGTATTTGAACCATTAAAAGATATTAATTATTTCCAAAGATTCTTTGTTGATGGTTGGACAATATCTTGGCCTAACGGAGCAGACATTTCTCCTGAAACTCTTTATGAAGAAAGCCAACCGGCCTGACAAGTCGCTCCACACTGATGCTTACTGTCATGGGCCTTGCATGGGGCCGCAAGTCCCACGTAAGACGCACAGGTGAGCTTGGTTGTTGCAACAGCAACAGTTGCAGGCGCAGATTTAGTAGTCAGTTGAAATTATAACATGGGAGGGGACGATGAAGAAAGCTTTAATCACAGGCATTACCGGACAGGATGGCTCTTACCTTGCGGAATTACTGCTTGATAAAGGATATGAGGTTCATGGTATCGTCAGGAGGGTTGCAATTGAAGACCCTGAGCACAGACTTTGGAGAATAAAGCACCTCTTAGACAGATTAAAACTCCACTCAGCCTCCTTAGAGAGTTTCCCAAGCATCTACAGGGTAATAGAAATGGTAAAACCCGATGAATGCTACCACCTTGCAGCCCAAAGTTTTGTAAGCTATTCCTTTGAAGATGAATTTTCAACCATAAACACCAATATAAACGGAACCCACTATGTCCTGGCTGCAATCAGGGACAGGGCGCCACAATGCAGGGTCTATTTTGCAGCATCAAGCGAAATGTACGGGAATGCCGAGGAAACTCCTCAGACAGAGGAGACCCGGTTCAACCCAAGGTCAGCTTATGGAATATCAAAGGTGGCAGGATACCATATTACAAAAAATTACAGAGAGGCTTACGGAATTCATGCATCCTGCGGGATTCTCTTCAACCACGAGTCGCCAAGGAGAGGATTTGAGTTTGTTACAAGGAAGATATCATCTCACGTAGCCAGGATTAAGCTGGGGCTTGAAACTAAGTTGAAACTTGGGAATCTGGACGCAAAGAGAGATTGGGGACATGCAAAAGAATATGTGTATGCAATGTGGATTATGCTTCAGCAGGACACAGCCGACGATTATGTGATAGCAACCGGCGAAACCCATTCGATAAGGGAGTTCCTTGAAGTAGCGTTCGCACACGCTGGACTGGATTATAATGATTACGTGGTGGTTGACAAAGCGCTCTTCAGGCCGTCAGAAGTCCACTTGTTGCAAGGCAATGCCACAAAGGCCCGCGAACATCTGGGGTGGAAAAATGCAATATCCTTTGAGGACCTGGTCAAGGAAATGGTGGACTCAGACCTTGAACTTTATAAGGGCAAATCGAGGTGAAACCCACGGTTCACAAAGGTGCATGAAAATAATCACCCTCCCCTCAATCCCCTCCCATCAAGGGAGGGGAAACAAGATAGAGTCCCCTCTCCCCTTGTGGGAGAGGGTTAGGGTGAGGGGTAAAAAAACTATTTTCGGAGCAAAGTATAATGCGTATCGGTATTGATGCATCCACTATAGGGACCCAGGGTGGGCCGAGAACTTATGTGTTGAATCTCATTGAATCCTTATTGAAAATAGATAAGGAGAATGAATATGTGCTCTTTTATAATTCTAAAGAACATGTAGGGAAGTTCCCTCAGGCCAGAGAAGTGGTTGTCCCGTTCTCAAATCCGGCAACACGGCTATTCCGGGAGCATATTCTGATGGCGTATCATTATAAAAAGGAGCGTCTTGATATCATCCACAACCCAAAGAGCGCAATCTCGATTTTAAAACCATGCAAGACAGTAGTCACCATTTTCGATCTGATACCTATCACCAACCCTGAAACAGAAAAATGGATGGCAAGGGTTTATTGGAAGGTCCAGATACCGACAGCAGCAAGACATGCAGATTTTGTTATAACGAGTTCGGAGTTTGCGAAGAGGGAGATAATAAGACGTTACGGCACACCGGATGACAGGATAAAAGTAATACCAATAGCATATAATAACTATTGCAGACCTTTGGTCCCCGGACAGGAAGCTGATGAAGTCAGGAGGAAATATTCCATTCCAGACAGATATATACTTTATGTTGGGACAATCCAGCCGAGGAAGAACTTAGATACGCTTGTAAAGGCATATTCCAAACTGGTCAAGACAAAAGGAGTGACTCATAAGCTTGTGATTACGGGGAGGAAGGGATGGCTTTATGGTCCACTCTTTGAACTTATTAAGAGCGAGGGTTTAGAACAAAATGTTATCTTCACAGGGTTCGTTCCTGATGACGTACTTCCTCATATTTATAACGGCGCAGAGTTGTTCGTGTATTTGTCACTGTTTGAAGGGTTTGGGATTCCTCCTTTAGAGGCAATGGCATGCGGGGTGCCTGTAATTTGTTCAGACGCCACATCACTGCCTGAAGTGGTCGGAGATGCCGGGATTCTTGTAAATCCTATGGATCAAGAGGGCGTGGAGAAGGCAATACTGAATGTTTTGGGAAGCCCTTCTCTCCGGCGGGAAATGCAGGAGAAGGGGTTTTTGCAGGCCAAAAAGTTTTCATGGGAAAGGACGGCAAGGGAGACTCTTGAAGTTTATAGAAAAATCGGTCGGAGGGGGTTAACTTGAAAAGTAAAGTCAACGATTTCCTGAAAGGCATCATGGAGGACGGTAAAAGCTGGCTCTGGATATTCCTGATAGCGGTTATCCCCATCCTCCTTTTGTACCGCATATTATTCCTCGGCGAGCTTATAAGGGCATCGGACATTATATCCCAGTATTATTGGGGAGCAATAGATTATGGTAAGACGTGGTTCCCTACGCCCTGGTCTGACTTGTGGGGGTCGCATGTAAACTTCGGAACCGATGCTACCGTAGGGTACGCCACGTATCTCCTGCCATGGCGTCTTCTTACATACATGATATTTCCTCTGCCGGTCAATATTGCATGGGAGATTGTGACTCATCTGATATTCGCAGGCGTCGGCACTTTCCTCTATTGCAGAGTAATAGGCCTTAACCGCTTCAGCTCTTTTCTGGCTGCGCTGATTTTTATGCTTTGCTCGGAGAACATAACTCTTATTAATGCGGGGCATGTAGGGAAGATAAACACCATATCGTGGACTCCATGGGTCTTTCTGGCCTTGGAAAAAGGGCTTAAGGAAAAGAGGTCTTTTTACTTCCTCCTGACCGGCGGCGCACTGGCATTTCAGTTCCTTGAGATGCACTGGCAGATAGCCTTCTATACTTGCCTCGCCGTCGGTTTCTATTTCATATTCAGGGTCATAAACATCTATCTACAGGATAAAGACATTAAAGAAAGCGGCAGATTGTTTGTTTACGCAATTTTAATGGTGATCTTCTTCTTTGCCGCATCAGCTATAAGCTTTCTCCCTGTATATGAATGGTCTAAGACTACCGAGAGGGCCGGGGGGATGGCCGCCCAGGAAGGAATGAACTGGTCCATGCCGCCGGAGGAGCTTGCAACATACCTTGTCCCCGGTTTCTTTGGCCTTAGCCGGCAGGAATCAGGATTTGACCCAGGGTACATAGATATCTACTACTGGGGGAGGATGATATTCACCCAGACAACGGACTATATGGGAATACTCCCCTTTGTACTGGCTGCTGCTGCTCTTTTATATAAACGTAACTGGCACGTCAAGACCCTGCTCTTCCTGGCTGGTTTTTCCATGATAGTGGCTCTGGGGAAATATAGCTTCATCTACCGATTCATGTTCGACTACCTGCCGGGTTTTTCCACATTCAGGGTCCCCAAGATGATACTCTTTCTCTTTGCCTTCGCTGTTTCAGTGATTGCAGGCTTTGGGGCGCAGTGGCTTTTCTTTGACGAGGATGAAAACAAGAGAAAGAGAATAAAAAATATCCTTTATGGCCTTGCAGCCCTTCTGATTATCACAGCCGGATTGACACTGTACGCCTATCTCGACATGGAAGGCCTGATTCAGGCTTACAAATCGGACCTGACAAGGGCCTTCCGCTGGAAGCTTCCGCCGGACATAGGATCCCAGAGGCTTATGAACATAATATGGGGTTCTGTCTCCTTTATGGCCATGACCGGGATTGTAATGGCAATCCTCTGGATGGCTTTAAAGCCCCGATTACCCAAGGCATGGCTCCTTATCGTCGCCACAGCCTTTTTTATAGCCGATGTGTGGTCTGTCAACGGCAGGTTCATTATTACGGTCCCGCCGCCAATGATAGAAAAAACCGATATAATAAGGTTCCTTGAAAAAGACAAGGGTTTTTTCAGGGTAGCCACTTTTGCCGGGGAAGACTCGTTTTTATATAGCCACTACAAGATTCCGGTCATATCAAGCTATCTGGCCGTTTCCGAAAAAGGATTTGCCGAATACAGGGACAGACTAGATCTGAGCGGCAACCTGTTAGACCTTATGAACGTCAAGTATGTGACCGTGAGAAAGGCGGACATCGGCACCTCTTCCCTTGGTTCAATGGTTCTCGGAAAGTATATGGTCGTATTTAATGACGACCCTGACAGGGTGGTATTGTTGAGTACGAGCTACCTTCCAAGGGCCTACCCTGTCCACCAGGTTGTAATTGAGAAGGATACGGAGCTGATATTCAACATTCTGAACCACCCTCAATTCAACCCAAAGGAGATGGCTGTCCTGGAGGAAGCCCCACTATTATATCAACCTTCCCCCCAGATTCAGGCCTCGACCTCAAGCATCAAGATAACAAGGTATTCAAACGACGAGATTGATATTCAGGCCGACATGGCCGAAAACGGCTTCCTTGTTCTTAGTGAGAAATACTACCCTGGTTGGAAGGCATACGTCGATGGTAAAGAGACAAATATCTTAAAGGCCAACTATATTATGAGGGCCCTCTACTTGTCTAAGGGATCGCATACGGTAGAGTTTGTCTTTGATCCATGGGCATATAAAGTTGGGCTTCGGGTGAGCTCGGCTACATTCCTCTTCCTTATTGGAGCGGTGGTTTGGAGGGTGAGGGAGAACAAGGTAAAGATAACAGTAGAGGTATAGGTAAAGGGAAAAAATAAAATGAAACGGTTCCTGAAAGTCATTTATGCAGGTTGGATGAAGTTCGCCCATATCCTGGGTTGGGTAAATACGAGGATAATCCTTACCCTTGTCTATCTCATTATATTTACCCCCCTTGCCCTTATCTTCAGGCTGATAGGAAAGGATCCGATGGATAGGCGACTTGAGAAAGGTAACAGCTATTGGGTAAAAAGGGAGCAAAAGGTCTTCAGGCAAGAGGATTACCGGAGGCAGTTCTGAGTAGTTACATATTAGGCATCTCTGCTTTCTACCATGACTCCGCCGCCTGCCTTGTAAGGGACGGCG
Organism: Deltaproteobacteria bacterium; assembly: GCA_030646755.1. Classification (GTDB taxonomy): domain Bacteria; phylum Desulfobacterota; class JAENJC01; order JAENJC01; family JAENJC01; genus JAUSKU01. The sequence goes on from JAUSKU010000076.1 coordinate 5,818, forward strand.
AGATCATAGCTGCTGCCCAAGAGGAGCGGTTTACAAGGAAGAAGCACGACGCTGACTTTCCCCATAAGGCTATAGGTTACTGCCTTAAAGAGGCAGGTATAGGTATAGATAATGTTGACATCATTGCCTTCTACGACAAACCCTTCATAAAGCTCGAACGGATACTTGAAACATACCTTTCTGTGGCACCCAGAGGGTGGCTTTCCTTTTTGACCGCAATGCCCGGATTATTAAAACAAAAGATGTGGGTCCCCCAGATTATCCAAAAAGAGCTGGGATATAGCGGTGAGATTATATTCTGCGAACACCATGAGGCCCATGCCGCATCCGCCTTTTATCCTTCCCCATTTGAAGAGGCGGCGATACTTACTATGGATGGAGTTGGTGAGTGGGCGACGTCAAGCATAGGTATAGGTAGAGGTAAAGATATAGAACTGCTGTATGAGCAGAGGTTTCCACATTCCTTGGGCCTCCTCTATTCAGCAATTACATACTACCTCGGTTTCAAGGTCAACAGCGGTGAATACAAGGTTATGGGGCTTGCGCCATATGGGGAGCCTGCATATAAAGACCTGATACTTAACGAGTTGATTGACCTCAAGGAAGACGGCTCTTTCAGGCTAAACATGAAATATTTCGGCTTCCTGGATACCCTGAGGATGACAAACAGGAATTTTGACAGACTGTTCGGCGCTCCGGCAAGAAAGCCTGAAACCAGGCTTGCACAACGTGAAATGGATATTGCAAGGTCCTTACAGGAGGCGACGGAAGAGATCATGCTCAGGATGGCAAGGCATGCCCATAAGATAACAGGAATGAAGAACCTGTGTCTTGCCGGAGGGGTAGCATTAAACTGCGTAGGTAACGGCCGGATTCTTAGAGAAGGGCCATTTGAGAATATCTGGATACAGCCTGCGGCAGGGGATGCAGGGGGGGCCTTGGGTGCAGCATTGTTTGGATGGTACAAGTATCTGGGGAATGATAGGATGGTTAGCAGTGTCACCCCCACCCCCACCCACCCCCGTCAAGGGGGAGGGGAAGAGAGAAAGGAAGAAGAAAGCCTCCCCTCCCTTGGCGGGAGGGGATTGAGGGGAGGGGGAGACTTCATGAAGGGCTCCTACCTCGGCCCCTCCTTTACGGATGATGAGATAGAGGAGTTCTTGAAATCAAAGAACGCTCCATTTAAAAAAGTTTCGATCTCGAATATACCAAAAGAGACAGCAAGGCTACTTTCTGATGGCAAGGTTATCGGCTGGTTCCAGGGAAGGATGGAGTTCGGGCCGAGATCCCTGGGCGCAAGGAGTATCATAGGAGACGCCAGGAATCGGGAGATGCAATCGACCATGAACCTCAAGATAAAGTTCAGGGAGTCGTTCCGCCCGTTTGCGCCTTCGGTTCTCCGGGAGGATGTGAACGAATGGTTTGAAATGGACTGCGACAGCCCATATATGCTATTAGTTGCCCCCACTAGGGGAAGTAAGAGGATTCCTTTGACTGAAGAACAGGAAGGGCTTTTTGGCATCGAAAAACTCAATATCCCGAAATCTGAAATACCGGCAGTTACGCATGTGGATTATTCTGCGAGGATACAGACGGTTCATAGGTATACAAATCCGCTCTATTATGATACGATAACTGAGTTTAAAAAACTCACAGGTTGTCCGGTGATAGTAAATACCTCCTTTAATGTAAGAGGAGAACCGATAGTCTGTACACCTGATGACGCATACAGGTGTTTTATGAGGACAAACATGGATAACCTCGTTATCGGCAGCTTTATTCTCGACAAAAAGGACCAGCCTGAATTTAAAGAAGATATGGATTGGCAAAAGGAGTTCGAGTTAGATTGAAGTTTAAAAATATACTGATAGGAATAACAATATCTGTTTTCAGTATACTGTTGTCCTTTGCCGTTGCGGAGATTGCTGTCCGCATTTTATATCCCGGCATAATACCGAGCACAAAGTACGACTGGAGCTCAAGGCATAAGGGATATAAGCTTGAGAAGCCTCATACCACCTTCAGGATTGTAGTCCTTGGAGACTCTTTTACATTCGGACAAGGTGTTAGTAGGGATGAGACCTTTCCAAAGAGGCTGGAATCAATGCTCAACAGTTACGGCGGAAGAATCAGGTTTGAGGTAGTTAATTTAGGGTTTTGCGGGTTGGAAACCAGAGGAGAACTTGAGTTACTCACCCAGGCAGGGATTAATCCTGAGACTTGGCAGCCGGACGAGAGATACCGTGGGTTGGCATATCAGCCGGATCTGATAATACTTGAATATACCCTGAATGATTCTTCTACGAGTGGAAGGACGCTGGAACAGATAAAGAAGTTTGATGACCAATGGAGGAGAGGAGATGTTGTCATAAGGCCCAATAACGGAGCATACAGCCTTCCTGTGCCTGCCAAAGTTGATAAATTTTTGACGGTAAATTCCAGACTTTACCTCTTTTCCCTTGATAGATACAATCAGATATTGGGGAGGCTTGGCTTGAGGGAGGCGGGTGACTCTGCTATAAATAGTATGCTAAGCCGTTATGAAGACAGTTTCGATGGATGGGTAAATGTTAAACAATCATTGTCTGAAATGGCACAGGTTGCCAAAATGAATGATCTGCCTATAGTCTTGGCCATCTATCCCCAATTAATACAATTAGACAATTATCCTTTTAAAGGAATCCATCAAAAGGTAAAATGGGTAGGGGATGTCTGGGGATTCCATACCCTGGATCTATTTCCTGCGTTTGAAGGAAAGAACGGAGCCTCCCTTTGGGTCACTCCATCTGACGGGCACCCCAATGCCGATGCCCATGAAATAGCAGCAAAGGCAATATTCTATTATCTTACAAAAGAAGGGTTGATCCCGTATCATAAGGGAGGATAGATAGTATGGGCAAGCTCGCGATATTTAAAGAACTCTGGGGCTTTATGAAGGCCAGGAAGAAGTGGTGGCTTGGACCGATAATTCTATTGCTGCTTCTACTTGGCATTTTAATAGTCTTTACGGAAAGTTCGGCCTTGGCGCCATTTATTTATGCTATCTTCTGAGAAAGGAACTACAATGAAGGTCATTATTATCGGAGCATCTGGTCAGGTAGGTGGGGCAATAATGCGCCTTGCGCCTAAGGATTGGGAAACTACCGGGACATATAGCGGTAAGCCGAAGCCCGGTCTTATACATCTTGATGTCTCCAACAGGAAAGAGGTATTTGAGGTATTTGAAAAGGTCAGACCCGATGTGGCGATACTTTCAGCCGCATTTACAAATGTAGACCTATGCGAGACCGATAAGGAGCGGGCAGACGCCGTTAATGTCAGCGGCCCTCTTAATATCTGCGATGCATCTGTGAAACACGGTTCCAAGATGGTCTATATGTCTACTGATTACGTCTTTGACGGGGAAAACGGGCCTTACAGGGAAGATGATGCTCCGAATCCTCTCGGGTATTATGCCTGGACAAAGCTTGAAGGGGAACGGATAACGGCCTTTACACCTAATCATCTGATAATAAGGACGACAGGCGTCTACAGCGCTGACCCTGATTCCTTGAACTTTGTCATGCAGGTGATAAAGAGGCTTGGGGCAGGGGAATCTATGAGGGTTCCGAGCGATCAGTACGGCACCCCCACCCTTGCCGACAACCTTGCTGAGGGGATTTTGACCCTTTTAACTCTCGGAAAGACCGGCATTTTTAACGTGGCCGGTTCAGACTTTATGGACAGGTATTCGTTTTCACTCCTTATTGCAGATATATTCGGTCTTGATAAAACCCTTATTACCCAGATAGACACTCCTTCCCTCGGACAAAAGGCAAGAAGGCCTTTAAGGGCAGGGCTTATAGTTGAGAAGATCGAAAAAGAGGCCGGAATAAAGATGGTTGGAGCAAGGGAGGGTTTAATGTTTGTCAAGGAGAGGCTCAATGCTTCACGGTAAGAAAATAGTAGTTGTCATGCCTGCATATCATGCGGAAAAGACCCTTGAACAGACTTACAGGGAGATACCTTTTGATGTCGTTGATGACGTCGTTCTTGTTGATGATGCGAGCAGGGACAATACTGTAAAAAAGGCAAGAGATCTCGGTATTAAGCACGTCATAGTACATGAAAAGAACATGGGTTACGGCGGAAATCAAAAGACCTGCTATAAGAAGGCATTGGAGCTGGGGGCGGAGATTGTGGTTATGCTTCATCCCGATTATCAATATACTCCTAAGCTGATAACCCCTATGGCATCCATGATAGCCTCCGGTGAATTTGACGTTGTTCTCGGCTCAAGGATATTAGGCACAGGCGCCTTAAAAGGCGGTATGCCCCTTTATAAGTATATCTCCAATAGGTTTCTTACGTTAATAGAAAATATCCTTCTTGGATATAAGCTTTCTGAATACCACACAGGCTACAGGGCATTCAGCCGTGAGATTCTGGAGAGGCTTCCTCTCCACGAGAATTCAAATGACTTTGTCTTTGACAACCAGATGCTTGCCCAAGCCGTCTTCTTCGGATACAGAATCGGCGAAATAACTTGCCCTACTAAGTATTTTACAGATGCATCTTCAATAAATTTCAGGAGAAGCGTTACCTATGGCTTTGGAGTCCTTTTGACGGCCATTAAGTTCAGGATACACAGGATGGGACTTATAGAGTTTCCTATGTTTACTAAAACAGATAAGAACATGTCAAAAATGGGAGAGTTCAAATAATGTGCCCTTTTTGTAAAAGCTACAAAACAGGGAAGTTGTTTGACCTGGATAAAAGGGTATACGGCGACAGATTTTCAATAGTTAAATGCGAGGTATGTGGAATCGCATGGACGGACCCTATCCCGGATGAAAGAGAAATCTCCAAATTCTACCCGGAGGAATATCATGGCAAGATGGGTAGGCAAAGGTTCATGCCTGTCATGGAGTTTCTGGTCTGGCTTTCGAGAAGCAAAAGGGCCAAAGAGGTCTCATCCCTTAACTCCGTTTTACCCGGAAAGATATTGGATATCGGTTGCGGAAGAGGCTGGATGATAAGCATCCTTAAAAGGATGGGATGGGAGGTATACGGCACAGAACTTTCCGTGGAGTCTTCGTCATTTGCAAGGGAAAGTCTCAATTTGAATGTACTTACAAAAAAGGTCGCTGACTGTAATTTCCAATCAGGACATTTTGATGTAGTCACACTTTGGCACGTCCTTGAACACCTTCCGGACCCGATCTCAGGCCTCAAAGAGATAAACAGGATATTAAAAAATAAAGGGGCGTTGGTGGTCGAGGTCCCTGATTTAGGAGGATTTCAGGCGAGGTTATTCGGGAACAAGTGGTTTCATCTGGATTCGCCAAGGCACCTGTTCCATTTTACAGATAAAACATTAAAAAGGTGCCTTGAGGATACCGGGTTTAAGGTCATAAAGCGCAGAAACATGTCCTGGGAATACGATCTCTTCGGCTTTGTTCAAAGTAGTTTAAATCTTCTCTGTTTTAAGTTCGACTATCTTTACAACTTCCTCAGGAGCAGGGATGGAAGAATGATTAAAGGGCCTCCGCTAAGATATATCTGGGACCTCCTGGCAAGCATTGTTTTATTCCCTTTTCTATTAGCTGTCTCAGTGCCAGTATCTTTAATAAGTTCGGCACTGGGGGCAGGAGGCACCATCAAATATCATTGTATAAAAAGGCCTGATTTAAAATGAGAAAGTTTTTATCTAATCTTACCCAACATACCCCATTTCTGATATTCATAACCATAATTTTTTTCTATATATTTTACCCTTTCCATTATGAAGAGGGAGGAATTTCTGCGGACGCAGTTTTCGATGCCCAGATAGCAAGAAATATCCTGCTTGGCGATGGTCTTGGGTGGCAGGCAACGCTCCAACCACCTTTTCATGCAATATTAACATCTGCCGTATATCCATTAACAGGAAGTATACTTATAGGTGGCATCCTGATATCAAAGCTCATGTGGTGGCTTTTGCCTATTCCTGTTTATATACTGGCAAAGGAGATGTTTGGGACCAAGATTGGACTGACTTCAGCTATCCTTGCTTTTTTTCATCCTCACTTCAGTTTCTCATCAGGGATGATGGAGCCGACCGTAACCTATCCGACCCTTTTGTTATTTGGCATCTGTTTTATGTGGCATGCATTTTCGAAAGAAAAGATCTTTTATGCCTTCCTCGGAGGATTGTTTTTTACCTTTTCATACCTTAGTCGTTCGGAGGGGTTATTTATATTTCTCATTTCTCTTTCTGTCTTATTATTCATTGCCTTTAAAGACTATTTTAAAACAGGCGCTGTTCACAAAAGATTGCTGATCATAGCTGTTTTAATTATTTCTTTCATCTTATCATCTCTTCCATATATCTTATTTTTAAAGGATACCTACGGTAAGGTGGTCCTTTCACCTAAGTCGACTTACGTCCAGACATGGATGAAGTGGAGGATATATCATGATAACGATCTTGGCGAGACTGGAAATCCTGACCTCTGGGGCCTGAGTAAAAACGGTAAGCTTATGTGGCAGAAACCTAAAGGAATAGGAGACCTTGTAAGATACCTCATGTCTCAGCCGGAAAAGAGCCTTAGGGTCTACCTCCTTAACTTCAGCATGCAGATACCGGGAAGGATACCAAACAACTCCGGGCAGTGGCTCTATCCACAGGTATATCCCTGGTACTTTGTCATACCGGCCTTTTTCTGGATTGCTTCTCGCAGACGGAAAGAGGATTGGGAAAAAACCATATTCCTGCTATCACCCTTTTTGATCTTATTTATACTCCCTATATTTTCCGAAGGATGGTGGAAATACCTGCTCCCATATTCCCCTTTTTTGATCATCCTTGGAGTTGCAGGCGTTTCCGATATATGCGAACGATTCCGTTGGAAGCAACTGCTTCCAGCTTTTACTGTGATTATAGCCATCTATTCCCTCTGGACAGTAAAGGCCAGCCCCCTCGTAAAACATGGCGATAAAGGAGTTATTGCGAGAGGTTCCATGCTTAATGAACAGATAAAAGCCGGAAAATGGGCGCAAAAACGGTTCAAGGGCATCCAGAATTACATGGTCCAGTGGAGCAAGTTGACATATTACCTGAACGGAAGATGGATTGCAAAGCCTGTGACAACATACGATGGGATGATTTGGTATGCAAGGAAGAACAGGGTGGATTACATTGTGATCGAGACCAGTGGCAGGGACGAATCGGAAGAGATAATAAGGATCATGGGGAATACAGCTGACCTTGAAGTTGCGGATGTATATGAGAGCACGACCAGCAGCTACAGTGTTGTATTTTTAAGGCTCAGAAAATAACAGGCCCCGCATAGGAGATGTTGCCATGTGGACAGATAAGTTCAGAAAGGTCAGCGCCGAAGCCTTATGGCTAATATTTTTATTTTTTCTTTCATTAGGGGTGAAGGCGTATCTTCTTTTTGAATTCCCCCATGTAGTATTCCTGAATGAGGCTGATGCCATGGGTTACTTTGCCATCGCGAAGAGTATTATTAATACATGGGGTTTAGGTGACACGTCCATCCATTTTCCACCTTTTTACCCTTTCGTAATTGCCATTGCCTCGCTGCTTACCGGGGAGTTTGAGATAGCGGGAAGAGTGGTTTCATGTATTATGGGCTCCCTTCTTGCCTTTCCTATTTACCTTATCGGCAGGGAACTTTACGGCAAGAGGGTGGGCCTCCTTTCTGCTATAGTGGCGATCTTTCTGGGGACATTTGTTGATCTGTCGCTTCAGCCTCTTACCCAGATGACATATATTCTGTTACTTATAACCGGCATATATCTCGGTATCATTCTGATTAAAAGCCGCTCCCTTACTCTTCACCTTCTTCTGGGACTTACCTTTGGCGCTGCATACCTGACCCGACCTGAGGGGTTAGTGCCATTTGCCGTTGTCGGGATGACGGTTTCCATTGCAGCACTCAATGAACCCAGCCTGCCGATTAGAAGAAGGGTAAAGAGTATATTTCTCATGCTCCTTGGATTTTCGGTTTTGGCTCTACCTTACATCAACTACCTTCACAACCAGACTGGGATATGGACCATAAGCGGGAAATCCAGCGCTGCTGTTATAGGAACCGATGCCTCTGCCAGATTGCTTCCAGGGGGCAAGACCCTCGGCGAGGCCTCACATGGAAAGGTTGGGCTCGGTGACCTATTCCCAAGCCCAGAGGCCTTTCTTAAGACTTATTGGGGGAACATAACCAGATTCGCAGCAATAATCCCTGATCATTTCCCTGTTAAATATTTAATCCTGGCCTTCTCCGGGCTTTTATTTGCGATAAAATCAATATTCGATGCGGAAAAAAGTTTAAGGAAGACAATCGTATTGCAAATATTTATATTGCTTGCATGTTTGGCAGCCATTCTCCCTGTCTTTGCCTTTAGTGGCATAGGAATGGCTCCTTCATACTTCTTGCCGTTGTTTTATTTAATCATCCTGTGGTTTGCGAGGGGAGTGGCAGGTGTTGAGGACCTATTTTTGAATTTTATGAAAAATTTAACAGGTAGTGGATTTTTTGAACGGATCAAAAAGTGGTCATTACTCTCATTTTCAGTAGTTCTTTTTTTCAGTTATTCTTCAATTCTGCCTGTTTGGAATGAGATGCACAGCGAAGATTCCAGGGTCTACGCAGCAAGTCAGGAGTTTTTTCTGAAAGATACTGGAAAGTGGCTGAAAGATAACACATCAAAAGATTCCGCTATTATGTCAAGATGGAGCAACATGGGATTTTATGCGGACAGGAAGTGGGTTTATATCCCTGACGGGGAGATATCAGAAGTGGTTAACTATGCCAAAGAACATAATGTGAGCCATATAATCATAGACTCCAATGCTATTCCCCGCAGGAGGCCAAAGCTTGGGGCACTGCTTAATCCTTCTGATTTCGAAGGATTAAGACCTGTCTATGTTAGAGAAAAGTATTGGATAAGGGTTATAATATATAAGGTACTGTGAGTTATGAATATCCAGCAGATGAGAAATATAGATTCCTTAATTGGAGGGATCGTTTGCCTGCTCTTAGAGATCTCTGAGCGGATCAAAAGGATATTTTTCAACAGACCTTCCATTCCTTCTGATGTAGAAAATATACTGATTACAAAGTATCTGGGAATGGGGAGTATCCTGCTCGCAACCCCGATGTTAAGGAGCTTGCGGTCCAAGTTCCCAAAAAGTAAAATTGTCTTCATGACATTTGACGGCAACGCACAGTTTGCCAGGCAAATTAGCGTGATTGATGAAGTGATTTCAATAAGAACCAAGACATTGTCATCATTCACAATAGACCTGTTGAGGGCTCTTTTTAAAATAAGACGAAAAAGGTTCGATCTGGTCTTTGACCTCGAGTTTTTTGCCAGATTTTCTACAATTGTCTCATACCTGAGCGGAGCAAAGATGAGGGTTGGGTACTATCTTCCGAAGTTATGGAGGGGTGACCTCCTTACCCACCAGGTCCATTTTAACCCGTATAAGCACGTCACAGAGGTTTTTGCGGCGCAGTTAAAATCCATCGGAATAAAGGTAACGGATTTCAGCTTAGTTCCGCCCGTTCTCAAGGAAGAAAAGGTTGCGAGCGTTCGATCATTGCTCAAAGAAAAGGGCGTTAATGAAGGAGAAAAAATAGTATCGGTAAATGTCAACGCCAGCGACCTGTCTGTAGAGAGGAAGTGGCCCAGAGAGAGTTTTGTAGAGCTTATAGCTTCTATCATTGAACGGGAAAAAGAGACGAGGATTATCCTTGTAGGTTCAAAAGGAGAGGTAAAATATGTAAAAAGTGTATATGATTCACTACCTGAAGAAACTAGGGGCAGGGTGATAGATCTTTCTGGGAATCTTGATATAGAGGAGTTCATAGCGCTTCTCAAGCATAGCGCCCTCTTTATAACCAATGACAGCGGTCCTCTTCATATCGCATCCTCCCTTGGTACGCCTACCGTCTCGTTCTTTGGGCCCGAGTCTCCATCACTTTACGGACCCGTAGGCAGCCGTAATATGGTTTTCTATGCAGGAATATATTGCAGTCCCTGCCTTAATGTTTATAATGCCAAAACTGCAATGTGCAAAGGGGACAATCGCTGCATGAAAGAGATAAAGCCTTCAGAAGTTATAGATACCTTGCTTAAAGAAGGGATGTTATAATGACTCGATTCGAGAGGATAATCAGGGCATGTCCCGTATGCGGAGATAAGGATTTTAAGAGGCTGTTTTCCAAGGATGGGCTTGAATTCGTCAAATGTAGAGGTTGCGGCTTGGTTTACATCAACCCCCAGCCTGCGGACGATGAGATAAGCGCCTTATACTCCGAGGATTACTATAAACCCTGGGGTCTGGATACAGATTCTTCGGTAGTTTCAGAGATGAAGATCACTACCTTTGACGACAAGCTTACAATGGTCGAGAGGTTCATTAAGAAAGGAAGGATACTCGATATAGGATGTGCCACAGGATTCTTCCTTGAGGCTGCGAAGAGGAAGGGATGGGACGTCTTCGGAGTGGAGATATCCCCATACTCTGCAGCAATAGCCCAGGAAAGGTTTGGAAAAGACAGAGTCTTCAGCGGACCACTGGAAGCGGCATCGTACAAGGACGGTTTTTTCGATGTGGTCTTTATGTCGGATCTTGTAGAGCATGTAAAGGACCTTGATCTTTTTTTTAAAGAAGTCTTTCGAATAGTAAAGGTTAAGGGAATTATTGCAATAGTGACCCCGAACATAGAAAGCCTGTCTTACAGAATCATGAGAAAGTTATGGCCTCACCTCAAGATGGAGCATCTCTACTATTTTTCGCCTTCAACGATGAAAAGGCTTCTTGAGAGGGAGGGGTTCAACCCGGTTTACATGTCCGCTGCAACCAAGGCGTTGAACCTGAGTTATGTAGAAAGGCAGTTTTCAACTTATCCAATGCCATTGTTGACCCCTGCGCTCAAGTGGCTTGCAGCGGTATTGCCTGATGGCCTGAAAAACAGGAAGATCATGGTACATACCGGAGAAATATTTGTGATTGCCGAGAGAGTAATTAAAAATGCCTGATAAGATCCTACTGCTGAACCCGCCCGGTAAAAAGTTATATGTCCGGGATTATTACTGCAGCAAGATATCTAAAAGCAACTACCTCTTTCATCCCGTTGACCTACTGATGCTCAGCGGCAGACTGGCTGAACGGTATGAGGTGCGGCTGATAGATGCCATTGCCGACAGAATAGATGATGCCTCCTGCTTAACTATGATTGATGCCATCTCTCCAGATGTCATAATTTCATTGATTGGCGCCGTATCTCTTGATGAGGACCTGCCGTTTATAAAAAGACTTGCAAAAGATGGACGGCGTATCGTGGTAAGCGGGGATATCTCACTGGAAAACACAGAGAAATGGTTGGACGGCTATCCCTTTATAGATGCTGTCATCCTTGACTTCACCTCGGATGACATAATTCATTACCTGAAAGGTAATCACAGCGCAATCAGCGGCATGGTTTACAGAACAGTGAAGGGGATAAGCAAGACCAATCCGGCAAGACCTAAGAATGAGGCTTTTTTCTTGCCTATACCGAGACACGACCTATTCTCATCTAAAAACTACCGTTTCCCTTTCGTAAGGCACAAACGGTTTGCTACTGTACTTACTGATTATGGCTGTCCGTTCAGGTGCTCCTTCTGTGTCATGAGCACCCTCGGTTACAGATACAGAGAGGTTGAAAATGTAATCGAGGAGCTCAAAACATTAAAGAGACTTGGCAAGAAGGAGATCTTTTTTATAGACCAGACCTTCGGTATAAATAAAAAACGCATCCTTGACTTATGTCAAAGAATGAAGGAGGAGGGGTTCAATCTAGGCTGGGTATGTTATTCAAGGGTGGACTTAGTAGTTGAAGAGGTGATAAAGGGGATGAAGGAGGCTGGCTGTCACACTATAATCTTCGGCGTAGAGTCTGCCAGTGAGGAGATACTGAAAAAATATCAGAAGGGTTACAATAAGACCCAGATAAGGGATGCTTTCAGGCTTTGCAAAAAATACAATATTAGAACAGTTGCTACATTCATCCTCGGCCTGCCTGAGGAGACGGAAGAAACCGCCAATGAGACGATAGAGTTTTTGAAGGAGTTAGATTGCGACTTCGCCTCATTTAATGTGGCGGTTCCCAGGATGAATACTCCCTTAAGACAAAAGGCTATCCGGGAGGGGCTCATAACCTCTGACCTGGAGATTATGGACCAGGGAGGCGCTTCCATAGCCATGCCGACCAGGCACTTGACTATGGAACAGGTTCAGGATCTGAAAAAAAAGGCGATCAGGGGGTTCTATCTGAGACCCTCATATCTATGGAGAAGGTTGAAAGGCGTATCGTCTTTGTATGAGCTTAAGGAACAGGTTTCCGAGGGGTTAACTTTGCTGAAGGGGATATAGATATGGCGCGCGTAGCATTTGTACAGAATATGGCATTTGAATACCTTGGAGTTATGTACATATCCGCCATGCTGAAAAAGCACGGACACAAGGTGGAGATGTTCATTGTAGGGAAGAACGAAGAGAAGACGATAGAAGAGATTTCATCCTTCAAGCCAGACCTGGTCGGATTTCCATGTACTACGGGGGTGCACAGGTGGGCTCTTAAGTTCGCTGGGAAGATGAAGTTGAGGGTGCCATGTAAGGTGATCTTCGGAGGTGCCCATGCAACATACTTCCCTGAAGTCATCAACGACCCCCAGGTAGACATCATCTGTCGAAGCGAAGGGGAGTATGCAGCCCTTGAGATAGCCGATAAGATAGACAGGGGTTCCGACATCTCAGACACCTTAAACTGTTGGGTGAAGGTGAACGGGTTGGTTGTAAAGAACGACCAGCGCCCCCTCGTTGAAAACCTCGATGAACTTCCGTTCCCTGACAGGGAACTATATATAGGCAAATACCCATACCTCAAGAGGTCGCAGAAGGCATTCATAGGCGGAAGGGGTTGCCCCTTTGACTGCACATTCTGTTTTAACCATGCCCTTATTAAGCTATACAAGGGAAAGGGCAAGGTGGTGCGATACAGGAGCGTAGACAACCTTATCGCTGAAATTAAAGAGGTCAGGGATAGATACGGTCTGAGAACGGTGTACATGCAGGACGACACCTTCATCCTCAACAAGAAGTGGGTTGCGGAGTTTGCGGAAAAATACAAGAGGGAGGTAGGGCTGCCGTTTGTCTGCCTTATAAGGGCTGATCTCGCGGACGAGGAGATGATAAAGAAACTTGCTGAGGCGGGATGCAAGAATGTCTTCTTTGGTGTTGAGGCAGGCTCCGAAGACCTGCGCAATTCCCTACTGAAAAAGAAGGTAACCGATGAGGAGATTAGGAGTGTTGCTGCACTTCTTAAAAAATATGGGATGAAGTTCAGGACCTACAACATGCTTGGGCTGCCTGGAGAGACCCTCGAAGACGCATTCAGGACTGTAACGATCAATGCAGAGATAGGGACGGATTATCCGTGGTGTGCACTTTTCCACCCCTTTCCAGGAACTGAACTGGCGGAATATGCAAAGGAAAAGGGGCTTCTTGATGCATCCGTGGATACCGCAAACCCTTCATTTTTCAAGGACAGTATCATAAAGTCCGAACACAAGAGGGAGCTTGTTAATCTCCAGAAGCTCTTTTTCTATGGTGTGAAGTTTCCAAGGAGCATGCCGCTGATAAAAAGGTTGATACGTCTGAGGCCCAATATCTTTTTTGACTTAGCCTTCCTTGCCAGTTACGCTTGGTGCTATCTGCTCAGTGAAAACCTCACATTAAGAGAGATGCTCTCCGTTGGTTTCAGGAACGTCAAGGGGTTCTTCTTCTCAAAAGGGGACTGACACATACCCCTTCATGCATTGTCTGGAGGTAAATCTATTTTGAAGACTATCGTATTTGTGAGTCCTCCGCTAACCTTAAGGGAAAGGTACGGTGTAGACCGTCAGAGCGGCGGGGAGACAATGCCGCTGGGCCTCGCCTTTCTTGCAGGGGTTACGCGGCGCGAAGGTTACGAGACGTATATAGTAGATGCGGAGGTCCTTGGCCTTACTCCTGAGGGAGCGTCTGAGGCCATAATGCGGCATAACCCGGATGTGGTCGGTTTTACTGCGGTAACGATATCGGTACACCATGCCGCTACCGTAGCCAGACTAATAAAGAACATTGATAATAAGGTTATAACTCTCGTGGGCGGACATCACATATCTGCGGTCCCCAGTGAGACGATGAAGCTTTTCCCTGAGTTCGACATAGGCGTGCTTGGTGAAGGAGAAGTAACTATTGTGGAGCTCCTTGACGCCCTGAAAAATGGCCGCAACCTGAAAGATGTGAAGGGCCTTATCCTGAGGGAAGGAGATGGCTTTTACTTAACAGGGAAAAGAGAGCGCTTGAAAGAGCTTGACTCGCTGCCCTTGCCTGCATGGGACCTCCTTCCAAAAATCTCCGAATACTACTGCCCTCCCGTGCACACGGTAAAGAAGCTGCCTGCAACCAACCTGGTCACCTCAAGGGGGTGTCCCGGACAGTGTGTCTTCTGCGCTAGGACCGTATATGAAAACAAGGGCACGTATTTCACTGCGGCCCGGGTCATGGAGATGATCAAGGACCTGTATCATAATTACGGCATCAGGGAGATACAGTTCAGGGACGACAACTTTACCGTCTTCAGGAAAAGGCTTCTGGAGTTATGCGAAAATTTGAAGGAGGCAAGGCTCGACCTGGCATGGTCCTGTACGGGAAGGGTGGATACTGTTACGCCTGAGACACTTAAGGCTATGAAAGAAGCAGGGTGCTGGCAGATATGGTACGGTATAGAGAGCGGCTCACAGAGGATTCTTGACCTTGTGCAAAAGGGGACCACTATAGAGGGAATAAGAGAAGCAGTGAGGTGGACAAAGGATGCCGGTATAAACCCTTGCGGTTTCTTTATAATCGGACATCCAGGTGAGACAAAGGAGTCGATAAATGAGACCATAGATTTTGCCGTAAACCTCGATCTTGCAGAGTGCCACGCAAGCTTTATGACTCCCTTCCCTGGTTCGGAGCTTTATATTACTTACGAAAAATACGGCGCCTTTGAAAACGACTGGAAAAGATTAAACGGATGGACCCCCATGTTTGTTCCATACGGCCTTACTAAAGAAGAGATGAAGTATTATTCGAACAAATTTCACAAGAGGTTCTTCTTTAGACCGAAAATAATAATCTCATATCTCTTTAAGATACGGAGCTGGAAACACCTTGCTGTTTACATGCAGGGATTCCGGGCGCTCCTGAGCTTCCTTAGCAAGAAAGAAAAGAATACGGCCCAATAACTGATATCGGAGGTAATTAATATTAAACTGAGATATTCCTTTATCATAATATCCCTGTCCGTTGTGGTGTTGTATGCCGACACGATATCTCTGTTCTTCTATTACGACGACTTTGAGCGCCTCAGGGATGTAATAGCAGGCCAGGGTAATCCTTTTTTTATCTTTACACCTATTTATCGTCCCGGGGTTGCCTACTTCACCCCTATCTTTTATTTGTTTTTTGGCTCCTGTTATAAGCTCTTCGGTTTTAACCCGACCCCCTTTCACTTAATGAGTATAATCACCCATATCGTCAATTCAAGCCTTGTATGCTATTTTACCTTCCTTCTAACCAGGCAGAGATTTTTGGCAATGACAGCGGGAATCGTGTTTGCTATAAGTTTTAATATTGTTGATGCCGTTATCTGGCCATCGGCCTATGCAGACCCGATAGCCTTCCTGTTTTCTATCACGGCCCTCATAGGATTTTATAAATATTTAAAAACACCCAAATCGGCTTATTACGTCATAACCATTATATTTTTCATCCTTGCGCTTTCTGCAAAGATACAAGCCATGTTTCTACCGATAGGCTTGTTCGTGACAGAACTATATTACTTGACCACCGTGCAACAGAAGTTCAAAACCGCAGTGTTGATCAAGTATCTGCCATTTATCATATTGAACCTCGTTTATCTGCTTCTTTTAAAGATCTTTGCCCCTCCCCTCGATGCAGGCTCAATAATTAACCTGAGCACGATTTTATCGAACATTATTATAATCCCCCTGCTCTATATAATCCCGGAAGGGATATTGCCGCATTCTATCTTATATCCTCTTATAATTGATATTGGTCTGTTTGTTATACTACTCGTATTATTTTTCCGGCATTCAGCTAAGAATAACCTAATATGGTATGGGCCTGCCTTGCTGTTTATGGGGATATTGGCGCTGGTCCCTCTTAAGTGGAACTTCCCTTTGTATCCAGACCCAATGAATGAGAGCATCAGACACCGTCTTTACCTCGGTAACCTTGGATTTTCTATACTCGCAGGGGTGATTATTCATGAGATATATCTTTTGACCTCGAATAGACTTACAAGGAGGGCGCTCTTTGTTTGCGGCCTGTTTGTCTTTCTTGCTCTAAATCTGAGTCAGTTATACAGGATAAAATCAGCATATATAAAAGTGACCTCGGATACCGAAAAGTCGCTTAATCAACTCAGAGAGTTGATTACTCAACTTCCGATTGAAAAAAGAAATATCTATATAGTGAATTTTCCACCTAACCAAGGGTTTGGAGTATCTATACAGAAACTCTTTCTGAATATAAAGGGGCTGAATCTTGGATTATGGCCTACCGAGATACCTATAGGGTTGCCGGAAGATAGCCTTCAGATCTATTTGCATCTCAATGGCAACATATATGACCGCAATAGCAATGTTAGGAATGTTGCTTCAACTGCATGGGAGCATTTATACTCCGGCCAGTTTCTTCTGCTGACGGGGAAACAAGCAGATGCGGTGGAAGAGTTGCGAATGGCTTCAACAAATAGCTCATGGGGTGATGGGAAAATTCATCATATTTTAGGTGTCACCTATCTTGGATTAGGGGAAAAAGAGCAGGCAATCGAAGAATTAAACAAGGCAATATTGAATAATAGACGATATCCTGAAATTTATTCTTTACTTGGGACGTTGTATTTTGAAAAAGGAGATATTAACAGGGCTATTGAAAACCTTGGGCTTGCATTAAAATCTAATCCTGCGGATTTCAAGATAATGGAGGATCTGGCTCTTATATATGAGGCTAAAGGAGAGATCCAGAAAGCAAGAATTTTATTTAAAAAGGCATTGTCATTTGAGAGCAGACCAGAGTATAGGCGACAGATTGAGGAAAAGTTGCACAAGCACTGAGAATGTTCCCAAAATCATAGACAGAAGCCCTTCCATATGATACAAATAACTCATGAACAACGAGAACTTTAAAGACCTCCTGCCCCTCGTCAGCAAACCAAGCCGCTATCTCGGAACCGAGGTCAACTCCATACACAAGGACCTGGATAAGGTAGATATCAAGATCGCCCTGGCATTCCCTGATGTATATGAAGTTGGGATGTCCCATCAGGGACTCCATATCCTTTACCATATATTAAACAGTTTCCCATACGTCGCGGCAGAGCGGGCATATGCCCCCTGGCTCGATATGGAGAAGCTCCTCAGGGAAAGGGGCCTTCCGCTTTCCTCCCTGGAATCAAACATCCCTCTTCGGGAGTTCGACATATTGGGGTTTTCCCTCCAGTACGACCTCTGCTATACCAACATGCTCAACATGATGGACCTTGCAGATATCCCTCTCCGGGCTTCGGAGAGGGATGGGACCTTCCCCCTGGTTATTGCAGGAGGCCCCTGCGTATTCAACCCTGAGCCTGTGGCAGAATTCCTTGATGCAGTTCTTATAGGTGACGGGGAAGAGGCGCTTCCTGAGATAGTTGAGACATACAGGAACTGGAAGTTGAGTGGATGCGAAGGTGGGAAGTTGGGCCTTCTTCGAACCTTGGCGACAATTAAGGGTGTGTATGTGCCTTCCTTCTTCGATGTCTCATACAAAGACGACGGGACTGTTAAAGAGATAAGACCGAAGTATGACGACTATCCAAAGGTCGAAAAGAGGATAGTCGGAGACCTCAACACCGTCCCATATCCTGATAAGCCGATAGTCCCTTTCATGCAGATCGTCCATGACAGGGTAAACCTGGAGGTAACAAGGGGATGCACAAGGGGTTGCAGGTTCTGCCAGGCAGGGATGATATACAGGCCAACAAGGGAGAGGACGCCTGAGAAGCTCCAGGAGATAGCAGAGAAGGCGTTGCGTTCTACCGGGTACGAAGACCTGTCACTCCTCTCCCTTTCCACAGGCGACTACTCCTGTATAAGCGATCTGCTTGCCAATCTTATGGACAGATATTCCGATGAAAAGATTGCCATATCCCTGCCTTCCATGAGGGTCGACACCATGAGCCCTGAGCTGATCTCTGAGATAAAGAGGGTCAGAAAGACAGGTTTTACAATGGCCCCGGAGGCCGGAAGCGAGAGGCTCAGGGAGGTAATTAACAAGGGGATAACGGAGGAGGACCTCCTGAATTCAGTCCGGCAGGTATTTGAGGCGGGATGGGATTCGGTAAAACTCTACTTCATGATAGGCCTGCCAACGGAGACCGATGACGATATCGTGGCCATAGCGGATATGGCGGGCAAGGCGATGAAGATATGCAGGCAACTGAGGGGGAAGAGTGCCACGGCGTCAGTTGCAACCTTTGTCCCAAAACCCCACACCCCTTTTCAGTGGGAGCCTCAGATGAGGATTGACGAGACAAGGAGGAGGCATGATATACTAAAGAGGGAGCTGAAGAAAAACAGGGTGACCTTCAAGTGGCATGAACCTGCAATGAGCGAATTGGAGGGGGTATTCGCAAGAGGGGACAGGCGCTTGTCAAAAGTAATAGCCAGGGCCTTCGAACTTGGGTGCAGGTTTGACGGATGGGGGGAGATCTTCAGGTACGACCTCTGGCAGAGGGCCTTCGATGAGTGCGGAGTTGTTCCTTCTTTTTACCTGAGAAAAAGAGGTTTTGAAGAGACCCTACCATGGGACCACATAGATTCTGGGGTATCAAAGAAGTACCAGGTATTAGAGGCAAAAAGAAGCTACGAGAACGTATTTACTCCGGACTGCCGCTATGATGACTGCACCGGCTGCGGCCTTTGTGACTTCAAGACGATAAAAAACAGGATTGGGGAGGGAGATGTCACGAGAAGGCCCAAACCTCTCCTTAAACCAAAACCGAACCTTGCAGTGCGGCGGATAAGGCTCACCTACTCAAAGCTTGAAGAGGCCAGGCTTCTGGGACATCTGGAGCTGGCCAGCGTGTTTTCGAGAGCAGTAAGGAGGGCGGGCATTCCGGTGCGCTACTCCTCAGGATTTCACCCAGCGCCCAGGATAATATTCTCCCCCCCGATATCTCTCGGAATGGAATCTATGGAGGAGTTTGCAGATATAGAGATAGAGGGTTATATTTCCTGTACGGAGATAAAGGACAGGCTGAACCTGGAACTCCCTAAAGGCATCAAGATAACAGAGACTGGAGACATAGAGATGGGGCTACCTGCCGTCACTTCGGCAGTGACGAAGGCGGACTATGAAATAAAGTGGCCAGTGGTCGGTGGTCAGGGGTCAGCGGTTTTAAGGGATTTTATGGGAAAGGACTCATTTCTCTTCAAAAAGGAACGAACCGGTAGGGAGTATGATATAAGGCCGCTGATTGAACGGCTTGAGGCTGCGGACAATAAGATAGGGATGACCATAAAGGCCGGGAAGGAAGGGGGCATAAAACCTGGGGAGCTTGTCCAGACCCTCCTGGGCCTCAATGATGAAGAGACAAAGTTGCTGAGGATTATGAAGACGAGGACGTACTTATAAAAGTGGTCAGGGATCAGGGGTCAGTAAAATCCGACCACCGGCCACTAACATGGGGTCATTATGCCTGAACTTCGCCTGAACCTTATAACACGTGAGTGGGTTATAATAGCCAAAGAGAGAGCAAAGAGGCCAGAGGAGTTCAGGATAACATCCGAGAGAAGGGCTCTGCCACAGTTTTCCGAGACATGCCCTTTCTGTCCCGGGAATGAGGGGAGGACACCGCCTGAGACCTATTCCCTCAGGGATGAGAATGGATGGTCAGTGAGGGTTACCCCGAACAAGTTTGCCGCTCTTTCCTACAAAGGTGAAAGAAAGAGGGAGAACGGGGGCATAAAAAGGACGCTGAGCGGGGTAGGTATCCATGAGGTGATTGTTGAGACCCCTTCCCACAACATGACTACGGCCCTTCTTCCCCTGAACCAGGTGGAGAATATCCTCAGGGTATACAGGGAGAGGTTTGTGGAGGCGTACAAAGACCCGAGGGTGGAACATGTCATAATCTTCAAGAACCAGGGGGAAAGGGCGGGGACGTCACTGGAGCACCCCCACTCCCAGCTGGTAGGTACCCCTGTGACGCCGATCCAGGTCAGGATGAGGGTTGATGAGGCGATACGTTTCTTTGACGACACAGGCGACTGTCTCATGTGCAAGACCCTGAAGGATGAGCTGCAGGAAGGAACAAGGATAATAATGGAGACAGAGCACTTTGTGGCATTCATACCCTATGCAGCCCTCTCCCCTTTTCATACATGGATATTTCCCAGGAGGCACAACCCCTCCTTTGCAGGTATAACTGATGAAGAGATAAACGACCTGGCAAGGATCATGAAGACCACACTGGGAAAGGTATATTACGGTCTTGATAATCCTGATTTTAATTATACAATACGTTCCATGAGGCCCATATCAGGCAACATAGAGTTTTTCCACTGGTATCTCAGCATAGTACCAAGGGTTTATCAGACATCGGGGTTTGAGATGGGGTCCGGAATGTATATAAATATGGCTCTGCCTGAGGCAAGCGCAGAGTTTTTAAGGAGCATAGATGTCCAATGAATTGATTATAAACGCCACAAGTTATGAAACAAGGGTCGCCCTTCTCGAAAATGGCATAGTTTCCGAGCTTTTCATCGAGAGAAGCCGGGACTTGGGGATATTCGGGAACATATACAAGGGAAGGGTCGTAAAGATACTTCCAGGTATGCAGGCAGCCTTTGTGGATATAGGACTTGAGAGGACCGCCTTCCTGTATGTTACCGACGTAAGTGAGGGAGTTGAAGAGTATGATGTCTTTATGAAAGAAGGGGATGAAGGGATAGAGTTCGAATCAGAGCTTGGCTCCGTCCGATTTTCCCCTGCCGCATCCGTCCCGATAGAGGACCTCTTAAAAGAGGGACAGGAAGTGCTGGTACAGGTGTCAAAAGAGCCCCTCGGTACAAAGGGCGCGAGGATAACATCCCATATATCCCTTGCCGGAAGACACCTGGTATTCACGCCGACCGTTGATCATGTAGGAGTATCCAGGAGGATCGAGAACGATAAGGAGAGAAAGAGGCTTAAGGACATTGTTTCGGGTATAAGGCCTCCAGGAACAGGATTTATAGTAAGGACCGTAAGCGAGGGAAAGAGCGAAGAAGAGCTGAGGGCTGACATGGATTACCTGGTCAAGCTCTGGGACAACATACAGAAAAAGAGGGAAAACGCCTCAGCCCCAGCCCTGATCCATTCGGAGCTTAACCTTACTCTCAGGGTCATAAGGGACATGTTCTCGGCAGATATATCCAGGCTGGTCATAGACTCAAATAATGAGTATGAGAAGGCGATGGAGTTTGTAAATACCTTTATGCCAAAGGTTTCCGAGTTCATAGAACTTTATGAAAGAGATGAACCGATATACGATGCCTACGGGATAGAGCTTGAGATAAGCAGAGCTCTTGGTAAAAGGGTGTGGCTCAAATCCGGCGGGTATATAATCATAGACCAGACCGAGGCCTTGGCTGCCATAGATGTCAACACAGGAAGGTATACTGGCAAAAAGAAGCTCGAGGACACTGTACTTAAGACAAACCTGGAGGCAGTCAAGGAAGTGGCTTATCAGCTGCGGCTGAGGAACCTGGGCGGGATCGTAATCATAGACTTCATAGACATGGATAAGCCCGCCAACAGGGAGAAGGTATATAATGCCCTCATGGAGGCCCTCAAAAAGGACAAGGCCAGGACCAACATATTGAAGATATCGGAGTTCGGCCTCATTGAGATGACCAGGAAAAGGGTCAGGGAGAGTCTCAACCAACTTCTTTGCGAGCCTTGCCCTTATTGTGACGGAAGGGGAACGATAAAGTCGAAGAATACCATATGCTACGGGATATTCAGGGCTGTAAGGCGGGAGTCTCCCGACCTCCCTGGAGAAAAGATATTGATCGCAGTAAACCCCGAGATAGCAGACCTGTTATATGATGAAGAAAGCCAGGGTGTCGAAGAACTTGAGAAATCTCTCGGCAAAAAGATCATCATTAAGGCCAGAAATACCTTCCATCAGGAGCAGTACGAGATAACAGGGATATAAACCTTATTTTCTCTAATTCCCCCTCTCCCTTGACGGGAGAGGGTTGGGGTGAGGGTGAAACGTCACCATGCTGGTTCCCCTCCCCTTAATCCCCTCCCACCAGGGGAGGGGATTAATAGATGGTTGCTTTAGTCAAAGTCTATTCTTAGGTTATTATGGTTATTCCTAAAAAACGTTTCGGCCAGCATTTTCTTAAAGATAAAAATATTATCCGCAAGATAGTTGACGGGGCCGGTGTTTCAAAAGATGATCTCGTCCTGGAGATAGGGCCTGGGCTTGGGGATATGACCTCTCTCCTTTGCGAGAGGGCTGAGAGGGTCATTGCTGTTGAGTTAGACAGGGAGCTTTACTCCATCCTCTTAGAGAAGTTCGGTAGGGGGACAGGGGAAAATAATGTTGAAATCGTTAATGCAGATGCCCTGAGGTTTGACATTGGCGGACTCTTCGAGAGATTCGGCAAGAAGATTAAGGTCGTTGCCAATCTCCCTTACAACATCTCTACCCCATTACTTTTCAAGTTCTTTGAGGATAGGGATTACATATCCTCCATGACCCTGATGTTTCAGAAGGAGGTGGCCGACAGGCTTACAGCAGTCCCTGGAACCAAGGATTACGGGGTGCTTTCAATCTATGCGCAACTGTACACCAAACCATCCTTCCTGTTCAAGGTCTCACCCCATGCATTCACGCCGCCCCCTAAGGTTGATTCAGCAGTTGTAAGACTCGATGTCCTCAAGGAACCCTCTGTTAAGGCAATTGATGAAGGGTTTATGCTTAAGGTTGTAAAGGCTGCATTCGGGCAAAGGAGAAAGACCCTGAGTAATGCCCTTAGTTCAGGACTAGGGCTCCCTAAGGAGGCTGTGAATACGACGCTGAAGAGGGCTATGGTGGATGGTTCGAGGAGGGGGGAAACCCTCACCCTTGGAGAGTTCTGCAATCTCTCAGATGTCTTTGCGGCTGACACTTTGTAAGTTAATCCTATTTTTTTTAGTTGACTAAGTACAAATTATGTGATAAAGTCCAACAGTCCTAATTACAGGCCTACACTAAGGAGGCATCTATGTTCAAGATTGGAGACAAGGCAGTTTATCCAGCTTACGGGGTAGGTGTTATCGAGGCCGTTGAGGAAAAGGATATCATGGGGACGAGGCAGACTTTTTTTATCTTCAGAACCCTCGACAGCGATGTCACAATCATGATACCTAAGGAAAATACCGTTAAGGTAGGGCTCAGGAAGATCATCGGGGCAAAGGAAGTTCCAAAGGTTTACAAGATACTTAGTCAGAAAGATGTCAGGTTTGAAACCCAGACATGGAATCGCAGGTTCAGGGCATATACGGAAAAGATAAACTCTGGCTCACTCCTCGAGGTAGCAGAGGTAATGAGAGATCTCTTCCTGCTTAAGTCCGCAAAGGATCTCTCCTTTGGCGAAAGGAAGATGTTAGACACAGCGAGGAACCTCCTTATAAAGGAGCTGGCAGTTGCAGAGAACGTCGGCAAGGAAAAGGTTGAGGAAGGGATAAGGAGCATTCTCCAGAATTAATAAAAGTCAGTCAGCCGTTTTATCAGACAGAGCAACGTGGCAAACCCATGTTGCTTTTTTTGTTTCAACCAATACCTGCAAACAATGGGGAAGCGAGACCTTGGAAAGAGAAGATGTCGTTAAAAATCTGAATAATGTCAGGCGGTCTGTTATAAGGCTCCTGCTCTCTTTCTCCGCCATGGCCATGATCAGCTACTTCTTTTGGAAGGAGATACTCGGCTTTATTCAAAAACCGTTAGGGATGTCCCTTGTTTACTACAGCATACCGGAGGCCTTTTTGACTTCGGTAAGGATTGCGCTTTTTGCAGGGGTCTTTTTATCAGCGCCCTTCATGTTTAATGAGATATGGAGTTCTATTGCCCCCTTTTTTACTCCTCATAGCAGGAGATATTCGCCCTGGGTCATAGGATCCGCATCTCTCCTCTTTTATGCCGGGGGCATTATCTGTTATTTGCTTCTCTTGCCGGCAGGGATAAAGTTCCTTATAGGTTATCAAACCGACCATATAATTGCAGCCATTTCCGTAGAAAGTTATATATCTTTCTTCGCCTCAATGATATTTGGATTCGGCCTCGCCTTTGAGATGCCACTGGTCATGCTTCTCCTTGGGAAGGCCGGCATTGTTAATGCGGCCATTTTACGGAAATACAGGAGATATGCCATCCTCGTAATCGTCATAGCTTCGGCAATTATTACTCCTACCCCCGACTTATTAAACTTAAGCCTTATGGCAGCCCCGCTCTTTGCCCTATATGAGCTGAGCATAATCCTTGTAATGCTCTTTGGGGCTGAAAAGACCAGGACCACTTAAAAGACCTTGAAATGGTGTAATTTTATATGCTATAAATTCGGCTTTAAGTGTTTATAAGGAGGCCCCATTGACCCTGACTATTAAAGAAGTGGAACATGTCGCAAACCTGGCAAGGCTTGATCTGGCTGAAGGAGAGGCCGAAAGATTTAAAGGACAGATCGACGCAATACTCAGTTATGTAGAAAAACTGAAGCAGTTGAATACAGATGGGGTCGAGCCCACTTCCCATGCCATACCGGTCAACAACGTCTTCAGAGAAGACAATATCATGCAGCCTTTGGGGCAGGAAAGGGCCCTGGCTAACGCCCCTGACAAGGCAGACGGATGCTTCAGGGTGCCGAAGGTGGTGGAATAAAATGAAACTATACGAACTAACCATCCATGAGCTACATGAAAAGCTTAAGAACAAAGAGGTCTCGTCGGTAGAGGCAACGAGGGAAGTGTTTTCCCGAATAGATGCCGTTGAAGACAAGGTCCGCTCCTTTGTTACCATCACCAGGGATGAGGCGCTCAAGCAGGCGGAAGATGCAGACAAGAGGATAGCAGCGGGGGATATAAGGCCCCTTACAGGCATACCTATTGCCGTAAAAGACATCTTCTGTACAAAGGGGATAAGGACAACCTGTTCATCAAAGATACTGGAAACTTTCATACCACCTTATGATTCTACTGTAGTTGCTAAACTGAAGGAGGAAGGGGCGGTAATCCTGGGCAAGACCAATATGGATGAGTTTGCCATGGGCTCTTCCACTGAGACATCATTTTTCGGGATAACAAGGAACCCGTGGGATTTGGCCCGTGTTCCGGGTGGGAGCAGCGGAGGCTCCGCCTCGTCCGTTGCAGCATCGGAGTGTATAGCATCTATTGGTACTGACACAGGGGGTTCCATAAGGCAGCCTGCCTCCTGTTGCGGGATCGTGGGCTTGAAACCAACATACGGCAGGGTCAGCCGATACGGGATGATAGCCTTTGCATCATCCCTTGACCAGGGCGGACCTATGACAAAGGATGTAATGGATGCGTCCATCATGCTCCAGGCCATAGCCGGACATGACAGGATGGATTCTACGTCGGTAGGTATAGCTGTCCCCGACTATTCAAAGGCCCTCAGTGGAAATATAAAGGGGCTAAGGATCGGTCTCCCGAAAGAGTACTTCATTGAAGGGATGGACAGGGAGGTTGATGAGTCGGTTCGCAAAGCGGTTAAGGATATGGAGAAGCTTGGAGCCGAGGTTGTCGAGATAACCCTTCCTCATACCGAATATGCAGTGGCAGTATATTACCTTGTTGCAACAGCCGAGGCATCTTCAAATCTTGCCCGTTTTGACGGAGCGAAATACGGATACAGGGCTAAAAATGCCAAAGACCTCCTCGACATGTATAAAAGGTCAAGGGCAGAAGGTTTTGGCTCCGAAGTTAAGAGGAGGATAATGCTCGGAACCTATGCCCTCTCTTCAGGATACTATGACGCATATTACCTCAAGGCCCAGAAGGCAAGGACACTTATAAAGAAAGACTTTGATGATGCGTTCAAAAAGTGCGATGTCATAGTTACGCCAACGGCGCCTACTCCAGCCTTTAAGATAGGAGAGAAGACGGCTGACCCTCTTCAGATGTATTTATCCGATATATTTACCATCTCCGTGAACCTGGCCGGAGTTCCAGCCATATCGCTCCCCTGCGGCTTTACCGGCAGCAACCTGCCGATAGGGCTCCAGATCATTGGAAAGGGATTTGATGAGGAGACTGTGCTCCGGGCGGCGCACTCCTATGAACAGGCAACTGAATGGCACAAGAAAAGAGCAAATCTTTAAATACAATACTTTTAATCCACAGATTACGCAGATGGCGCAGATTGATTTATAGGCAAAGATTAAAATCTGTGGAATCTGTGAAATCTGCGGATAAAATGTTTTGAGGAGCATATGATCAACAAAGGCATTTTCAGGGAATACGACATAAGGGGCATAGCGGAGAAAGACCTTACCGATGAGGTGGTAACGCTGATAGGGAAGGGGTACGGGACCCTTGTAAGGCGTGAGACGTCAGACGTCAGACGTAAGCCGAAAGTGGCCGTGGGGCGGGATGTAAGGCTCAGCTCTAAGAGGCTCAGGGACGCCCTTATAAACGGTCTGACCTCTGTCGGTATTGACGTCATGGATGTAGGCGAATGCCCGACCCCTCTCCTGTATTTCGCCGCATATACGCGGGATGTGGACGGCGGTATAATGATAACCGGGAGTCACAACCCCCCGGAATACAATGGTTTCAAGATACTGATAGGTAAAGACACCATCCACGGCGGAGGGATTCAAGACCTCAGAAAGCTTATAGATACAGGTTCATTCGCCACCGGCCCAATCGGCAGCGTTGAAGCCTTTGACGTGATCCCGGCCTACATCAAGGACGTAAAAGAAAGGTTCAACGCTGCCGGGAAAAAGATAAAGGCCGTAGTTGATTCAGGTAACGGCACAGGCGGCCTCGTTGCCCCGGAACTGTTAAAAAGCATAGGAGTCGATGTAATCCCGCTCTTCTGTGAGGTGGACGGCAATTTCCCGAACCACCACCCCGACCCTACAGTCCCGGAAAACCTCAAAACCCTTATAGACAGGGTCATATCCGAGAATGCAGACCTTGGCATTGCCTATGATGGGGATTCGGACAGGATCGGTGTTGTAAATGAGAAGGGCGCCATTATCTGGGGAGACCAGCTTATGATCCTCTTTGCGAGGGACATATTGAAGGGGACTGTCCCAGATTTACGGACACCCCCCCTCAATCCCCCCCTTGCTAAGGGGGGGACGAAAGGGGGGGTAGAATCGGGACTGTCCCCGGCTTTGACGGAGAAACCTGTATTCGTTGGTGAGGTGAAGTGTTCCCAAGTCATGTATGACGACATTGAGAAGAAGGGCGGAAGGGCCATCATGTGGAAGGCAGGGCACTCCCTGATAAAAGACAAGATGAAGAAGGAGAAGGCTGTCCTTGCAGGGGAGATGAGCGGGCATATTTTCTTTGCCGATAGATACTATGGTTTCGATGACGCCATCTACGCCACCTGCCGGGTCATAGAGATACTGAAAAAAGAAGGGAAACCTCTTTCCGAGCTTCTGGCCGACCTTCCAGAGACCTTTAACACGCCGGAGATCCGGGTAGACTGCCCGGATGACAAGAAGTTCGATATAGTAGAGAGGGCGAAGGAGAAACTGGCAAAGGACTATCCCATAATCGATGTAGATGGTGTTAGAGTGAAGTTTAAAGAGGGTTGGGGCCTGATAAGGGCGTCCAATACCCAGCCTGTATTGGTGACAAGGTTTGAGGCGTCATCGGAAGAAAAACTCTTGGAATACAGGCATATTGTAGAGAAACTGCTGAAGGAGGTTATTTAATACAGCCATGGCCACTATTGCTCCGCTTCGAGGTGTTTTATACAATCCTGAAAAAACCGGGGATATTTCCAATATTGCTGCCCCCCCTTATGATGTGATATCTCCCAAAAAACAGGAAGAGCTATACCAGAAAAGCCATTACAATGTTGTCAGGCTTGAGTATGGTAAGGAGTATCCAGCGGATAATGAGGCTGAAAATCGCTACACGAGGGCTTCGGAAGAGTTTAAAAAATGGCTGGAGAACGGGGTGCTTGTGAGGGATGAAGCCCCTGCCATATACGTTTATGAACAGGACTATGTGGGGAAAGACGGCTGTATTAAGACAAGGAAGGGGTTCATTGCCCGTGTAAGACTGGAGGAATTTGATTCCGGTGTGATCCTCCCCCATGAAAGAACCCTTTCAGGCCCCAAGACTGACAGGCTCAAGCTAATAAAGGCTTGCAGGGCAAACTTCTCCCCCATATTCTCCCTCTACTCTGACCCTGACATGAGGACAGATACCCTCCTTTCAGGTGCAACCAAGGAATCACCCATTATTAACTTTAATGATGAGGACGGTATTTCCCACAGGCTCTGGAAAGTCACAGATGAGGAGGTCATAACAAGGCTTCAGGAAGAGATGGCAGATAAGATGATATTCATAGCAGACGGGCACCACCGATATGAGACCGCCCTTAATTATAGAAATGAAGTCATTAAGACACACCCCCATTTTACAGGCACAGAGAGTTTTAATTACACCCTCATGTACTTTTCAAATATGGATGATGAGGGACTGACAGTATTTCCAACCCATAGACTGATATACGGATTGGGAGATTTCAACCCCGAACTCTTTGAGGAGAAGCTTTCTGAAAATTTTGAGATAGAAAGGTTTCAGGATATAAGAGAAAACCTGAAGGCCTTTCTTGAAAGGCTCTCGGAAAAGGGGAAGGATACTCACTCCTTTGGCGTATATGCAAAAGGGTGGAACAGCGCCGCCATCGTCACCCTTAAGAACGAGGGGACAATGGACGGGTTTGCAACCGAACACTCCATAGCTTACAGAAGGCTTGACGTCACCATCCTACATACACTGATAATCGAAAACATCCTGGGTATAAGCAGGGAAAAGCAGGAGAGGAAGGAGAATATCGAATATATCCAGGACGAGATGGAAGGGCTGTCAAAGGTGATGGATGGGAACAGGCAGATCCTTTTTATGCTGAACCCGACCAAGGTCAGAGAAGTAGAAGATGTAGCAAGGGCAAAAGATAAGATGCCGCAGAAGTCTACATACTTCTATCCAAAGGTTCCGACAGGCCTTGTTATAAACGTAATAGACCGCAGAAGGTAGAAATCCTTTTGACTTTTTCTGACTTTCTACTGTATACTGTATACAATTATGGCACGCAGACCAAGAAGGACAATCGATAAGACCCAGACCTTGAGGGAGAGGATAGTAAATGTCCTCAGGGAATCTATCATAAAGGGGACACTGAAACCCGGTGAACGCGTGGCGGAGTCGGATCTTGCCGAGAAGTACGGGATAAGCAGGACCCCCATAAGAGAGGCCTTCAGGCAGCTCGAAACGGAAGGATTTTTGAAGGTCATCCCGAGGAGGGGGGCTGAGGTGGCCTCTCTTACGGAGGAGGATGTACGGGAGTTTTATGAAGTAAAGTCTCTCCTGGAGAGTTATGCTGCAAAGGTCGCCGCGGAGAGGCTTACCGAAAGGGATATAAAGAGGCTTGAACTTCTTAATGCATCCATGGAGCGTTTCGCCCAGAATGGCGATATAAAGGGGTTTTTCAAGGCTGACAACGAGTTCCACGACGTATTCATCCAGAAATGCGGGAACGACAAGCTTTGCAATATCATTCAAAATCTGCTTCAGCAGTTCCAAAGGGTCAGGATTGCATCCTTCGTCATAAAGGGGAGGATGGAGGTATCGGTAGAACAGCATAAGGACATTATAAAGGCCTGTTGTGATAAAGATTCCGGCCTTGTTGAGCAGCTTGTCAAGAGGAATGCCGAGTACAGCGCAAAGCTTCTGACCCAGCGCTTTCAAAAAAGCGGTGAAGCAGAGTTAAGGGGGTAACTAATGATTATTACTAAACAGAAACCCTTTGAGGTCATAAAGGATTATCTCAGGGACAACAAGAAGATATACATAGTGGGGTGCGGCGAATGCGCAACCCTCTGTAAGACCGGTGGGCCTGAAGAGATCGAGGAGATGGCCCAGAAACTTCGAGAAGCGGGGAAGGAAGTAACCGGAGGTTATGTGGCCACCGCTCCATGCAATGTGATCGGCACCAAGATCGAGATGAAGAAGAAGGGAGACCCTGTCAAAGAGGCGGATGCGGTAATAGTCCTCGCGTGCGGCGCAGGCGTCGGGTCTGTGGCAGAGACGTATGAAGATAAAAACGTGGTTCCTGGCTGCGATTCCCTGTTCCTCGGGAATACCATCAGGGTAGGATATTATGACGAAAGGTGCACGACCTGCGGAGAGTGCATCCTTGAGGAGACCGGAGGCATCTGTCCCGTGACTACATGCGCCAAAGGGCTTCTCAACGGACCTTGCGGCGGCATGAACAACGGGAAGTGCGAGATAAGCCCTGATATAGAGTGCGCATGGGTCAAGATATACCAGAGGCTTGAGAAAAAGGGGAAGCTTGATAAGTTTGAAAAGATCCATGAGGCCAAGGACTATTCAAAACACACGAAACCCGGTATTTTTGAAGGCGAGAAGTACGCAAAGATGAGGAAAAGGCCTGAGGGAGGCAAGAAATGAAGAGTTTCAGAGAAGCCTTGGAGGCCGGTGAATTTGTCATCACTGCCGAGTGCGGGCCGCCTAAAGGGACTGACATAACGGAACTGAAGGAACATGCGAAACACCTCCTGGGAAAGGTCCACGCACTCAACGTGACTGACAACCAGTCATCAGTTATGAGGGCCGGTTCCCTTGCAATAAGCAAGGTACTTCTCGATATGGGGCATGATCCCATATACCAGATTACATGCAGGGACAGGAACAGGCTTGCCATCCAGTCGGACCTGCTTTCCGCCCATATCCTCGGGATAAGGAACGTCCTCTGCCTCACAGGTGACAGTGTGAGCGTTGGCGATCACAAAGGGGCAAAGGCAGTATTCGATCTTGAGTCCGTCCAACTCCTCAAGGTTGTGGAGTCTTTGAATAACGGGAAGGACATGGCGGGTAACGACCTTAAGGGTTCAACAAGCCTATTTCCAGGCGCAGTGGTGACACCTGAGGCAAACCCTGTGGAGCCCCAGCTGATGAAGTTTTCAAAGAAGGTAAGGTCCGGGGCAAGGTTCTTCCAGAGCCAGGCCATATATGACATAGAAAAGTTCAAGACCTTTATGGATTACGCAAGGAAGTTTGACACCAAGATACTTGCCGGGATATTGCTCCTGAAGAGCGCAGGTATGGCCAATTTCCTAAATGCCAATGTCCCTGGTATAACCGTCCCGCAAAACCTTATAGATGAACTTAAGGCAGCAGGGAAAGAAAAGGCCCTGGACTGCGGGATGGACATAGCGGCCCGCCAGGTAAGGGAACTAAAAGATATCTGCGACGGCGTCCACATCATGGCCATAGGTCTTGAGGACAAGGTGCCGGAGATACTAAAAAGAGCAGGATTTTAATGTAGGGGCGGGGTTACCCCGCCCCTACACCAGTCAAATATATGCCCCAATCCACCCTAAAAGTTGTTCTCCTCCGCCACACTCCTGAGCCTGAAGAGGCAATAGCCCTGGCTGCGAAGCTCTGCTATTCTTCCGCCAACATAGGGGACCTCCAGGGAAAGATAGAGGCCAAGGACCAGAAGGGGTTTGTGGAGAAGCTCGTCAAGATCGGGCACATGTCCCCGATAGAACATGTCTCTTTTACCTTCGGTATAGAGGGCATCTCAAGGGCGTGTTCCCACCAGCTCGTCAGACACAGGCTTGCATCATATTCCCAGCAGTCCCAGAGATATGTGAAGGCAGGGGGAGAAAAGGGTTTTAACTTTATCATTCCACCGAGCGTTGTCGAGGCCGGAAGGAGGGAATGGTTCATCGAAAAGATGGACCAGCTTCAGATGTGGTATGACGAACTGGTTGAGGAGCTGGGAGACCTTGGAGAGAAGTCCAACGAGGACGCCAGGTTCCTTTTGCCTAATGCGGCTGAGACAAAGATAATAGTCACGATGAATGCAAGGGAGCTCCTTCATTTCTTCAGGCAGCGTTGCTGCAACAGGGCACAGTGGGAGATAAGGAGGATGGCAGAGGAGATGCTCAAGCTTGCCAGGGAAGTAGCCCCTACTATATTCAGGTCCTCAGGCCCTGGCTGTGTCTCAGGCCCCTGCACAGAAGGTGAAATGACATGCGGAAAGATAAAAGAGGTAAGAGAAAAATACGGAGTTAAGCCTTAGCAGATAGCGCCCTTCTTCCGATGTCCTTCCTGTAATGCACGCCGTTCCAGTTTATCTTTGAAACAGCCTGATACGCACTATCAATCGCCTCTTTGATGCCATTGCCCAATGCGGTCACGCCCAAGACCCTTCCGCCGTTTGTTACAACCTTCCCATCTTTCAGAGCAGTCCCGGCATGGAATACCATCACGTCATTCATCTTTGCCGCGTCATCAAGGCCCTTTATCTCGTCCCCTTTTTTGTAATCACCGGGGTATCCGCCTGCTGCCATGACAACGCATACCGAGGCCCTATTATCCCACTCAATCCTTATATCCGAAAGCCTTTCGTCAATCACAGCCTCCATGACCTCTATGATGTCGCTCTTCATCCTCATCATCAGAGGCTGTGTTTCAGGGTCACCGAACCTGGCATTGAACTCCAGTGCCTTTGGGCCTTTTCTGGTCATCATCAAGCCCGCATAAAGAACTCCTTTGTAAGGCCTCCCTTCCGAAGCCATGCCTTGCACTGTCGGAAGCATGATCTCTTTCATGACCCTTTCCCTGAGTTCATCAGTCAATACTGGCGCAGGGGAATAAACTCCCATGCCTCCGGTATTCGGTCCCTCATCGTTATCATAGATCCTTTTGTGGTCCTGGGCAGAAGGCATGGGAAGAACGATCTTCCCGTCGGTAAAGGCCAGGAAGGAGACCTCTTCACCCTCCAGAAACTCCTCTATTACCACCTCGTCCCCCGCAGCGCCAAAGGCCTTGTCCCCCATTATCATGTTCACTGCATCAATCGCCTCTTCCAAAGTTGATGCGACTATAACGCCTTTCCCTGCTGCAAGGCCTGAGGCCTTGACTACTATGGGAGCACCCTTGGCCTTAACATAAGAAATGGCCTTCTCCTTCTCTGTAAAGGCCTCGTATTCTGCGGTAGGTATGCCGTATTTTTTCATAACGGCCTTTGAGAACGCCTTGCTACCCTCTATCTCGGCGGCCCTCCTGCTTGCCCCGAATATCCTCAGCCCAGCATTCTCGAATTCATCAACTATCCCTGCTGTCAGAGGCACTTCAGGCCCGACCACAGTAAGATCGATACCTTCCTTTTTTGCAAAGGAGAGAAGCCGGTCTATATCCTCGACTTTGATGTCCACACACTCTGCAATCTGAGCAATGCCGGCATTCCCAGGGGCGCAAAATAATATTGAATTTTGAGTTTTAAATTTTGTACTTTGTTTTATCTTCCAAACAAGGGCGTGTTCGCGACCGCCGGAGCCTACAACTAAAATCTTCATTATCTTTCTCCTTGAAATTTTATCAAATGTACTAATGCTTTGGATTCTCAACTTTACTTAGCCTGCTTAGCCTTAAAGGCGGTGTTGGCATATTTGGATGTTTTTGTAAATCCCCCCATTTAATGCTTATCAACTCTATTTGCCGGCCTTTATTCTCCTCCATATCTTTTCTGTTTAGACAAAAGGTGATTATCTTTCCAAACTCAGATTTCTCATCTGATATGCGTTGCATTTTCTTAAGGCCTGCCTTTACTTCTATCTCTTCATCGGAATATATCTTTCTCATCCACTCAGGGACGCCACCTACAGGTTCTACATGTATTGCAAGACACTCAGGGGAATCAAGGAAGTGAGTTGTTACTGGATTTACCATGCAACTATCAGTGATATCCCATCCCCGATTGTTGAAAGGTATTCCATACTTGGATTCCTGGTCCCTGCATTTATATTCTACAGGCAGAAGAGGATCTGTCGTCTGTCTCATTTGTGTAAGCTCTTTTTGGGCTACTTCAGCCGTTATGCAAATTGTCTTTCTAATTTCGCTGCGATGCCAGTGACGGGGGTTAATTTTCGCATGTGTTAAACTAAACAGGCTCCAGCCCAGAAAGACAGCGCTCAAAATCAGGTTTAATACATAGGAGATATTTTTTGAAAATTTATACTGGACTAAACGGCCTATATAGAAATATAGCGCTATAATCCCAATAACAATCGATGCTCCAAAATCCACAAAATATCGAGACGAGAACACTGGAAAGCGGGAATAAAAATAAAACAGCATTACGAAACTACAGAATGACCATAATCCACTCATCTGAATGACTTTTTTGTCAAGAGAAGAGCTAAAACTGCTCTTGTTGATGAGGCCAACCGCCACAATAACCCATGACAGGAATAAAAGAAAGGGGGTCAAAGAATCATATGGCCTAAAATAGAACTCCCGTATTCGTGGAAAACCCGACCCCGTTAACAGCCTTTCATCAAGGAAGTAAGGTATATCAAGATCGGTAAAAAATAAATCTGAAAACAATTCACTTCCTGCATTTAGAATTGGCATCCGTGCAAATGAGTCATCAAACTTCATGATATAATCCTGAATGGGATACCCGCTCAGCAACAAGTTGTGGCCAAATTCAATGGGACTGTTAAAGCGCAAATAATTAGTTACTAACAAAAATATGATCCCTGCACTAAAAAGAAGAAGACCGAGCCAACGGAATTTTATCTGTCTATCTTTTGCAAGGTAAAATATCATTAATAAAGTTACCGCACCGTAAGAAATAGCGGTAGGTCGAAGGTTTGGTGAAAAACCTGCAAGAAAGCAAATTAAGAAGAAAAGGCGACTCTTGTGATTATTCAAAAAGAGCAGCAGCAATGCAAAGAGCATTAACGCCCAGAGGTAACTATATGCGATGACCTCTTCATAAGAGTCAAATCTGGCACGTACCATAGTAATAAAGGCAGGGTTAAGCAATCCAAAAACGAGAATCGGAATATTTTTAACTCTTTTTTTAAATTGATCTCTTATACTCAGATCAGTATTTATAAGCGAATCGAGAGACTTCCAAAATATTGCTGCAACCAAAAAGTAAACTATTGCAAAGACTATCCTGTCAGGAAAACCGAATGAGCCAAAGGCCTTGCCAAGGATTTCAAATGGTAACCGTATAATAGGAACACCCAGGCCCCAAAGTTGGTGCATGCCGTTACCCCAAGCCCAGTCACCACTATGGCCATAAGGAACAGGGTTTAGCGCAAGTTCTCCTCGCAAAAAGGCGTCAGTCTGCAGTCGAAGCGATTGATTAAATGAATACCACTTTCCGATCTCAGGAATTAACCCGGTAACGTAAAGCATTATCCCAGTTATAATGATAGGCACAAGGATAGGGAATGGCCCCTTTAAACTTAGCAGAAATTTCTTCTTGCTTGCCTTACTTAATATTTCCGCCATTATTTCTTCCTTTGATCCATTCTCTCAGCCTCTCTCAAGTGTTCATACATATCCACGACTTTAGGCTTTATTGCCAGGGCTTTTCTGAAAAGCTTTGCAGCCTCCTTCTTTTTCCCTTCTTTAATCTCCTGACGATCCTCTATTGCTACCGTGGAGCCAACCTTTCCTTCTTGAGGTATGTAAATATATCAGCAGCAGCTATTTCATGAGATCTGGCGTTGGGGTGATGATCAATGAGATTGACTCGAAGAGATTCAACATCCAGCCCTTCAAATGCCGGCAGCAGGTCATGGGTGTAAAAACCTAACGTATTAGCCGTATCGCAGACTTTTTTATGTACCATTTTATAAGGATATTTATCTAAAAGTTCCATATAGGGATAGGCTATCAAGACAATAGGGATTTCTTTTTGTTTAGCAATATTGGCCATCCCGTATAGGGCTTGTTTTACATATATCCATCCAGGATAATTTTCATTGTACTTTTCTATAGTATCCACTATGGCTGAATTCCCCCCTTCTCGCAGTCCAAGGCGGGCCAGTATTTGGGTGTATCTACCCAGAAAAAACAGGTAAAATCTGGAATTGTTGGTTAAGAACATATCAATTCTATTAGGGAGGGGCAAGGCATATGGCCCAGAATTATATTGAATGGCTAGATGACCATTTTTAAATCTGCGTTGGTTTGGCAGCAGGTCCTCCAAAAGAAACCGTTTTGTAGATGTTACATCGTTCAATGTATATTCTACCAAGACCATGTCGGGTTGATATGCTAACCCATAATATCCGGAATCTACCGACCACGTTGAAGGGTTCAATCCCTTTTGTGTAAGAACAATCAACTCCTGAACAGTATTTAGGTCAAGGAACCCTAAATTTATTACCTCAACCCTGGTTTCCGAGCTTTTGCTGTTAAGCAACGATTCCAGCCTGTACGCAAATGTCTCTTCCTTTTTTACCCCCATGCCGAAGGTGAAAGAATCTCCGAGAACAACAATTCTAAAGGTATTGGGCGGTTTTTGAAGGGTGTACCCTGCGTGCCTTAAGCTCCAGTCATACATCGTAGTCGGAACAATGCCTGGATAGAGAAAACGTACGGCAATCTCTGCCACAACAAAGAACAAGGAGATACTGCAGAGGGACAATATCAATCCTATGATGACATTTCTGGGTTTTTCATTGCCCATATCTTATTTGTTTACGGCCTCATTAAGGTGTTCTCTATACTCTATAGAATCAGGTTTTATTTCCAGTGCCTGTTTAAACATTTTAATAGCTCTTAATTTATTGCCTTCCTTCAATAATACCATACCCAAGGTATCCATATATTCCGGGGTATCGGGCTCTATTCCTAATGCTTTTTCCGCATATTTCCTTGCATCCTCTAATCTCTTTCCATCATTAAGATAAAGCCATGCCAGATTGTTAAGGGCCTCGGCCTGCGTGTCGTCCAGACGTAAGGCCTCCACATATGCCTTTTCCGCCCCCTTCCTATCATCATTTCCCAAAAGGATAGAGCCGATGACCGAATTAATCTTGGCCTTGGTCACCAGATCCAACTCGAAAGAAAGAAGCCCCCTATATTCCTCAAGGGCCTCGCCCTTAAAGCCCGCTTTTTCCAGGCTGCTGGCATACGATAACCTTAGTAAGCCATCGAATGGAAAGGCTTTCAGAGCATTTCTATATTCTGATACAGCTTCCCGATACATACCATTCTTCATATATATATTTCCCAATATCTTCTGAGAATGTTCAGGTGGATATCTAAGTATGTTTAGGTTGGCAACTACGCCCATTAGCATAATAGATAGGATGACAATAAATGTTTTTTTGTAGTCTCTTTCTTTAAAATATGCATATGACCTATCTATGGAGAATGCCGCATAAACACAGAGGAATGGAACTATAGGGAGCCGGAACCTGCCGATTATATAGAATAAAACCAGGGTAAACATGAAGATCAAGACTATCCCATAACTCAGGAGGTGCCCCCTCCAGTTTCCGAGGGAAAGAAACAATCCTATAATGACAAAAGGTGAAATAATGCCGAATGAAATCAGAGGTAAACTCAGGACTGTGGAAGAGTGTTTAACAAAGTAATAATCCACATTATTCGGAACCTCATACCAGTTCCAAAACAAGAGAAACTTTTTGAAGGTAAGTCTGACAAATGCTGCCGGTTTTTCATAAATAAACCTTTTGCCTAAAGAGAACCAATAATTTGATATTTCCGAAGATTTAAGCTTTCTCCCTAATAACTTTTCCGGAACCCCTCTCGTTCTCTCCTCCTCCCGTTGTGGAATCAATTTGTACAGATTGCTTGTTAGCGCCCCGCCGTCTGATTCAATATTGTTTCCTTGGAAAAAATTTATTCCGCCATTGTAAGTGACGAGCACAAAATCTCTTTCAACAATGTAATTCCGTATCGTGGCTGGA
Organism: Deltaproteobacteria bacterium; assembly: GCA_030646755.1. Classification (GTDB taxonomy): domain Bacteria; phylum Desulfobacterota; class JAENJC01; order JAENJC01; family JAENJC01; genus JAUSKU01. The sequence goes on from JAUSKU010000076.1 coordinate 43,960, forward strand.
GATATTATAAGCACAGTTCCAAGAATGAAGGCGCATATTGATGCTAAATCCTTTTTTCCCTTCCTTTTCCAGTCAACCCCCCATAATATAAATAAAGGGATAAAAAGGAGGACATTCGGCTGACTAAGGACTGTTAGACCAAGAACAATGCCTGAGATTAACCAGAGGGTTGAAGAATCTTTTTTTTTCGCCTTAAGCACCAACAGGATGGCAAGAGTCGTAGTAAATGCAGCCAGCGAATTCTTTAATAACTCTCCATCCATGAATATGGAATATGAATAAAAGGCCCCTATGAGTCCGGCTATTCTGCCTACCCTTTTACTGAAAAGCTCCTCACCTATCCAATATGTCACCATCCAGGTAACGGAGCCCAAGAACACCTGTAAAACCCCTACAACTAAGTAATTATGCCCAAAGATGTGATAAACTATGGCGAGAAAATAGGCATAGAAAGGGGAAGCCCAGTAGACCTTGTCGCCTCCTATCCAATTACCTTGAGCAATCCCCCATGCCCAGTCGTCGTAATATTGAGAATCCAGTTGCGGATTTGTTAAAAAAGGATGGTCTCTGATCTCGATGATATAAATAAGGCGGATGGAAAGAGCTATTATAAATATGATTAATGGCCAGGGATCTTTTGAGGCGGGAACAGTCCCCTTATCAGAAGTCTCCATCGCTTTTTGCATCAATGCCTGAAATGCCTCATACCTGTAAATACCATCGCCAGACCATGCTCGTTGGCTGCCTCTATCACCTCGTTGTCCCTTATAGAGCCGCCAGGCTGGATGATGGCCGTTGCCCCTGCCTCTGCGGCTGTATCCACACCGTCCCTGAAAGGGAAAAAGGCATCGGAGGCCACAACGGAACCTTTCAGGCCAGAGTGGGCCTTTATAGCCGCGATCTTTGATGAATCAACCCTCGACATCTGGCCAGCCCCTATGCCGACCGTCCTGTCCTCGAATGCATACACTATGGCATTGGACTTTACATGCTTGCAAACCTTCCATGCAAAGAGAAGGGCCTTAAGCTCTTCATCGGTTGGCTTTCTTCTTGTAACGACCTTTAGGTCTTTTTCTTCAAGGCTTCCAAGGTCCCTGTCCTGGACAAGGATTCCGCCAACCACCTTCTTTATGTCCATCCCGCCTGGATGGTATTTCGTGAATATGGGGGCCTGAAGGAGTCTGAGATTCTTGCTCCCCTTGAATATCTCCAGTGCCTCAGGGGAAAATCCAGGTGCAATCACCGCTTCCATGAAGGTTGATGTTACCTCCTGGGCTGTCTCCTCATCAACGATCCTGTTAAAACCGGCTACACCTCCGAAGGAGGATACAGGATCACCAGCCCTGGCCTTTCTATAGGCATCTGCCGGGTTACTGCCGGAAATGGCTACACCGCAGGGGTTTGTATGCTTTATCACAACAGCCGCTATCTCAGGGAACTCCTTGACCGTCTCGAAGGCTGCATCCAGGTCCAGGATATTGTTGAACGAAAGCTCCTTCCCCTGAAGCTGTCTTGAGTTGGATACGCAAGGCTCTCCGCTCTCCCTTTCCACGTAAAAGGCTGCGCCCTGGTGGGGATTTTCCCCGTACCTCAGATCCTGGGCCTTTTTATATTGCAACGTAAGGGTTTCAGGGAACTTCTTCTCAGGCCTTCTTTCCTCAAGTCTACCGAGATAGTTGGAAATGGCGCCGTCATATCTGGCAGTAAGTTCAAATACCTTCTTTGCCAGCCTGAAGTGGGTATCGGAAGAAAGGTGACCTCCGCTCTTTTTAAGCTCATCGAGGATGACGTGGTAGTCATCGGGATCGGTAACCACAGCCACATCCTTGTGGTTTTTGGCAGCAGAACGCAGCATGGTAGGCCCGCCTATATCTATATTCTCTATGGCCTCTTCGAAGGTGCACCCTTTTGAGATGGTCGCCTCAAAAGGATAAAGGTTCACCACCACCATATCGATGGGCTTTATACCGTGCTCCTCCATGTCCTTCACATGCTCCGGGTTGTCCCTCATCCCAAGGAGACCGCCGTGGATCTTCGGATGAAGGGTCTTCAGCCTCCCGTCCATCATCTCAGGGAAACCTGTGTAATCAGAGACATCAGTCACCTTTATCCCGTTTTCCCTGATCAGCTTTGCAGTCCCTCCGGTGGAAAGGATCTCAACCCCTAACTCTGAAAGCCCCTTGGCAAAATCAATTATTCCCTTCTTGTCAGAAAGACTGATAAGAGCCCTCTTTATAACGGCCATTTTATCCTCCTACCTCTTAAGTTCCACAAGCTTTTTAAGATGCAGCATCTCTTCCCGTACGAGTTCATCAACTGCGGCAATATCGCCTTTATTTATCAGAGGCTTCATCCCTTGAAGAAAGAGTATCGAGTCCTTCTCAAACTCGATGGCCATATCTATGGCATCTTTTTCGCTTTTTATCTCAAGGGCAGCCTCTTCCGCTTTAAGTTCGGTGGTAAATACCCTCGCATCTGCCAGGGCCTTGAGATAAAGGGTATACTCCTCGACTTCCGCAGGAGATAAATCCGAATCTCCTGTACTGAATCTCGACAATATTCCCTGAAACCTCTTTATATGGTTCTTTTCCTCACCTGCAAGCCAAACTATCAGCTCTCTGGCCTTGCCGTCAGAGACCTTAGTAGCGGCTTTGCCGTAAAAGGCAGCCCCGTTTTTTTCGATCTGGATGGCTATCTCCAGAAGTTCCTTCCCTGAAAATATTATCGACATAAAAACCTCCCCTTTTATATGTAGAGACATAACATGTTACGTATCTACCTTATTTCCCCGTCGGCACACCACTGGTAAGCAGGTATTTAAGGTCATCATCCTCAAACTTTATCCCGCCTCCGACGAACACAGAACGCCTGTCATTGTTGGCAATGTCATCACCCCCGCCCACTAAAAACAGGTGTTTGAAGAAATCATAGCTGGCCGATGCCTTGAGGCGGGGGGTAGACTCTCTGTTGAAATCCCATGCATCTAGAGAGAGCTTCACCCTGTCCCTGAACAGATGGTAGTCAGCACCCACCCCTCCGGTAGATTCGACGATCCCACCTCTTACAGTCAGGTCATAGTACCTCTTGGCAATCTGGGCATTGAACTTGAGCCTGTCCGATGTCTTCTCTTCGTGGGTGGCAAGGGTAGTCCCATTAGTTGTGGTTACTCTGTCAGTAGTTGTACTGTACCCATCAGGGTCGTCCACTATCCCCAACAGATAGTATTTGTCAGGCTTTGGCTGGATCTTCAGGTTCAGGTAGCTCTTGGTCTCTTCCCTCCTGGTAAGGTACTCACCTCTGTAGTCTATGAAGAACTTGAAGGACTGGATCTTCGTAAAATAGTTATCAAGGCCTGTCAATGTGCTGTTAAGCTTCTCATAAGTTGTGTCCTCATTTATAAGCCTTCCTATGGTCCCTTCACCCTTCTCTATCTTCTTGGATACGTTGGTTATGGAGTCCAGTGTGTCCTGAAGCTTGCTTGATGCGGTCTTTATATTCTCCACCGTGTCCTTGAGATTCCCTCTGTTCTCCTTGATTATATCGGAGAGGTTGTCCGCAGCGAGCTTCAGGGAGTCGGATATCTCCGGGGTCCTGTCCTTGAGGACCTTTGAAAACTCCTCAAGGTTAGCGATGGTCTGATTAAGCGCGTCCCTGTTCTGGCTGGACATCTCCCTCATGTCCTGGCTGAATGCCTCGAAGTTATCTATCATCCTGCCAAGTTTGTTTTCAGTAAAAGCCATATTCAGGTTTTCGCTTATGTCCCGGATATTGTCTATTATGGCCCTTAAGGAATCCTTACCTTCTTCGCCGCCAAGGACCTTGTTCATAGAGGAAGTAACCCCTTTGATATCTGTTATGACATCCGATAGCTGGGAGAAGAGCTGGTCCATGTCCGCTGGGGACGAGGCCTTGACTATCTCCTCTCCCCTCTTCAACTTCCTTGCCTGGGCTGAGCCTGGCACTATCTCAATATGCTTTTCCCCCATCAATCCCGTTCCCCTTACAACCGCCTCAGAGTCCTCCGGGATATTGAGGCCGTCCGCTATCCTTAAGGTAAGCACTGCCATGTTGTCGGAAAGGCGGATGTCTTCAACCTTCCCAATCTCAACACCGGCTATCTTCACAGGGGATTTAAGGTCCACGCCGGCCATAGTTTTAAACCTGACCTTGAGTGTGTACCCCTTTTCCTTCCCGAATTTGTATTGGCCTATGGTCAGGGTCATGTATGTAAGGATCACAACACCTATGACAACGAATATTCCGACCTTGGCCTCTGTGGTAATCTGGCTCATAAACTCCTATTTTATATTTTCTGCCGTTATCGGCCCCTCTGCCCTTCCGTGGATAAACTGCTGCACTATCTCATTCTTGGAGTTTTTTATCTCGTCAGGAGTCCCGACCTCTATAATCTTACCTTTATAAAGCATGGCAATCTTGTCCGCTATCTTGTAAGCGCTGACCATGTCGTGGGTTATGGCTATAGAAGTCACCTTAAGCGTCTTCTTCAGATGGATGATAAGTTCATTTATCACATCAGCCATGATGGGGTCAAGTCCTGTCGTGGGCTCGTCATAAAGAAGTATCTCCGGCTCCATGCAGATGGCCCTTGCCAGGCTCACCCTCTTCATCATCCCGCCAGAAAGCTCAGATGTCCTGAGGTTTTCCACGTTAAAAAGCCCAACGAGCTTGAGCTTTTCTACGGCCCTTTCCTTTATCTCCTTGCCGGAAAGATTGGTATGCTGCTTCAGGCCGAAACCTACGTTCTCCCATACGGAGAGGGAATCAAAAAGGGCTCCTCCCTGAAAGAGCATCCCGAACTTCTTCCTTATATCGTTCAGTTCCAATTCCCTGAGAGAGGTAACCTCCTGCCCTGAAACATACACCTTACCTGCATCAGGCCTGAGGATGCCTATTATACACTTGATGAGGACACTCTTCCCGGTACCGCTCCCTCCAAGGACTACCATGCTCTCGCCCTTGTTGATCTCAAGGTCAGCACCCTGGAGGACCTTCTTGGAGCCAAAGGACTTATACAGGTCAACAACCTTTATCATCGGTTCAGAAAGTTCAGTCATATCAAAAAAGGAATGCCGTTATAAAGTAATTTGAAATAAGTATCAGCATGGAAGATAGCACCACTGCCCTGGTAGTGGCTATACCTACCCCCTCGGCACCTCCCTTTGTATAGAAACCCTGATAGCAGCCAATAAGGGCTATTATTATGCCGAATACTGCGGCCTTTAAAAGTCCTCCGTATATATCTTCCATCTCCAGATACTCCTTGGTCCTCTTTATATAAACCGTTGGGTTTGCCCCAAGCAGGTTGACCCCTATTAAATAGCCTCCTATGATCCCTATCATGTCAGCTATGGCCGTAAGAATCGGAAGTACCAAAAAGGCCGCAATAAACCTCGGCACAATAAGGTATTTGACCGGGTTGGTCGCCAGGGTGAGGAGGGCGTCTATCTGCTCAGTCACCCGCATGGTCCCTAGCTCCGCTGCCATTGCAGCCCCGACCCTTCCTGAGACCATCAAGCCCGTAAGCACTGGGCCAAGCTCCCTTGTCATGGAGAGGGCCACAACCGTACCAACGAGGGACTCCGCGTTGAACCTCCTGAAGCCTGTATAACTCTGAAGGGCAAGGACCATCCCTGTAAATGTTGCGGTAATAAGGACCACGGGCATGGAGTTTACCCCAACCTGCTCCATCTGCCTAAGGATATCCCTAATGGCATAGGGAGGCCTTACAGCCCACTTTATGGTCTGAAAAAGGAGGAGGGCAATCCTCCCCGCCTCTTCTATGAAGCGGATGATCTTTGCCCCGAGTATGTGAAAAAGTTTTAACATTTAGTTCTCACGTAAACCCTCGGCACCCTTCCCGAAACCCTGCAAAAAAGCTCATATGAGATAGTCCCTGCCCTCCTGGCCAGTTCGTCGGCAAAGCTCTCCATATCTCCCTGCCTTCCCCAGAGCACTACCTCGTCACCTACAACTGCCTCAGGGATATCGGTTATGTCAATCATAATCAGGTCCATGCACACCAGCCCTGCAATCTTTGCCATCTTTCCTCTTACAACTACTTCACCGACATTGGAAAGATGTCTTGGATACCCGTCGGCATAACCTATTGGAACAACACCTATAATGCTGTCCCGCTCAGCTATAAACTTCCTTGCATAGCTTACACTCTCACCCTTGCTGATTCTTTTTATCTGAATTATACCACTCTTTAAGGTCATGACAGGCTTCAACTCTATTTTATCCCTAAACCAGATGGATGGGTAGGAACCGTACAGGGTTATACCTGGCCTCACAAGATTAAGGTAATCCGGGAATTCATCCCAAATCATTGCCGCACTATTTTCAATGTGAATATAATCTGGAGAAAATCCCAAAGATCTGATTTGATTTATAGTTTCGGAAAAGACATGGAACTGTTCCTCCATGAACCCCCTATCCTTATTATCTGCTGTGGCAAAGTGGGAAAGTACACCTTCGATTTTTATGTTTTTAAGCTCTTTTACTCTTTTAAAAAAATATTCAATGTCGTCGGGCAGGATTCCCAGTCTCTTCATCCCTGTGTCTATTTTTACATGGACTGGAACAATTCTCCCAGCTCTTTCTGCCTCGCTGGAAAGCTCCTCTATGGTCTCTAAGGAATAAACTACAGGTGTAAGATCATATTTCAGTACAACCTCAGCCTCTCCCTGGAATATACCATTGAGAAGAAGTATGGGCTTTTTGATTCCGGCATCCCTGAGTTCAATCCCCTCCTGGAGAATAGCCACTCCCAGCATGTCAGCGCCGAGCCTCTCAAGTTCCCTTGATACCTTCACAGCACCGTGGCCATAGGCATTAGCCTTGACAACAGCCAGGATCTTCCTGTCTCCGGCCTTTCCCTTTATATTACTGTAATTGTGGCCAAGGGCATCCAGGTCTATCTCCGCCATGGTAGGCCTTCCAAACTCAATATTTGAAATTTTAGCTTATCCCCCTATCTGCGACATAGTCCTCTCAAAATCAAGCTCAGCCCTTCTGTCCAGCTCATGCCCTTCCGGCTTTATTCCCGCAGCCTTCATAAAAAGCTCCTTAAGTTCTTCCAGGGAAGCCCCTTCCCTGATAGGGGTCTTCATGTCCACACCTAGTTTTTCATTGAAGAGACAGGACCTCAACCACCCGTCGGAAGAAAGCCTTAACCTGTTGCACGATCCGCAGAAATGGTCGCTCATGGAGCTTATAAAACCTATAGTCCCTATAGCTCCCTTTATTTTAAAGGTCTTGGCGGGTCCCATACCTGCTCCCTTCTCAACCGTTTCGAGCTCAAAGACTTTCTTAAGCCTTTCTATAAGCTCGGCAGCCTTGATAAACTTCTTCTCTTTATGCAGCCTCAAATCTCCTATCGGCATGAACTCTATGTAACGGACATGTAGAGGCCTGTCGAAGGTCAATCTCGCCATATCCTCTACCTCGTCATCGTTAAACTCTGGGATTATAACAGCATTAAGCTTAACTGGTGACAGGCCTGCCTCAAGGGCGGCATCAACTCCTTCAAGAACGGCCCTAAGGTCCCCTCCCCTTGTGATCTCAAAAAACCTGTCAGGCCTCAGGGAGTCGAGACTGATATTTACCCTGTCCAGCCCGGCGCCCTTCAGCTCCTTTGCCAACTTTGAAAGGAGGAGGGCATTGGTGGTCATGGTTACCTCTTCGATCCCATCAACTTCTTTAAGCATGCCAACAAGTCTCGGAAGGTCCCGCCTTACCGTCGGCTCGCCACCTGTGAGCCTGACGCTCCTTATCCCAAGCCAGGCGCCTGCCCTTACTATCTCCCTTATTTCACCATAGTGAAGGACTTCATAATGAGGAATAAGGTTTACCCCTTCAGGCGGCATGCAGTATGTGCAGCGCATGTTGCACCTGTCTGTCAGGGAGATCCTGAGGTACTCTATCTTTCTGTTGTAAGAATCGGTGATAGGCATATGATTTTTGTAAGGGCACAAGGGCCATGCCCCTGCCTTATGGTTTACGTTTGTATTCCCCTGACTTTCCGCCAGCCTTATACAAAAGGCCGATGTTCTCGAAGGTCATCTCCTTGTCTACGGCCTTGCACATATCATATATCGTAAGGAGTGTAGTGGTAACGGCGGTAAGGGCCTCCATCTCAACCCCTGTCTGACCCGTGGTCTGTACCCTGGCCTCCACATCAATGGACACAAGGCCGTCATCGTCCGGAACCGGGTTTTCCTTGAAGTTTATGCCTATGCCGGTAAGAAAGAGAGGATGGCACATTGGAATAATCTCGGATGTCTTCTTTGCCCCCATTATGCCAGCCACCTGGGCCACAGCCAAGACGTCACCCTTCTTCATCTTTCCTTCCAGGATGAGTTGCAACGTCTCTGGTTTCATACATACCCGTCCTCCGGCAATGGCAACCCTACTGGTTGCCTCCTTGCCGGAAACATCCACCATCCTTGCCCTTCCCTCAGAATCAAAGTGTGTAAACCTTTCCATGCCGTTATCATGCCACCTTGAGGCCTCATTGTCAACTGGCAAATAACTCTTGACTAAAACCCCAAACCGTCCTAAAATGCCTTCTTTATAGGGACTTTTTATGATAAAAGTACGGTTTTTTGCGGTCATCAAAGAACGATTAGGAAAGGAAGATATCTCTCTTGACCTATCTAAAGGGAGTGTGGCTGAAATAATAAGGGCCATAGGAGAGGAGTTCCCAAATTTTGAATCTGTGTTGAAGAGCTTCAATGCAATGATAGCGGTAAATCACGAGATGGCGGATATGGACACTATCGTAAAGGATGGAGACGAAGTGGCCTTTATCCCTCCCTTTTCTGGGGGCGAAGGGATGGTCAGGATACAAGAAGGGAACTTTTCCTTAGATGAGGAGATAGAAAGGGTCAAAAAAAGTTCAAAGAGGATCGGCGGAATTGCCGTGTTCCTGGGAACCGCCAGGGATCTCTCAAAAGGTAAGGACATAAGTGGCCTTTCCTTCGAACATTACCCGGTGATGGCAGATAGAAAGCTCAATGAGATTAGGGAACGGGCAATAAAGGAATTTGGAGTCATAGAGGTCTCCATAGTCCACAGGACAGGTAAAATAGGGATAGGCGAAAACATTGTCCTCATAGTTGCCGCAGCAGAGCACAGGAAAGAGGCATTTAAGGCCTGCGAATTCACTATTGATGAACTTAAAAGGATTACCCCCATCTGGAAAAAGGAAACTACCATAAGCGGTGAGGAATGGGTTGAGCAACACCCATAGTTTAATGTCATCCCCTCCCCTGGCGGGAGGGGATGAAGGGGAGGGGGAATTTTAGCATGACAGTTCACCCCCACCCCAACCCTCCCCCGTCAAGAGGGAGGGAGTAATTGCAGGAGGCTAATATGGCTGAAAAAAAGATCTGTCCCACATGCGGCCAGGTTATCAAGGAAAAGAAGGGCGGATTAATCCTGCCTATCATAATCGGAACTGTTATCTGGTTATTAATTACAATTGCATTTAATCAATACTACTTTGCAGGCTCTGGGTTCTGGGACACTATGCCTCTAATACACCTGTTTTTCGGTGTTCTCCTCGGCATAACCAACGGCCTTATTGTGGGCTTAATAATGAGGAAAAAATAAAGAAACCTTTATGCGTAAGAAGCTGCTGTATCTGATATTGTTGCTCTTATTAACATATGGATGTAAGGGCAAGGAGGTCGTAGGCACAACTGCTGTTGATTTTGTTCTTGAGGGGATCAGCGGAGGACAGATTACATACTCAGAACTAAAAGGCAGGCCTGTACTCCTTTACTTTTTTGCATCCTGGTGAGTACGCTGCAAAGACGAACTCCCTCTGGTCGAGAGGGCATATAAAAACCATAAAGATAAAGGGTTGCAGATAATAGGGATCGGCTTCCAGGACACAAGGGAAAATATCAGAAATTATGCTAATGAAAATAAACTCCCATATCCTGTAGCATACGATGACGAGAACAAAGTTGCCTCCTCTTACGGCCTTCCGTACGGTGCCGGCGTTATATTTATATCAAAGGACGGGATCGTGACAGGCAGGTTCAGAAGCGGCTTCACGGAACCTGACTTCGAAAAAGAACTGAAAAAGATGCTATGAAAAAAATCCTATTTATAACCCCCCCATACCATGCAGGCGTAGTAGAAGTTGCCGGCCGCTGGGTCCCGCTGAACATGGTCTATATCGCGGCTGCTGCAAGAGAAGCCGGCCTTGAGGCCCATATCTATGATGCCATGACCAAGGGCGTCGGACATGCCGAGATAGAGGCAAAGATAAGGGAGCTTCAGCCTGATTACGTTGCAACTACTGCCATAACCTGCACATCCCCCGACGCCTTAAAGGTAATTGAGACTGCCAAAAGGGTGAACCCGAAGATAGTCACTATAATAGGCGGGATACACTCAACCTTTATGTATAATGAGATGTTTGATCTCTCCAAAGGGAATCTCGACTTTATAGTAAGAGGAGAGGGAGACATAACTGTTAGAGAACTCCTTGCCACCATTGAAGCAGGCGGAGACCTTAACGATGTCCGCGGCATAGCCTACAAAAAAGGTGACAAGATAATAAAGACACCGGGACGTCCCCTGATGCCTGCATCAGAGCTTGATAGCCTTCCCCAGGCGTGGGACCTGTTGGATTGGGAAGATTACGTTTATTTCATACTCCCGAAGTCAAGGCTCGGCGCGATAGCTACCTCAAGAGGTTGCGACAAGGATTGCACCTTCTGCTCCCAGAGGATTTTCTGGGAGAAGTCGTGGAGGGGAAGGAGTCCGGATTCTCTCATTAAAGAGATAGAGCTCCAGCACCTCAAATACGGTGTAAATGTAATCCTTCTGACTGACGACTATCCTACCCTCGACAGGAATAGGTGGGAAACCTTCCTGGACATGCTGATTGAAAAAAACTGGCCGATATACCTCCTTATGGAGACAACGGTTGGAGACATCATCAGGGACAGAGACATCTTAACAAAATATAGAAAGGCGGGGATTATACATATCTACGTCGGAACCGAATCTGTCAGCCAGGAGACCCTTGATTTAATAAAGAAGGATGTCAAGGTTGATGAGTCGAGGGAGGCGCTCCGGCTGCTGAACGAACACGGGATCATAACTGAAACCTCCATGATCCTCGGCTTCCCTTCGGAGACAAAAAAGTCTATTGAAGATACGCTGGTATTGGCAAAAGAATACAACCCAGACTTCTGCCATTTCCTTGCCATAGCGCCATGGCCTTATGCAGACATATATGCTGAACTGGAGAGGTATATTGTTGTCAAAGACTACAAACGCTATAACCTCATAGACCCTATAATAAAGCCGGAAAAGATGACCTTGGAAGAGATAGACCAGGCCATAGTTGACTGCTACAGGGATTTCTATATGGGGAAGATGCATGAAATAATGGGATTGAAGGACCAGTTCAAGAGAGAATACCTCCTTACCTCAATGAAGCTCATGATGAACTCTTCATTCCTTATAAAGAAGCTTGGCCACATGGAAGGAATGCCAGAGGAAATGAGGCTCAGGATGTCATCCGGGGCCGCGGCCCATGGAGAGATGGTTGCTATGAACAAAGACCTTTTGAAGGAGAGGATTAATAAATGATCTCCCAAAGAACCCGTCTCATCCTCTTGACTTTATCCGCCATAATCCCCTTTTTTATATATCTGCTTACCGTTGCCCCGACCGTGGTCTTTTTTGACTCCGGGGAACTCATAACAAGCTCTTTCCTTGTCTCCCCGGCTCATCCTCCGGGATATCCGCTGTATGTAATGATGGGTAAATTTGCGACCTTTCTCCCCTTTGGCAGTGTAGCATATAAGGTCAACATCATGGCGGCCTTTTTCAGCTCCCTCGCTGTCATGACAGTCTTCCTGATAACCTCTCAAGTCATAAAGGACCTTCAGGTTTCCGAGACGCTGAGAAGGTATCAAGAGCTGATTTCGTTCGCAACGGCTATAACATTTGCCTTCTCTTACAGCCTGTGGAATCAGGCTATCATCGCAGAGGTTTACCCGCTCAATACCTTTATAACCGGACTTCTCATATATATTCTTTTATCGTGGAGGGACAAAGCCCAGGAAATTAAGAAGATGAGAAGATGGGAAGATGGGAACCTCTCAACCTCTCAACCTCTCAATTTCTCAACTTCTCAACTTAATGATTCACGTCTTTTGTATTTAGTTTGCTTCCTGTTCGGGCTCGGCCTCGGCAATCACCATACCCTTCTTGTCATATTGCCTATTATCTTTCTGGTTGTGGCCGTGACAAACTGGCGCCTACTCTTTGATGCAAAGGCTTGGAGTATTTCCCTGGCATTCTTCATGCTCGGTCTTTCGGTATATATATTCCTTCCTTTGCGGGCCCTGCAAAACCCGGAACTCAACTGGGGAGACCCGGACACCATATCCAAATTAAAATGGGTCATATTCAGGGAAGGGTATCCAAAAGGAGAGCTATCCCGTCCCTGGGGTCTCTTCTGGCAGCAGGCGAAGACCTTTGACATAATCTATGAGTTTAGCGGCGCGGGCCTCCTTATGGGGTGCCTGGGAATAATAGCCTATATCATAAAAAAACCGATGGAGGTCCTCATAACAGTATCGGTAATCCTGATTTTAAGCCTCGGTATCATCATTTACGGGAACCCCATCCCCGAGAATGTCTTTCTAATAGAATCCTTTCACACACCCTCCTATATGATATTTTCCGTCTGGATAGGGGCAGGGATGTTTTTCCTCCTCAGTCTCATTTATAGATTTGCCGGAAAAGTTTTTGAATCAAAGGTGATGACAGCGGTATTGGCTGTATTGATCATACTCCTTCCAACCTCGCTCTGTGCATACTTTTATCCATGGAACGACAGAAGTGATGATTTCATTGCTTATGATTACGCACAGAACGAGCTTGCCACCATGCCGTCGAACTCCGTACTCTTCACATGGGGTGACAGCGGCGCTTTCCCTCTCTGGTACGCCCAGATGGTGGAGAGGTTCCAGCCTAGCGTTTTGCTGATACATACCCCGCACCTGTCTACAAAGTGGTATATAGACGAATTACCGGATTCCGTAAGGCTGGGACAGCTTCAATGGATACAGAAAGATGACCTTTATGCTGAGGCAGTCTTCATGATAATGCTTAGGGAAAATTACGGAAACTACCCGCTCTATATTGACTATTCCACCAGATATTCTGTGCCGGTAGAGGGTTATGCATCAATCCCCCAGGGCCTTGTCTATGAACTTAGCACAGATTCCATGAAAATGACTGATATCAATATGTGGGGTAAGTATGCCATGAGGGGGATATACAAAAAAGACCCATACAGGGATCTTGATACAGGGAAGGCGGTATCCATATACGCCAACACACTCTTTGATGTAGGGAACCATCTCCTCAGGCTTGGATACTCGGATGAGGCCTATACCCAGTTTGGAGAGGCGGCAAAGATAAGCCCGGGGTTGAAACAGCAGGTAAGAGAGATAATGTTCGGCCAGCCTGAAAAGCCTGAGGGAAAGCCTGAGGGGCATCCATGAAGATAACCGGGGAAACGAAGGTCATTGGAATCTTCGGATATCCGGTCAGACACTCCCTGTCACCTTTGATGCAAAATGCTGCCTTAATGGACCTTGGGCTAAATTACATCTATCTGCCATTTGAGGTAAGACCTGAACAACTTGAGACTGCTATAAAAGGAATCAGAGCCCTCGGAATATCCGGCGTAAATATTACTATCCCTCACAAAGAGAAGGTGATCCCTTTCCTCGATGAGGTGACAGAAGAGGCATCTCTCATAGGCTCCGTCAACACCATAGAAAACAAGAATGGCAAGTTGATAGGACATAACACCGACTCCATGGGATATATAAGGTCTCTTCGTGAAGACGGGGGTTTCGAACCCAGAGGGAAGAATATATTAGTCATAGGAGCAGGCGGGGCTGCCAGGGGGATAATAGCCGGCCTGTCAATGAATGATGTATCGGTTATTTTTATCGCCAACCGGACTGTGGAAAAAGGAAAGGCCCTCGCTGAGGAGTTTAAAAATAAATTCAGACAGATAAATTTTTCCGCCCTCCCCCTCTCATCCCTTAAAGATCCTGAGATCCTTTCTCAAGTCGACTTAGTAGTTAACGCCACTTCCATGGGGCTGGAAGAAGGTGCCCCGGACGTCGAATTTTCATTAACCCCTCCGCATACCCTTGTTTCAGATATAATCTATAAGCCGGCAGTGACACCTTTTTTAAAGAAGGCCCAGGATGCCGGACGCAAGACATTAGGCGGCCTTGGGATGCTCGTATACCAAGGGGCTATAAGCCTTGAGATATGGACGTCTCAAAAAGCGAAGGTTGAAGTGATGAGGAATTCCCTTACGCCTTTCCTCGCTCCTTGCAAATCTTGAATCAGATGTTAAACTAATTAAAAATATCTAAAGGAGACCCGTATGCCAAAGAAAACTGAAGAAAAAAAGGAAACGGCAGGCCGCTTAGGCGTTCCGCCTGTTAGAGAAACCTACCAGGAGATGAAGGGGAGCAAGAAGGTTGAGGATGAGGTAGAAAAAAGGGAAAGAAGAAGAGAGGAAAAGGTACACGAGCATCTGGAACATGAGAAGGTGAAGGGTTACAAAGAACACCTCCCTCCTGTTGAAGACCGGATAAAGACAGAGCGCCCTCCATTTAAATAGAGGCAGAGGTATAAAAGTAAAGGTAGAGGTAGAGAAATTCCTTTACCTTTACCTTTACCTTTACCTAATGAGACTTGAAGTCAATATCAAAGACATGATATGTGCTTCCCGGCGGGAAGTAGATAAGTCCCCAGTAAGAAACAACTGCGGTTAAGAATGCGACAATGGCAAGGTTCGCCCCCCTCCTCCCCTTCCAGCCGTAGAATAGCCTCATGTGTATCGCAAGGCCATACGCAAGCCATGTGATGAGAGACGTGGAATTAACCAGGTCCCACTGCCACCATGTTCCGAACAGGATCGAGGAATAGTAAGAACCGAGGGCAAACATCACTGTATGGGTTATAAAACCGAGATTGATGTAACGGAAGATGAGGTCATCCAAAACTTCAGGTCCCAGGTTTTGCTTTCCCCTGGCCACTGACCACTGACCACTGACCACTAATAAATAAACCCCTGCCAAACAAGCAGCCGCAGTATAACTCCCAAAGGCCACCCATGAAAACAGGGCATGAAAGTCAACCCAAAGGCTCCTCTCTGATATGGTCAATGGTATTCTCTCCGTCTTGAATGTAAGACCGTAAAAGATTATGAGTGACGCAATAGGAACGGTTGTTAAAATAAGTAACCTGAAATGTCCATGGATAGACCTGTAAGAAAATGCAGTGTAAAGAAGCATAAACCACGACCCTGCCAGTGCCGCCTCGTAAGTGCCAAATACTGGAGGGTGCCCTATCCCATACCAGCGGATGCCGGCTGATGTGGCTTGGAAGAACAGGCCTGTCGTCAACATCAAAGCTGACAACCTTGCCTGTAACATCATCGCTGATATAAGGGATACCGAATATAAAAAGATACTCCCAATAAGAAACCAGAACTCTATTCCGCTCACTGCGCCACCTCTCCCGCGACTATCATCTGAATAATGAGCCTCTTGCAAAAGTCCTTAACCACAGGACACAGAAAAAATAATAAATAAGGAGAAAGGGTGAAAATGGAGAAAAGGAGAGGATACATATCAGTTACAAAGTTTCTACCTTTCCCCAATTTCTCCATTTCTCCTAAATCTCCAGGGCCTCTGTGTTTTGAATAGTTTTGCAATTAGCTTTTAATGATAACATCAAATCCCGGTCTTTTGAACTACAAAGTCAAAAGTCATTACTTTGACATCTAAGTTCTGCAATTGGCCGCAGATGCACGCAGATAAACGCAGCTACCAACAGTAGGTGCTTCTAAGCAAAACCAACAGTTATTGTTTGTAATGATTTCACCCAAAAGGTGAGTATTGTTTTTTGTTTAAGTCTTTGAAATATCAGTGCAAATCCGTGTAAATCTGTGGCTAAATGCTTTTTTAGGTGACATATAAATTGCAAAAGCGTTCACGTTTGCATGGTGCATAGTTTACAAATATATACCACCATCTTTAACGATTTTCATTGACACAATTATATCTAATTGATATAAAGATATTATCACTTTGTTGTTTTTCCCAAAAAACGAGGCAAAGGAATGGCCTTACCAGCTCAAAAAAAGTTTTTGCTTCCCCTTTTTTTCCTTTCCGGCTTTTCAGCCCTTATCTATGAGGTTATATGGGCCAGGATGCTGACCCTTGTGTTCGGCTCCACGGTTGAGGCGATAAGCGCCGTCGTCACAGCCTTTATGGCAGGACTTGCTGTTGGAAGCTACTTCATGGGAAAGTGGGCGGATAGACGAAACAACACCTTGCTGATATATTCCATTACAGAGTTCGGCATCGGAATAGTCAGCCTCTTCTTTTACTTTATTATTATATACCTTCCTGATATCCATTCCACATTTCACGATATAGTAGATATTAAAACTTCCTTTGTAGTATTCAATAACAGCGGATATATCATGGATTTTCTCCTGGTCTTTATACCCGCAACCCTGATGGGTGCTACATTCCCATTGATGGTAAAATCTTATGTCTCATCCCGAAATTATGTGGGCGAGGGAATGAGCGTAATTTATGCCATAAATACACTTGGGGCAGTATTTGGCGCTTTCTCTGCAGGATTTCTCCTGATCCCCTATTTTGGCGTAATGAGGACTGTTTTTATCGCAGTAACGATCAATATCTTGCTGGCCATGGCCGCTTATCTGATAAAAAGGGTTCTCCCACTCAGACCAGCCATTTCAGTAATAACGCCTATACCACCCGCATTCCAGGATAACGATACGTCGCGACCTCTGGCCCCGATTTCCCATACAGAACCGATTGCAGCATTCTCAGTACTGCTTGTTATGACCCTTTCAGGGTTTGCATCTCTCGCCTATCAGATCGCATGGACCAGGGTTCTGACCATGGTAATAGGGAACTCTGTTTATGCATTCGCTACAATACTAACAACCTTCCTGGCGGGTATAGCCATAGGGAGCTTTGCCTTTATCAGGCATATAGACAGGGTAAAAGACAAGATTCTTTTATTGGGAATCCTGCAGCTTTCCCTGTGGCTTTCAGTTGTCACCTTCCTTCCAAGGGTTGATTCTCTCCCATCCATCTTTCTGGCACTTTTCAGGCACCTACCTGCAAACTTCACGGGAATTATATTTATTGAATTCATTGTTACATTCACCGTCGTCCTTCTCCCCACGATACTTATGGGCGCATCCTTCCCGGTTGCAGCAAGGATATACATAAACACAGTCGATTCAATAGGAGAAGGGTTGGGAAGGCTTTATGCCGTTAACACCGTAGGAGCTATCTTCGGCTCCTTTCTTACAGGCTTTATATTCATACCCGCTCTTGGTGTACAAAAGACCATATTCTTCATATCTGCCCTGAACCTCTTTTCCGGCATCATCCTTATAGGTCAGGCCGGAAGTTTACGGAAAACCTGGAGGATTTCTGTTCCCGCATTTTCGGTTATATTTTTCCTGTATTTCGGCGCTACAAACCATGACTGGAACAAGAACCTTTTGAACAGAGGGGTTTATGTCTACGCCGAATGGCTGAAAAAGCTCCCTGAGATGGGGGCAGACCTGGATAAGTTTTCAAGCCAGTTTGAACTACTTTATTATGAAGAAGGAAGGGGTGGAACTGTTGCTGTTTCTAAAACGCGAGACAGGGTGCTGTCCCTTCAAATAAACGGCAAGACCGATGCAAGCACAAGCGATGCAGATATGCAAACCCAAATCATGATAGCAGCCTTACCCCTTCTTACGCATCCTGATCCTGAAGAGATTGCCATAGTAGGCTTGGGAAGCGGAGTTACTCTTGGAGCCGCTGAAAGGTTCCCTCTAAAAAAGATCGAATGCATAGAAATTATCCCTGAGGTTGTCAAGGCTAACAGGTATTTTACCAACTTCAATCACAATGCATTAGATGACCCCAGGGTATCCCTTATAATAGGAGATGCACGTCGTCATTTAACTGTTTCCAGGAAGAAGTATGATATTATTATAGATGAGCCTTCAAATCCGTGGATAGCCGGGTCATCCAACCTTTTTACTTTAGAGTTTTTCCGGCTTGTAAAAGACAGGCTTAATGAAAACGGCATATTATGTCAATGGTTTAATCTTTATACAATCGATACATCCGAACTGAAGATCCTTCTTAACACGTTCAGAACCGTTTTCCCTCATGTGACTGTCTGGGCATTTTCAGAGGAAGATTTGATTATTTTGGGTTCCAACAATCCCTTACAGATTGACGAAGATCGTTTAGACTATGCCTTCTCTGAATTTGAAATAAAAAAAGAGCTTTTACGGGCCGGGATAGTAGATAAGGATCGAATCAAATCAGCATATTTGATCGGGAATAACGAACTTGAAAGATTTTGCAAGGGAGCCGGATTAAACACAGACAATAGGCCCGTCATAGAATTCGAGGCCCCAAAGAGGCTTTACCGTCCCACTACGGAAAAGAATATCTCGGCCATCCTTTCATCTGCATCATTTTAAATATTATCAATGTCTAACCCCATGACGTTATATAAAGACGAGTAATGAGATTCCTGTCTAATAAAAACCTGACGTTACCTTTTCTGATCGCCCTTGTCACGTTTATAACCTATCTCCCGGCCCTGAACAACGATTTTGTGAACTGGGACGACCCGACCTATGTCTATGAAAACCCGCATCTCCAATTATTAAATTTAGATTTCATAGAATGGGCCTTTTCATCAGTATATTTCAGCAACTGGCACCCTCTTACGATGATTTCCTATGCATTGGATTATTCCATCTGGGGGCTGAACCCATTTGGATACCACCTGACCAATATATTTTTTCATGCTTGCAATACCTTCCTGGTTTTCGTCCTGGTTGTGCGTTTGATAGAATGTCAACCCAACTCCCCCATCCCCCTTTTTAATAAAGAGGGGGTCAGGGGGCGTTATCCTTCATCCCTCGTTGCCGCCTCTGTAACCGCCCTTCTATTCGGCATCCACCCTATACATGTAGAGTCGGTTGCATGGGTGTCCGAAAGAAAGGATGTCTTATGCGCCTTTTTCTTTTTACTGGCCCTTCTCGTATATCTCAGATATGTCTCTGCGAAAACCAGAACATCACTCCTCTATAGTCTGTGTCTCCTTCTCTTCGCAATGGCGCTGCTGAGCAAGCCTATGGCCGTGTCATTCCCTGTTGTCCTGCTGATACTGGACTTCTACCCCTTAAAGAGATTCCGGGCCGGAGATGAAAAGATTAAGAGAATCCTGGCGGAAAAACTGCCATTCTTCCTGTTCAGCCTTTTGTCGTCATTGATGACCGTATGGGCGCAATATTTGGGAGGATCATTAAAACCGCTTGAAATCTATCCCCTTACTACTCGTTTCTTTGTAGCCATGTGGGCGATACTTTTCTATCTGTCAAAGATGCTCATCCCTCTTGACCTTGCCCCTTTTTACCCCTACCCTTCCCAAATCACCGCAACACATATAGGGGCCTTTATCCTCGTATCCGGGCTGATCGCCTACTGCATTAAGAATAGACTTTTAACTGCCGTCTGGTCTTATTATATAATCACCCTTATTCCTGTCATCGGGATCGTGCAGGTCGCCGGATTCGCAGCAGCCGACCGTTATACATACCTGCCTAGCATAGGGCCGTTTATGCTTGCCGGCATTGCCATAAGCCTGCTCATTGAAGGCTATTCAAGATACAAAAAGGCAGTTGTTGCCGTGCTTGCAGGCCTGACTGTCCTTACTGTAAGTATGACAATAAAACAGATAGAGGTATGGAGGGACTCTATTACCCTCTGGTCTCATGAGATAAAGATATATCCTGATTTCTACAGCTCCTATTATAGCCGTGGGAATGCCTATATAAAATTGAATAGATATGATGAGGTAATAAGCGATTATACCAAGGCCATTGAACTTAACCCTAAATACCTGGATGCCTACAATAACCGGGGGAACATCTATTTCGATTTGGGCAATTATCAGGCAGCATTATCGGATTATAATAAGGCGCTTGAACTCAACCCTCTGGACAGCCAGGTCTACACCAATCGAGGCAACGCATATCTCGGGTTGGGGGACTATGCTCAGGCAATAAAGAACCATGATAGGGCCATTGAGCTCAACCCAAACGACGCAACGGCTTACAACAATCGCGGTGCCGCCTATTTCAGATCAGGAAATTACGCCCATGCGATAAGGGACTTCAGCAGGGCCGTCGAGCTTGATCCGCAGTTCACTGATGCATATAACAATTTACAAGCGGCCGACCGCTCCTTTAAAGCCATCGATAGATAAGCCTTCCAGAGGTATTGTCAACACATTTAGGTTGACTGAAAGGGCGCGTTCACGTATCATAACAAGGTGAAGAAAAGAAAGAAGCAGGAAAACCTTACTACGCAAAAAACCTCTATTTCACAAGCACATAGCGATCCTCAACAACATAGCGCTTTTATTTTTTCCGAGCATCTCCTGCCATTTATTACGGCTTTTTCTGTTGCCCTTATCACCTTCATAATCTACCTCCCCACCCTTAATAACGGCTTTGTAAACTGGGACGACCCCACATATATCTACGAAAACCCGCACATACGCTTATTAAACCTCTCTTTTATAAAATGGGCCTTCTCATCTGTATACTTCAGCAACTGGCACCCGTTAACGGTGATCTCCTATGCATTGGATTATGCCGTATGGGGGCTAAACCCTTTCGGATACCACCTGACCAACATTGTTTTTCATGCGGCAAATACGTTTCTGGTTTTTGTCCTGGCTGTACGTTTAACCGAATGTGGAATAACTCAAAATTTAAAATTCAAAACTCAAAACTTTCAGTTGATCTCCGCCTCTGCAACCGCCCTTCTCTTTGGCATACACCCTGTCCATGTGGAGTCTGTTGCGTGGGTGTCTGAAAGAAAGGATGTCTTATGCGCCTTTTTCTTCTTATTAAGCCTTATTTCATACGTCAAATATGTATCTGTAAAGACTACTAAGCCTTATGTCCTGAGTCTTGTCTTTTTCATACTGGCGCTGATGAGCAAACCGATGGCTGTCTCATTGCCTGCGGTACTGCTGATACTGGACTTTTATCCGTTAAAGAGATTCCAGGCCGGGAATGAAAAGATAAAAAGAGTCATGGTGGAAAAACTGCCTTTCTTTCTGTTCACCCTTTTGTCGTCATTGATAACCATATGGGCTCAATACTCTGAAGGAGCGTTAAAGCCGCTTGAAATCTATCCCCTTACTACCCGATTTTTTGTAGCCATATGGGCGATACTTTTCTATCTGTCAAAAATGCTCCTTCCTCTCGACTTTGCCCCGTTTTACCCATACCCTTCCCAAATCACCATAATGCACATAGGGGCCTTTATCCTAGTGTCAGGACTGACAGCCTACTGCATTAAGAATAGACTCTTATCCGCCGTCTGGTCTTATTATATAATCACACTTATCCCTGTTATCGGAATAATTCAGGTTGGCAACTCTGCGGCGGCCGACCGTTATACATACCTGCCCTCCATAGGACTGTTCGTGCTTGTGGGCATAGCTATAGCCCGATTCATTGAAATGCATTCGAAGTATAGAACGGCGGTAGCGGTCGTGCTTGCAGGCCTTGCTATTTTTACTGTAAGCATGACCATTAAACAGATAGGTGTGTGGAGGGACTCTATTACCCTCTGGTCTCATGAAATTGCAATATTTCCCGAGACTATGGCAGCTCCTTATGATTACCGTGGGACCGCTTATAGCAAATTAGGCAATTATGAGAAGGCCATTGCGGATTTTAATATGGCAATAAAGTTAAACCCTGCTTATCCTGAGGCTTATAACAACAGGGGAGATGTTTATTTTAAATTGGGAGATTATCAGCAAGCAATCAAAAATTACAGTACCGCAATTGAGTTAGCTCCCGGATATGCCGAAGCTCATAATAACCGTGGACGTATCTATGCTATGCAAGGGAGACTTGATGAGGGGATGCATGAATTTCAGACTGCATTAAAATTGAAACCTATTTCAGAAGCCCACAGCAATCTGGGAAGCATCTATGCAAGTAAAGGAAGACTAACAGAAGCGATCGCTGAATTTCAGAAAGCGTTGAGTCTCGAGCCGGATGAACATATCTATTACTACGGCTTAGGTAATGTCTATCATACTCTGGAGCAGCTGGATGAGGCCAAATATTATTATGAGGAAGCTTTACGTCTGAACGGGAATTTTGTAGAAGCCCATTACAGTTTAGGAGTAGTTTATATTAAAATGGGATTTAAAGAAAAAGGAATAATGGAATTAGAATCAGCGTTAAAGCTAAAACCTGGATTTGAACCTGCCCGCCAACTACTGGAATCCCTCATTACTTCCCGTCATTGAGGCGGCCTGAATTTGTGATAATGCTAATATATTTCTATCGTTAGTGAACAAATCCCCAGTCTTTAGGCTGGGGATTCAGGCATCAGAAATCAAATGGCCTCCGCTTCGCTCCGGGCGGCCATTTATCCCCAGGCTTGAAAACCAGGGGTTTTCTGGCCGATTTTATAAAGATTGGGGCTTCAGGAGTATCGTTCTTTGAATAATTAGAGGATGGGTTGTTGTAAAAACCCATCCTCTAACATGGCGCAGTACTTCGTTGAAATGCTTCTTTACATAGTAAGGTAAAAAATAATCAATAGACTCCTTAGTAGCTATCGTCCTTTTTGAGTATATTTCATTGTTAAGTAATCATAACCCCCGATATCGGAGTATGTCGTACCTGTTACATATACTGCTCCCGCAGCATCTACAGCGATATCTGATGACTCATCAGCGGAGCCTCCGTCAAATGTCCTCACCCACTTTTCATTTCCGCCTGTATCATATTTAATTGTAACAACATTTGTCGGCATGTTAACAGGTTGGATTCTCCCGGTAATATAGATACCACTATCTACATCCATAGCCATAGCGGAAGGCTTTTCACCATTATTCCCGCTGTCATATCTTGTTGTCCATTGCAAGCTACCGTTGACGTCATACTTGACAGTAACAATATTTGCTACCCGGTTACTGTTGTCACTTGAACCAGTCACGTAGACATTCCCTGTAGCATCGACCATAATGGCTTCAGCCAAGTCCTCGTAACCATAGCCAGCATCGTAATTCCTAATCCACTGCTCATTCCCATTTGTATCATACTTTATTGTAGTGTAATCGTTCCATCCCCCTGCATTTTCGCTTCGCCCCGCTATATAAATATTGCCTGAAGAATCAACTAAGAGTGCGGCAGGCCTATCCTCAAAACCACCGTCATATCGCCTGGCCCATAATTCATTTCCATTAGGGTCATACTTTACAGTCGCAAAGTCAAAGCCGCCTGAAGAAGAGTCGCTATATCCTGTCACACATATATTCCCAGACGTATCTAAAGCAAGACCGAACGGGTAATCGCTCCATAACCCGCCATACCACTTAACCCACACCTCATTCCCATTCGCATCATATTTTATTGTAGCATAATCATTTCCGCCGGAAGGGCCAATGCTACTTTTTGCTACATATATATTTCCAGAAAAATCAACGGCGATAGCATTACCGCCATCCTTTACCCATAATTCATTTCCATTTGTATCATACTTTAGAGTGGCAGTAGTCCCTGTCACATAAACATTGCCGAAGGAATCAACAACCAAAGCAGAAGGCACATCCGGCATCGCCCAATACCCATTATCATACCGCTTGACCCACAGTTGATTCCCATTAGTATCATATTTTATTGTCGCATAGTCGGAATTTTCTCCCCAACTTGTTCCCGTCACATATACGTTACCCCACGGATCAAGTGAAACGGCAATCACCTTATCATTACCATGGACAGCTCCATCATATGTTCTTATC
Organism: Deltaproteobacteria bacterium; assembly: GCA_030646755.1. Taxonomy (GTDB): domain Bacteria; phylum Desulfobacterota; class JAENJC01; order JAENJC01; family JAENJC01; genus JAUSKU01. The sequence continues at coordinate 67,960 of JAUSKU010000076.1, forward strand.
CATTTTTCTATAGCAACTTGCGCCCCAGCATAATGCGGTAACAATAAAAACAGGAACGACATCACTGCAACGGATATTTTCCACCTCATAATAACTCCTCCTTATCAATATAGTATTTTGATCTTTATATTCCACATTCATATCTCAAAAGCAGAGACCCTTTTTTCACCTCCTTTCTTGCCGATTTGACACAAAAAAAACGCCTCCCCAGATGATTTCCAGGAAAGGCGTTTCACTAAAAGCGTTGTTAAGGCTGGTTTTATTGAATTGAATTGAATTGAATTGAATTGCAGGAGACGTGCCATTGGAACCTCCTTCTTATCAACAGGGATTTTTGAACTAATTTGTCTTCCTATATATCTCGTTAAATCTTTAATGTCAATAAATATTTTGGGACGGTTTTACAGAGGAATCGGGCAGGTTTAACGGGGTTCAATTCTCAATTAAAGCAAGTTCCTGCCGGGCCGGATAAAAATCCGGCTTCAACTTCAGTGCCATTTCAAATGCCTCCCTCGCATTGTCCTTCACGCCCTTTGCGAGATATGCCTTCCCCAGATTAAAATAGACGTAGTGGTCCGGCTTAAGCTTTATAGCAGCCTGATACTCAAGTATGGCGTCATCAAGGCGCCCCATTTTATAATAGGTGTTTGCAAGATAGTTATAATATGAGGGGTCGTTTGGATTCAGCTCTATCGCTGCATTATACTCCCGCACCGCCTCATCAAAGCACATCTGCTTAAGATATATGCTTCCCAGGCTACTGTGGTAGTATGGATTATTTGGGCTTAGCCTGATAGCCGCCTGATGCTGCCTTATGGCATCTTCAAGACGTCCGAGCTTGCCGTAAGTGACTCCAAGATTATAATTAGCATTAGTATGGAGCGGGTTCAACTCAACTGCCTTTTCAAGGTCGCTAACAGCCTTGGCATACTCTCCTCTCATCAGATAGGCCTGTCCGCGGTTGTTATACCCCAGTACCGTTTCTTGATTGAGTTTAATTTGATGGGACCAGAGGGTTATAGAGTCCTGCCATATGCCTATTTGTTTTATTGTCTTGACGATCAAAATCCCTGATAGAAGGACCAAGATGCCTATGATGCCGGCCAGATAATGTTTTTTTGAAAGACCCTCAAAGACGCGTCCTATACCCAGCCCGGCAAGAAGGAATAGACTCAGGCTCGGTAGATACGTGTATCGGTCAGCCGCAAGATGGCTTCCGACCTGAATAATCCCTATCACAGGAAGGAGTGAAATAACATAGTAAAACCAGACGACAAAATACAGCTTCCTGTTTTTCAAGGAACGGATGCAATAGATAGAGATTGCGGCGAATATTATCATGGACGGGACATAATCAATGGTAACCAACTCGCGGGGATAAGGGTAAAGAGGGAGCAAATTAAAGGGAAATAACACCTTCTGGAGATAGAGCAGGAAGGTATACGTTGCTATGATAGGACGGGCCATTATGGGAAGCTTAGCGGCTGGGATCAACGCTTCCCCTTGCGCCCACACCGCTAAAAGAGAAGCCGTGATACCCAGTGCAATAAATGGTATCTTTTCTACAACCGCCGTCTTTAGAGATTCCCCTCTCAACCTTCCGAGGGGATAGAAATCCAGTATCAACAGCACTGCCGGAAGCGTCACCGCCATTGCCTTGCTCATCAGGGACAGGATAAAAAAGATCAGGCACAGGACATAAAAGACCGCCTTTTTTGAATCCTCTCTTGTGTATCTGAGATAAGTGAGTATGCACAGTAAATAGAAAAAAGCATACAGGACATCCTTCCTTTCCGAGACCCATGCAACAGACTCCACGTGGACAGGGTGGATACCGAAGAGGAGGGCGGTTACAGAAGCGGCAACTAAAGGATAACGCCCCCTGGCCCCCTCTTTATTAAAGAGGGGGGATGGGGGAGTTGGGAGTGTTAACCCGCATTCAACTAAACGCACGGCCAGAACAAAGACCAAGAAGGTATTTGCCGTATGAAACAGGATATTGGTCAGGTGGTACCCGATCGGGTTAAGACCCCATACAGCATAATCCAGCGCATAAGAAAGCATTGTCAGGGGATGCCAGTTGCTGAAATAAAACGAAACCAGGAATGCAGGGTCTATTGACCTGATATTGGGGTTTTCATACACATATTTATGGTCATCCCAGTTTACAAATCCGTTCTGCAGGGAGGAGAGATAGACAACAAAGGTTATAAGGGCAACGAACAACGAGGCTATCAAAAATTTCAGACGTGAACTCATTTATCTTTCCCCAGTGTCAGTTTATTTTAACATTAGTGGCCAAGCATAGAAAGGGATTTCCTTATATTTAAAAAAAGGAGTCATGAAAATAATTTCGCAAGGGCTTAAAAGTTGATGAAGTCGTAAAAAGCCTGAAAACCGTTAATTTGTCATTCTGAGCCCTTCGCTGTGTAGTTCTGAACGAAGCGAAGAATCTAATCTTTTCAATACAATACGAGACCCTTCCCTTCGTTCAGGGTGACACGTTGGGACTTTTTACGAGACCATCAAAGTTATTTATGATACAATAAAATGATGCTAAAAATCGGTGTCATTGGTTATGGATACTGGGGGCCGAATGTGGTCCGCAACTTTTGCGCATGCAACGGCGCCGTGGTATCAGCGATTTGCGATGCAGATGGCATCGCCCTAAAGCGGGCCATAAAGGAGTATCCGCACATTAGTGTCCTGTCTGATTGCGATAAGTTGCTGGACTCTAACGAGATAGATGCCGTTGCTATCGTTACACCTGTTTCTACCCATTTCGAGCTTGCCCGAAAGGCGCTGAACAATGGGAAACATCTCTTTGTGGAAAAACCTTTCACTTCCTCGTTTCGTGAGGCAGAAGAACTGATATATCTCGCTGAAAAAAAGCATCTTAAGATCATGGTAGACCATACGTTTCTTTTTACTGGTGCCGTAAGGAAAATCAAGGAACTCATAGACGCCAACACCCTGGGGAACCTCTACTATTACGATTCCACCCGCGTTAACCTGGGTCTCTTCCAGCACGATATAAATGTAATATGGGACCTCGCCCCACACGATTTCTCCATTATAGACTATGTCATCAAGGAAAGGCCTGCTGCCATTGCAGTAAATGCCGCTGACCACTTCGGAAGGGGTCTGGCGGATGTCGCATACATCACCATTTATTTTGAGAGCAACCTGATCGCTCATTTTAATGTAAACTGGCTGTCGCCAGTAAAGATCAGGCAGACCCTTATAGGGGGTAGCGAAAAGATGCTGGTATGGGACGACTTTGAGATGGATGAAAAGATCAAGATATACGACAAGGGGGTTGATGTGAGCAACAGGGAAGGGGTTTATAGCCTGCTCACAAAATATCGCTCAGGCGACATGTGGGCGCCCGGACTGGACAGGACAGAGGCATTGAAAGTGGAAACACAATATTTCATAGACAACATATTGAATGATACAACACCTATAAATGACGGACATGCAGGTCTGAGAGTGGTAAGGATGCTTGAGGCATCGGATGAGTCATTAAAAAACAAAGGTAAGTTAGTGAAGTTATGAACCATCAATGCATATCTGATAACGTCAAGTTGGGGAAGAACGTAAAACTCGCAAACTTCATAAACCTCTACGGATGTGAAATTGGCGATAATGCCAAGGTGGGGGCCTTTGTAGAAGTACAGAAGAACGCAAGGATCGGGAAGAACTGTAAAATATCTTCTCACACTTTTGTCTGTGAAGGTGTAACCATAGGAGAGAACTGTTTTATAGGCCATGGGGTCATGTTTATAAATGACAATTTTCCAAGAGCAACAAACTCTGAAGGTATGCTGGAGAGCGAAGAAGATTGGTCCGAAAGGTTTGCAAAAACAAGAGTTGAGAATCATGTCTCTATAGGAAGCAATGCCACAATCCTTGGAGGAGTAACCATAGGAGAGGGCGCCATAATCGGCGCCGGAAGCGTTGTGACAAGGGATGTGCCCCCCAATGAGATCTGGGCAGGCAACCCGGCAAGAAGGATACGCAACATTAAATCATGAATTTATCAAGAATAAAGGTCTTGGTTACTGGAGGGGCCGGTTTCATCGGCTCGCACCTTGTAGACGCTCTGATCGAGGAGGGTTGCAGCGTCCGCGTTATTGATAATCTTAGTAACGGGAAGCTGGACAACCTGAGGCACAACCTCAAAAAGCCTGGATTTGAGTTCTTCTCAGGTACAATAACCGACCCTTTCGATGCGGCCAGGGCGGTAAAAGATATCGAAGTGATATTCCACCTTGCCTGCCTGGGGGTCCGCCACTCCATATCTCACCCCTTTGAAAATCACAGAGTAAATGCCGAAGGGACCCTTCTTGTCTTGCAGGAAGCTCTGAAGGCCGGAGCAAAGAAGTTCATACATTGTTCCACTTCCGAGGTATATGGGACCGCGGGATATGTCCCCATGCCGGAGTCGCATCCGACAAACCCCTGTACTGTATACGGTGCAAGCAAATTGGCAGCCGAGTCGTATGCGCGGGCCTATTACAAAACCTACGGACTTAAAACTATTATCATCCGCCCATTTAATACATACGGGCCAAGATCGCACCATGAAAGGGACGCCGGTGAATTCATCCCCAAGTCTATTGTCCGAGCTTTGAATAATGAGCCGATCCTCATCTTTGGCGATGGCTCTCAAACCAGAGACTTTACATATGTGGAGGATATTGCAAGGGGCATTATAGCCGCTGCAAAGTGCGATGACCTGATAGGCGGCACTTTTAACATGGGCAGCGACTTCGAGATGCCTCTTAAGGAGTTGGCGCAGATGATCCTGTCCTACACAGGGTCCGGAGCTGCCGTTGAATACGTCGGGGAAAGACCCGGCGATATCCTGCGCCTCCATGCGGATTCCTCACTGTTCAAGAAAAGGACGGGCTGGAGGCCGCCGATGTCTCTAAATGACGGACTTAAAAGGACCATCCAATGGTTCATGTCGAGGCCGGAAGGCATATCGGCCCTCCTTGAACAGGAAAAGGGCATCAACTGGGAATAATATGCTTCCAATAGCCAAACCGTTACTCGGAGAAGAAGAGGCTGCTGCCGTCAGGGATGTGGTCCTCTCTGGATGGGTTACCCAGGGCCCCAAGGTGAAGGAGTTTGAAGAAGCCTTCGCCTCCTATGTCGGAGCAGAGCATGCCTGCGCCGTTTCGAGTTGCACGGCAGCGCTTCATATTGCCCTGATGACGGTAGGCGTTAAACCAGGGGATATTGTTATCACAGTAAGTCATTCTTTCATAGCCACTGCAAATGCTGTAAGGCATTGCGGGGCGGAGCCTGTCTTTATTGACATAGAGCCGGATTCCTACAACATGGATGTGGATGGATTGGAGAGGTGTCTGCGTGAAGACTGTGAACTGCGCAGCGGCAGTTATTATTATAAACAGATGGGTCGTCTTGCAAGCGGAGACTCGCCTCTTCGTTTTTTCCGTGGCGAGACCGGGCGGGTTGCAGCGATACTACCTGTCCACCAGATGGGGATGCCGTGTAATATCCAAAAGATAGTGTCTATTGCAAAGGAATTCGGGCTTTCTGTTGTCGAGGATGCGGCCTGCGCAGTTGGGAGCGAGGTTTCGTTCGACGGCGGAAAGGCGTGGGAAATGATAGGCAAGCCGCACGGGGAGATAGCCTGTTTCAGCTTCCATCCCCGCAAGATAATTACTACAGGGGATGGCGGGATGCTGACAACAGACAATCCCGATTATGATAAAAGATTCAGACTCCTGCGACATCACGGTATGAGCATATCCGATATCGACAGACATGATGCAAGAAAAGTTGTATTTGAGGAGTATGCTGTAACCGGCTACAACTACAGGATGACCGATATACAGGCCGCTGTGGGGATAGAGCAACTTAAAAAACTCCCAATCATGATAGCGGAGCGAAGAGAAATTGCCGGGCTTTACAAAAAACATTTATCCGATATAAAATGGTTACAGCCTCCTGAAGAACCGGCCTTTGTAAAGACCAACTGGCAAAGCTATCCTGTGAGGCTTTTTCAGAATGCACCAATTAGCAGATATAAACTGATGCAACATCTTTTGGACAAAGGCATTGCCACAAGACCGGGTATCATGAATGCCCATAAAGAAAAGCCCTATTCAGATTCAATATTTGACTTGAGAGAAAGCGAAGAGGCGAGGGAAAATGTTCTGCTGCTTCCAATCTTTTCGGAAATGAAGGAAAGCGACGTTCGCATGATAGCCGATTTGATTCGCAATGCAGGGAGCCAATAGATAATATGCCCAGGAAACGTCTACCGGATTTCATAATAGGAGGTGCACCACGTTCAGGGACCACATGGCTCTACCATCTTCTGGACAGGCACCCGGATATCTGTATGGCGAACCCGGTAACACCGGAGCCAAAGTTCTTTCTGGTGGACGGCTTATATGAAAGGGGCATAGACTATTATTCAGATAAGTGGTTCTCCGATGTCCCGGAGGGAGAAATATGCGGCGAAAAAAGCGCCAATTACTTAGAAAGCCCTGTGGCTGCGGTAAGGATACATAAGCACCTGCCGGATGTAAGGCTGGTCTTTATCCTTCGGAATCCGGTAGACAGGGCCTTTTCAAACTATCTCTGGTCGAAAATGAACGGGCTGGAAAAAGAGGACTTCGCTACTGCACTGGATATAGAAGAGAAACGGGAGTTGGAGCTTCCGGGAAAACTCAGGTATGCCCGCCCTTATGCATACTTCTCCAGGGGGCTCTATGCAGACCTGCTTGAACCTTATTTCAGTCTCTTTCCAAGGGAGCAGATTCTGTGCATCCGTTTTGAAGACATTATCATCTGCCCGGAATTGCTGACCGAATGTTTGCACGAATTTCTCGGAGTGAGGCCGCGACCTGATGACGCGAAAGGTTTAGGTGTAATAAACATGGCTGACGATGAAGACAACATATCTATGCCGGAAGAAATAAAGGAGAGATTGTATAAAGTCTATGAGGGGCCTAATCAGAGACTTGCGAAACTTCTTGGCCCGGGATTTGAACTATGGAGATAAGGCGCTGGGGGGTTGTTTTTCTCAAGCTCTCTATAGCAGTCGGGCTTTTCACATGGCTTTTAAAGAGCGAACGGCTCGACCTCTCTCTGCTGACCAAGGCGCCGTTCAATGCCCTTCATCTCCTCGGCATGGCTGTACTCCTTGGCAGCATGGTCATTCAGGTGATCAGGTGGAAGTGGTTTCTGGAGGCCCACGGCATAAACCTCTCGTTCCGGGATGCTGCAAGGTTGTCATGGATATCCGGTTTTTTCTCTCTGTTCCTGCCAGGGGCTGCTGGTGGCGATATTGTCAGGGGATACTATATCTTCAGAATCACTGATAATTCAAGGCTTCAGGGTATCTCTACGATCTTTGCCGACAGACTCATAGGGATTTTCTCTTTGCTGTGTATAGGTGGATTATCCTCTGTCGCATTCTTGATAACCAGGAATAGCGACAGGAGATTGCCTATCGGGAAAATGGCATTGACAAATATCTTGCTGCTGACTGGAGCCACAGCCTTATTAATCTGTTTGAGGTTTGCCAAGTCATGGGATATTATGAACGCCATAAGCCTTGGAAGATTTGGGAGGTTATGGAAGGAGACTACTGGCGTCTATCATGGTGGGCTTTTAGCAAAGAGTTTATTAATATCTATGGCAGGGAATATATTGGACACTCTTTCATACGTCATTGCGAGTTATGCAATAGAAACACCGATCAGCCTGACACAGGCATTCATCGCCGGTCCATTGGTTACTATGGCAAACATCCTGCCGCTGGCTCCAGGGGGAGCCGGCCTGGGTGAAGCAACCGCTTCTGTTCTCTTTTTGCAGTTGGGCACGGAATCCGGGGCGCTGATTATGCTTTTGACAAGGATCTGGTCTGCCGTATTGCGGTTTCCAGGGGCATTGTTTTATATCGCGGCAACTGCCATAAAGTAGGGTTTAGATATTATGATGAATAGAAAAACATGCTCGATTGTGATATCGCTTTTTAACGAGGAAGATGCGCTCCCTGTCCTTTACAGAAGTTTAACGGAAGAGGTAGGGAAGGAGACTGCTCTGGACTGGGAATTCATCTTTGTCGATGATGGAAGCACTGACAGGTCGTTCGAGATACTCAGACAACTCCACGAAAATGATAAAAGGATTAAGGTTATAAGGCTTTCCCGCAATTTCGGCGCCCACGAAGGGACGGCGGCCGGCATTAATTTCGCCGGGGGGGATGCCGCTATATTAATGGCTGCGGACATGCAAGACCCGCCTGAACTCATCCATGAGTTTATAAAAAAATGGAGGGAAGGGTATCAGGTTGTATGGGGAACTCGTCAGGACAGGAAGGACCCTTTTATTAAAAAGTTTCTGGCCTCCATCTTTTACTGGACAGTGAGCAAGACAGCGTCCCAGTCTCATCCGTCAAAAGGTTCCGGCAGCTTTTGTCTGATAACGAGACCGGTTATAAACCTTTACAACAGGCTAAGTGAACACAACCGGGTCACCTTTGAACTTATTGCATGGATGGGGTTCCGGCAGGCGGAGGTCGGATTCAGCAGACCGGGTCGGTATGCGGGGAAGTCTAAATTTACCATCGGCAGGCAGTTAAAGACCGCTTTTGACAGCCTGTTCGCCATGACGCAGCTTCCGGTAAGGATCATCTCATACTTCGGCTTTATTACAGCCTTAATGAGCATGGGATGGGCGTCTTTGATAATTTTTCAGTGGCTGTTCTACGGCGTAAAGGTGTTGGGATGGGCCTCAATAATGGTTTCGGTATTGTTTCTCGGAGGGGTCATACTGATCTCCATCGGTATGATTGGAGAATACCTGTGGCGGATACTGGATGAATCGCGACGCCGCCCCCTTTATGTCGTGATGGAGAAACTGGGGGAGTTTCAGAACGGACAGAATGGACAGAGAGATAATTAAATCAGACTTGATAAGCATCACAATAGATGTGGACTGGGCATGTCCTGAAGTCCTTAACGATACCCTTTCCTTGCTCAATGAAAGAGGGATCAGTGGTACTATCTTTTGCACCCATCCGGGGATAAACGCCCCTGGACATGAGCTGGCACTTCATCCCAATTTCCGCAGGAATGGCGACAGCATGATCAGGCTGAAACAGGAGGTTGGAAACAGGTTTGAAGGCTTAAGTGAGACGGAAATCTATAAATACATAGTCAAGCTCACCCGATCATTCTGCCCGGAGGCTACAGGTGTGCGCGCTCACAGCCTTTTTTACGATTCGCTGCTGCTACCTATTTATCATGAGGCAGGATTGCGCTACGAAAGCAGCTATCTTCTGCCGCTAACTGAAGGGCTTCACCCTGTATGGAAGGAATATGACATCCTTGAAATTCCCATATATTTTAACGACCATTTTGAATTAAAATCCGGTATGGCAGATTTTAAGATAGAAAATCTACACCTGGAAAAACCTGGACTTAAGGTGTTCCAGTTCCATCCCAACATGCTCTTCATCAATGCGGCAACGAATGAACAGTACCTTGAAAGCAAGCCGTATTACCATCATTATAAGAAACTACTCAGCCTCCGCAACAACAATAGAGGGGCGAGGACGCTTTTTCTCGACCTGCTGGATTGGATATCAGCTAACAGATTACAAACCGCTACATTATCTGAGGTTAATAGTGAATGGCGGAATAACAATTAAGCGGTATCAGCCGGAACAGGCTGAGGAATGGAAAAAATTCCTTGCCGAATCCAACAATGGCACGCTGTTCCACGACCTCGATTTCCTCTCTTATCATGAGGCAGGCAAGTTCGACACGCATCACCTGATGTTTCAGCAAAATGAAAATTTAGTTGCCCTTTTGCCTGCCGCCATTGTCACAGAACCTGACGGACGCAGATTTTTAAAATCCCCATACGGCGCATCTGTTGGAGGGATTGTTATATCATTAAGGTCAAGGCTCCATACCGCCTTAAGTATCCTGGATGCGCTGAAATCGTATGCGAAAAAGATAGGGCTTAACGGCATAGAAATGCGTATATCGCCGAATATTTACCTGATTCAACCTAATGATCTTGTCAGTTTCGGATTAACACTTAGCTCTTTCAAACTGATTAACAGGTGGTTGACTTTTATAGCGCCTCTCTCTCTACCCATCGATAAACTTCTGTCAAAGGAAAAAAGATACGATGTCAGAAGTAATCTTAAGAAAGGATTAAATCCCAGAGAGGTTGGAATTGACGGTCTTGACTTATTTTATGACTTGCTGACCGAGACCATGTCGCGACACAGATCAACTCCTACCCATCAAAGGAATGAGCTCATGGATATTTTCAAAAAAGTGCCGGGACGCATACGGTTGTTCCTTTGTGCTCATGAAGGCGAGGAGGTTGCTGGAGTCCTTGTCTTTATCCTTAACAAGTCGGCAGCTTACACATTTTACATCTGTGAAAGTTATGAGTTCAGAAAAATGTGCGGTCCAGCAGTTCTCATTGCACATATAATTGATAAATTGGCCCAAGAGGGTATAAAGTATCTTGATCTCGGCCCCAGTGCATCAATTACGGATGTAAATAAAGGCGTAGTCTTCTTTAAGGAAGGCCTCGGTGCAAATGGTTTCTGCCGCGATTTATGGCGATGGGAGACCGGGATATGAGAGACTCAAGCCGCTGGCCAATCCCTGACTGGGCAATGGACATGTTAGCCTGTCCCACTTGCAAAGGCAACTTATCAACAAATATAGAAAGATTTCTATGCCCTAAGTGCGGTCAAGTTGGTATATGGAAGGATGGAATTCTGCGCTTTAGCATCAATGAAGCCGATCCCTCCATTTCATGGTATACTGCCAAAAACGGGACACAGTTTCAGGAAAGGGCAAAGCTCCCTTTTACCATGTCATCCCTTGATACGCTGGTTTATCATTCTTATCTGGAGAGAATAAAGCCCGCAAACACCGATAGTGTCATTGTCGATGTGGGTGCAGGTGACGGACGCAACACAGAACCCTGGCTAAGGTGGGGATACAAGCACATTGTAGCTATAGACCCTGTTTTATCTTCTCTTAAACGATTCCAGTCATTAATGTACGGCAGTCATCCGGAATGGATCGCCCAGTGCTTGCTGATACAAGGCGAGGCACGTCATATCCCAATCGCATCCCAAAAGGCCGATTTAGTCTTTGCCATTGAATCGCTTTATTATTTAAGCGAAAATTATGAGTTAGGTCTTGCGGAGTGCGGCCGGGTAATAAAAAATGGCGGTCTTTTTTTGACTTCGGAGCGGGCATGGGAGGGAGCGTTGCTGAGCCAACTGCTCTATGGCGGGGTGCAGAATATGATTATGCTGCATCACGACAGGTACATGCTGGAAGGATTGCTCGACAACCGTGTGCGTTTGAGGACTTTTACAGAAGACGAGCTTCTATCCATCATTAAAGATGCCGGCCTTGTGTCTGTCGAAATAAAAGGTATATCTGTTTTGTCCGTTGTGCTTGGTTATTTGCGCGGGCAGGGGAAGATATCAATTGAAGATGAAAAGTATATACCCGAAGTCATAAATCTGCTTCAAGACTTGATGGATAAAAATACGACAAGACGCACCCACATAGTGCTGGCAAGAAAGGAATGACAGTGAAAGTGCGGCCAATACATTTTACCTCTATGGCATCGGCTTTGGCTATTGCATGCATAGTCTTTGTGCTTTATCTCCCTACTCTTCGAAGCGATTTTGTTAATTGGGACGTTGATAAATATGTTGTTGATAATCCGAATATCAGGGACATAAACCTCAGTTTTATAAGATATCTCTTTACTCCAGAGGGTTATCCACCAATAACGATGCTCTCCTTTGCAATAGATTATGCTTTCTGGGGACTAAACCCCTTGGGGTACCACCTGACCAATATAGTTTTTCATGCCTTTAGTACCTTTCTGGTATTTCTCCTGGTTGTGCGCTTGATAGAATGCAGAAATCAACCCTCATCCTTCGACCCTCATCCCTCAATACTCATCTCAGCTTCCGTAACAGCCTTTTTGTTTGGAATACATCCTCTAAACGTCGAGCCGGTGGCTTGGGTGATGGGCCGTGGGAACCTCATCTCCCCATTATTCTTTTTTTTAAGCCTGATCGCCTACCTAAAATATAACACTGTGTCAGGTAAAAGAAGATGGGTATTTTACACTCTCTGTTTCCTTTCTTATGCATTATCGTTGATGAGCAAGCCGATATCGGCTTCGTTGCCAATTGTCTTATTGATTATAGATCTCTTCCTACTCAGACGGACAGAAAATGAAAACATACGCACCGTGTTGATCGAAAAGTTGCCCTTCTTCTTGATAGGCCTTATATGGTTCGTTGTGACGGCATGGGCCCGTTCAAACTGGACACCTACGTCCTTTGAACCGGTAGGAGTTGATTCTGTTTTTGTAGTTATACGAGCAGTGTCATTTTATCTGATAAAGATTCTATTCCCGATTTATCTGGCGCCAATTTACCCCTATCCTGAAGTGATAGATGTATTAAGTTTTGAATATACAGGCCCTATCGTGCTTTTATCCGTAATCACACTATCTTGTATCTTATATGCTGAGAGGAACAGCCTGTATCTGGCAATCTGGTTATTTTATCTGGCCTCGCTTTTGCCGACCCTTCTTCCCCTTTTAGGTTTTTACAGAATAGGCCAGCATGCTGAGGCAGACCGCTATGCCTATCTGTCGGCCTTAGGGCCGTTTATTCTCATAGGGCTGGGTGTTGGATATCTTTTTCAGAGAGATTACTTAAAAAAATATAGGATTGTAACAGCCATAGCCCTGACCCTTGTAACAGGCATCTTGATAAATAAAACGATCAATCAGATGGGCATATGGTACGATTCCATAACCCTGTGGACGCATGAGATAAAGGTTTTTCCCCATACCGCAACAATTGCATATTACAACCGAGGAAATGCTTATGCAGAGATAAATAGTTACAGCCAGGCGATTGAGGATTACAACAAGGCTATTGAATTAGACCCGAAACATTTTAAGGCCTATACCAATCGTGGGAATGCTTATTACATGTTAGGCAATTATCATAGGGCGATCGATGACTATACTCGCGCCATTGGAATCAACCCGTCACATACAAGGGCCTACTCTAACCGAGGGAATAGTTATAGTAAATTGGGGGACTACGAGAAGGCGACAAAGGATTACAGCAAAGTTAGACTTTCTCGGGAATAGTGGACAGATCGAAGAGCCCATATTTGGGAAGGCTCCTAAGTTCGGATACGAACAGGTTCTGATAATAGTCTGAACGGCCGGACAGGGATACCTTTCCCTCTTCCTCCCAGATTACGATCTCCTTCCTGTAAACTACAAGCCTCCAGGCCAGCCCGGCAATCATTAATATAAATCCCGTCCATATAAAAACAAACCCCCTGTCGTAAACAACCCTGAAGATACCGTTGTATTTAAACTCAGGGAAAGAAAGGCTTAAATCATCGAAACGGGCCTCCTCATCCGGCTTCAGAAACCCTTTAAACACCCTTTTCCAGTTCTTGGACACCATTACCTCAAAGGTAGGGTTTACCGGGTTCATGGATCGGGTTGAGCCCTTTCCATCCTTTAATTCAAAATCAGGATAAAACGATACCCGCACCCTGTAAGGTGAATCCAGTATCTGAAAATCGCCTTCAGACCCCGGCAGGAATATGCTCAAATTAACATAGGACCGGGCAAGCTCCATCCCTTGATCATCTTTCAAAATATATAATGGTGTAATTCCTATGCCGGTTATCGTGACCCTTGCGCCGGCAATCCTGAGAGGCTGGCTGAGCCTTATAGCCCCTCTACCTTTGCCTTCATCAAAAGACATATCTGCCTTAAGATCTGTAAACAAAAGCATATCCTTCCAGAAGGCGGGGGTGATCTTTTCCACCTTAAATGAGATATCCGGAGGCGATGCATATTCCGTTTCGGTTGATGAAATATATTCCGCATCTTCGCCGCTTATCCCTTGTCCCTCGGCAACGAGAAGGGTCCCGTCAAAACGGTAAAAGATGCTGAGGCCTACACCGATCAGAAGGAAAAGAAAACTGATGTGGAAGAGGAGGTTCCCTATGGGGGAGAAACGACCTTTGTAGGCATATAAGAGGAGTGAGGAGCGAGGGGCGAGGAGCGAGGGGTTTTCTGATCCCTGACCACTGACCCCTGACCCCTGTATTTTATACCCCCTCCTCCTTAAATATTTTTCTAAACCACTGGCCACTGACCACTGACCACTGACCACTATTTTATCCCTGAACCTCGCCATCTCATCCGCGGTCTCCGGTGGTCTTGGTTTCCTGCATCTTCTAATAATGACAGGTATCCACTTGATCTCGCAGATCAGAAGATTTATAAAAAAAAGGATATATAGAACCTTGTAAGGAAGGAGTTTCGAGATGTTGGTTACACTTGGCAGAGGGGCAACTATCCCGAATATGGCCAGTATCAGGAAATATGTCATCCCCATCACAAAGATGAAGACTGATAAATCCCTTGAACCCAGGAAGTCCCATATCCTCTTGTAAATGGGCCTGATATCCACCTCCATCCCCGCCGCTGAAAAAGGGGTACGCAGTTTTTCATATTATAAAATTTACCGCTGAGACACGGAGACACAGAGTGAAACATATTGGAAATAAAGGTTTTTTCTCTGTGCCCTCTGTGGCTCTGTGATTCGATTGCAGGGTTTAGGTCTTATCTTCTTCCGAGAAACGGGGCAATGAGGTTCTCGTATTCGTCTATATATGAGAGGAGTAAGAAGATGACTACAGACCCTATCACCATAAAGATAAAATTCCTGAGCGGCCTTGGCATTAAAGAGTTCACTATTTACCTCACCAGCATGTTCCTTGCGGCGTAGAACTCCAGCACCGGCGTGTCATCAGTGTTGATGCTGCCTGTGTAACCGCTTGTTGCCTTTTCAATCTCTTCGCTCTTCACGTACAAACTGTACTCAGGCTCAACCCCTTGTCCTTTAAGCCAGCCGTCAACCCTTTGCTTCATATCATCAACAGGCTGTGGCTTATCACCCGCCATGCCGACAAACAGTATCTCCAAATCCTTCACCCCCCAGACGGTGGTATTCGGGAATACCGTCGTGAATGTCTTGAGGATCATCGCCATCTGCTCCTCTGTAAACAGGTAGGTGGGGATCCACTGGCAGTAGACCCCGTTTTCATTGAGTCTCTTCTTTGCAAGCTCAAAGAACTCCTTGCTGAAGAGGTGGGAAAAGCCCTGGTCTACCGGATATGAGGGCTCCGAGGATATTATATCGTACTTCCTGTCGACCAGTGTCAGGTAGTTCCCCAAAAATAGACATTGCCTATATACAGTCCTCTCCCTTAACTCCCTACCGAGTTTTTAAAAAGATAGATTAGGATTTTCTTCTATACGGTGATTGTTTCTCTCGCTGGTTACCTCTCTATGTTTACATAAAGGCGCCGT
>JAUSKU010000077.1 GCA_030646755.1 Deltaproteobacteria bacterium
ACGGCGCCTTTATGTAAACATAGAGAGGTAACCAGCGAGAGAAACAATCACCGTATAGAAGAAAATCCTAATCTATCTTTTTAAAAACTCGGTAGGGAGTTAAGGGAGAGGACTGTATATAGGCAATGTCTATTTTTGGGCATGATCTCTTCCTTGACCTTTTCAAATACCTGGTCTATATGCTTCCAGTCAAAACCTACCCTTGCCGCCTTTTGAGTGATCTTATGCGCCCTCTGAAGGGATGGGAGATGTGGCGGGATTCCATCCAAGACCGAGTCCCTTCCCTTTATTTTTTTCTCCTCTGCCTTTAGCTTATGCCACTGGGTCAGTACATCCTCTGCGCTCTTGGCCTCAGCATCCCCGAAGACATGAGGGTGGCGGGATATTAGTTTATTAATGAGCCCGTCCATTACATCATATATATCAAATATTCCTTTTTCCCTCGCAAGCTCTGAATGGAAGACGACCTGTAAAAGCAAATCCCCAAGCTCCTCCTTCAGCATCTCCGGGGAGCCTTCGTCTATGGCCTCAATTACCTCGTATGTCTCTTCTATAAGATAAGGTTTCAGCGACTCATGGGTCTGCTCCCTGTCCCATGGGCAGCCGCCCGGCCCCCTGAGCTTGGTCATCAATTCAACCAGTTCTTCAAATCTCTTTTCTTTCATCCTTCCGCCTTCATCCTTCATCCTTATGAATCACCGTATCCTTCTTCCAATTTATATCATCCCTTTCAGGGTAGTCTATATTATAATGGAGCCCCCTCGACTCCTTTCTCCGCATCGAACACCTTATGATTAACTCAGCAACCGTGGCTATATTCCTCAGCTCTATCAGGTCGCTTGTCAGTTTGAAGTTCCAGTAATACTCAGCAATCTCTTCCTGAATAAGCTCTATCCTTCTCCTGGCCCTTTTAAGCCTTTTGTCGGACCTGACAATCCCGACATAGTTCCACATGAATCTTCTTATCTCTTCCCAGTTCTGGGTTACCACGACTATCTCTTCACTTTCAACTGCCCCTTTTACGTCCCAGGGCGGTATGGGGGGGATTGAGATAGGTTCCCTGACTTCTGCCATCGCTGAAATTGAGGCCCTGTGGGCAAATACTGCCCCCTCCAGAAGGGAATTAGATGCAAGCCTGTTTGCGCCATGGAGACCCGTATTAGCCACTTCCCCGCAGGCATAAAGCCCGTCTATACTGGTTTTGCCGTCCTTATCCGCAACCACTCCTCCACAGGTATAATGCGCAGCCGGGACAACTGGTATAGGATCTTTTGCCATATCGAAGCCGAACGAGAGACACCTTTGATATATGTTGGGAAACCTCTCCCTTATGAAATCAACTCCCTTGTGTGATATATCAAGGAAAACGCAGTCATCTCCGCTTTTCTTCATCTCCGTGTCAATGGCCCTGGCCACTACGTCCCTTGGCGCCAGATCGGCCATAGGGTGGTACCTGTTCATGAAAGGGGTCCCGTCCTTGAGCCTCAATATCCCGCCTTCGCCCCTCACCGCCTCTGAGATAAGAAATGACTTGGCTGCAGGGTGATAAAGACATGTGGGGTGGAACTGGATAAACTCCATATTTGCAATCTTTGCCCCAGCCCTGTAAGCTATGGCGATTCCGTCTCCTGTTGCTATATCCGGGTTAGACGTATACAGGTAGACCTTCCCTGCGCCTCCGGTGGCCAGAACAGTCACTCCGGCAGTAAATGTATTGATTTCCCTGCTCCCCTTGTCCATGACATAGGCGCCATAGCATCTGTTCCCGTCATTCCCAAAGAATTTTGAATGGGTTATAAGGTCAATGGCCGTATGTTGTTCATATAAGGTTATGTTCTTTTTTCTTTCGGCCATGGAAATCAAGGCCCTTTCTATCTCCCTCCCTGTAATATCCGAGGCGTGGACTATCCTCCGGCTCGAATGGCCACCCTCGATACCCAGGTCAAACTCCGCACCTTCCCTGTTTTCCCTCATGGTGAACTCTGCACCCCAGGAGACAAGCTCCCTTATCCTTTCAGGGCCGTCCTTCACAACCATTTCAACCACATCTTCATGACAAAGGCCTGCCCCAGCCTGAAGGGTATCCTTGATATGGGCCTCAAATGTATCGGTCTCGCCGAATACGGAGGCAATCCCTCCCTGAGCATAGGCAGTAGCCGACTCTGTTTTGTCCCTTTTCGTTACTATGGCCACGGTTCCGTGCTCTGCCGCTTTTATGGCGAAGGAAAGCCCTGCTATCCCGCTCCCTATCACTAAAAAATCAGTCTTTATCTCCATAGATGGAAGAGGTTATGATATTTAAGGGCTGGTGTCAAGAAGTTGCAGGTGGTTGTTGCTTGAACTAAATTGAAGGGATTGCCTAACTTCGGAGCTTCCTTGTAACTAAACCACAGCGTCAGTCATGCACAGAGTGAAGTTGTTCTGATGCAAGATAGTAGGGATTTTGTTGACATGCTCAACAACTTGCCAATCCGGGTTTTTCTTATTTCACATGGACAATCTTGACCCTGCCGTCAAAGATTCCCTTGACTCCTTCTAATGCCTGTATGATAATCGGCACAGCTTCATGATCTCGCTAAAAAGGCGGTGGATATGCAAGCAGCAACCTTTCCCGGACAGTGTAACTACAAAATAAAGTCCTTTTATTGTTCCATTCCATTTATAAAATCTGAAAGCTCAGATAAATACATAAACACGACTTCAAGCGAGGAGGAACTCAATTGAAGGCTATAGTCCCGGTAGAGGCAATCGAGAGAAAGATTTACCTGATCCGAAGCCAAAAGGTCATGATAGATCGCGATCTTGCACAATTGTATGATGTAGAAACCAGAGTGCTAAACCAGGCAGTCCGCAGGAATATTGAACGCTTTCCGCCTGATTTCATGTTTGCCCTTACGCGCGATGAGATCAGGGACCTATCACAAATTGTGATAAGTTCAAATATCAAGCATTCGCCGAACGTTTTCGTCTTTACGGAGCAGGGCGTGGCGATGCTTTCCAGCATATTAAAAAGCGAAAGGGCCGTCCAGGTCAATATTGCCATTATGCGGGCCTTTGTGAAACTCAGAGAAATCCTTTCAACGCATAAAGAACTTGCTCATAAATTGGCTGAGCATGAAAGGAAGATCGAGAAACACGATGGAGAGATAAAAGTAATCTTTGACGCCATCCGCGGGCTAATGACGCCGCCGGAGCCGAAAAAGAAGAAGATAGGGTTTTAAACTTCCCCTCTTAAGATAAGAGGGTTTATGCCCTGTGGGTAGATTGAGGGGCGTTATGAAAGGTGGTCAGGGGGCGTTAAGGCTGGTAGAACAAGGCTGGATAAATCTGCCCCGATTATTTCTGAGGTGCTTGATTTCTTGCTTGGAGAGGCAAAATCTGGTAGGGTAAAGTCTATGAACAAAAAACAACATATTGAATACTGGCTTATTTCTGCCGCGCATGATCTTGAGGCGGCGGAGACGCTTTTTCAGAACCAGAAATACGATTGGTGTCTATTTGTCGGACATCTTGTGATAGAAAAGGTTTTAAAGGCCTTCTATGTGAGGGATAGTGGGGAAATTCCGCCCAAGATACATAACCTCGTTAAACTGGCAGAAAGCTCGGCTTTGCCGTTGTCGGATGAGCAAAAACAGCTATTGGGAGAGACGAACCGCTTCAATATTGAGGCAAGGTATCCTGAGTATAAATACGACCTTTACAGGCTTTGCACGAAAGAATTTACTGAAGAATATTTTTCAAAGATAAAGGAGCTTTACCAATGGCTGCTGTTACAGATGAAGCGATCGGAGTAGTAGAAAGATTTTTACGGCTTGTAGAGGATGCTCATATAGACATCCAAAAAGCTGTATTGTTTGGCTCTTATGCCAGAGGTACAGCCGGGAAATGGAGCGATATAGATATTGCGCTCGTCTCTCCTTCTTTTTCAGGTGTTTCATTTTATGACAATAAGATGTTGATTCCTTTTATGTTAAAAGTTGACTCAAGACTTGAACTTCACCTGTACAGGCCAGAGGACTTTACTGAGGACGACCCGTTTGTAAAAGAGATTGTCAAGACAGGTGTGGGGCTGAAGGTTTAATGCCAGGTTGCTTTCAAACTGACGCCTGATGAAAAAATGGAGGTGGTCACAAATTGTGACCGGCTCTCCAAGCTCAAATTTTCAACCGCCTTGCCACATGCCTTCACGGAGCACGGCGCAATAATAGCGGCAAGCATCCTGAACAGTAAGCGCGCCGTTGATGCCAGCATATACGTTGTTCGGGCCTTTGTAAAACTCAGGGAAATCCTTTCAACGCATAAAGAACTTGCCCATAAATTGGCTGAGCATGAAAGGAAGATCGAAAAACACGATGGAGAGATAAAAGTAATCTTTGACGCCATCCGCGGGCTAATGACACCGCCGGAGCCGAAAAAGAAAAAGATATGATTTTAAGCTTCCCCTCTTAAGGTAAGAGGGGATTGAGGGGTGTTATGAAAGGGTCGGAGGGCGTTAAGGCTGGTAGAGCGGGCAGGGAGAGGATTTAAATAAATCTCAGTACAGTAGATATTGACAATCTAAATTGTATATATTAAAAATATACAAAGAGGTGGGCGATTGGAAATGCTTTCCCAAATTGAGGGTTTTGAGTGGGACAATGGGAACATAAATAAAAACTGGAAAAAGCACAGGGTATCCCACACGGAATGCGAGGAGGTTTTTTTCAATGAACCCCTTGTTATTGGGATAGACGAAAAACACTCGGAGGCGGAAAATCGCCTCTATCTATTAGGAAGGACCGACAACGGAAGGCTTCTTTTTGTGGTCTTTACAACAAGGAAGGAGAAAATACGGGTCATATCCGCCAGGGACATGAACAAGAAAGAGAGGAATGTCTACTATGAGCAAATTGAAAAAAATACCGAAAATCAAAAACGAGGATGAAGAGCGCGAATTCTGGGCGGCCCATGACTCTACCGAGTATGTGGATTATTCAAAGGCGAAAAAAACCCTTTTCCCGAAACTGAAGCCGTCCGTCAGAACCATCTCCATAAGGCTCCCTGAATCTCTCCTTGATCATCTCAAGGTACTGGCCAACAAGCGGGATGTGCCTTATCAGTCCTTGTTGAAGATTTTTTTAATGGAAAAGGTTGGAGATGAAATGGCGAAGTGACTTTTTATTATTTACAGGATGACTGAGGCGGCAAAGCAAGGCGGGAAGATGGAAGCGCAGGATTTAATGGTATGTGTCCACAATTAATTCCAGAGGGAAAAACCCTGAAATGCGTTATCTGTCACGGAGATGAAATTAAGGTCGCTGACGTAAAAGAAGAATTCCCCGTCGGCAACGACATTGTCTATATCCCCGTAAAAGTCCCTGTCTGCAAAACGTGCGGCGAGCGGTACTATGATAGGCGTACCGTGCAGTTCCTGGAAGAAGTTGAAGAGAAGCTTGTAAAAACCAAGACAGAACTTAAAGAAGTGGGCAAAGTCTGGATGTATGAGGCAAGTGTCTCTCTATAGAAGAGGGCCGGGAGTTAATTGCGGGAAAGCAAGGTGGGTGAATTAGGTATGGTGTCCCCGGAATTGCCGGCCGGAATTGCCGGAATTGGTGTCCGGAATTGGTGTCCCCGGAATTGAGCTAAAAAGAGAATACAATGAGCCCAACAATATTAAAGGAAAAAGGTTATCGGTTCTTTTTTTTCTCTCGTGAGGAAGACAGGAAGCATATCCATGTGATTTGCTCCGACGGTGAGGCAAAGTTTTGGTTAGAGCCGGAAATTGAGATGTCTAAGAATTATAACCTTTCAAGAAATCAACTAAAAGAAATCGAAAAAATCATAGAGGTGCATTATGATCAGTTTAAAGACGCATGGGAAAAGCATAGAGCAAGTTGAAATTACGCATATTTCCAGCAACGGAGTATGGCTTTTGTCACTGGAAAAAGAATTATTTATGTCCTATGAAGATTTTCCGTGGTTCAAAGACGTGCCGCTCAGGAAAATTCTGAATGTTGAAGAATCACAGCCGGGACACTTTTATTGGCCGGATCTGGATGTAGACCTGACTGTCGAGATTATAGAACATCCCGAAAGGTTCCCGCTGAAAATGCACTAAGGATGGCGGGGGTAAATTGTGAGCGGCGGGGGAGCATAGGGTTTATGTAAATAGGCTGCTGAAGGGTGCGGGGATTGGGGTGAGATGAGAATGAGGAGAAAGGCGGAGGGGTGCGGATTGAAGGTAAAAGGGGATGAGGAATTAAGTATGGTGTCCCTCGAATTCGGCGTGCTTAACAGTCCAAGAGCTGTTCAAGTAAATGTCGAGATAATGAGAACATTTGTGCGTCTGCGTAAGATGCTCTCTTCAAATAAAGAGCTTGCCCATAAATTGGCTGAGCATGAAAGGAAGATCGAGAGACACGATGGAGAGATAAAAGTAATCTTTGACGCCATCCGCGGGCTAATGACGCCGCCGGAGCCGAAAAAGAAGAAGATAGGGTTTTAAGATGGGCGGAGAGGGGTTGCCCATGTATTAGGAGCAACATACTGTCATGACACATAAAATATTTTTTCTGCGGGCACAAGAGGAAGCAAAGAGCGGTGCAAAGGATAATGCGCTTTACGCCAAAGCTCTTTCGATGGCGAGTGGTAATATTGATAGCGCAAGTGCAATTTATATTCAGTTGCGTGCAGAGGAATTAAGCGCAGAGTCGAAGCCTAAGGTAATCAAAGCGATACAATTAGAACTGGATGAATACTTTCGTCATCCCTCATTTAATCCCGGTGCGGCGGAGCTTGAAAGATGTCGATTAAGGGCCTGCACCCAAGTTGGCATATCAGTGGAGGAGTATTTAGCTGGTTATGATGATCCGAATATTTCTGAACTTCCTAAACGTCTCATAGAAATGGAGGTCGACCGGAAGCAGGCAAAAGAGGAGGCTGAAAAAGCAAAAGAGGAGGCTGAAAAAGAGGATGTCGGGATGCGTGCCGCCACGTCTGATGCCACTTTTAGGGGCTCATGGAAAGTTTTTCTCACCCTGTGTGCGATCGCCTTCGTCGGTTTGCTCATGATATTTTCTGGGTATGAAGCTGCCGGTGTAATCATGTTCTTGGTGTTCGTGTATGCAGCAAGTGCGTATTTGGAAGAGAAGAGGTGGTGGTGGTCATTGAAATGATTCACGCCTTCATGTGGCGGCTATAGATAAAAATTGGCAGGATGTCCTGCGTTCAATAATCATTAGGATGAGAAATACATGGGCACAGCAACATGTCTGCAATGTGAGGCTTAAAAAAGCAAGTTAGTTCAAGATCATGTAAGAATTTTACAGTTACTTTTGAGTTTAAACGAATGAACAAGGAGGAATAAGGTCATGTCAGAGGTTGTTGAAACTTTTTATGGCAAACATCACAAGTACACGGTAGTCAAAATCCCTGGTAAGCTGCTTAGTTCTACAACATATTACGTTAACAAAGACGGCAAACCACATCGTGGGTCTTTCAGTTCACTGCGTGCTGCTGTCGAGGCAGCTAAAGAGGAAAGCAATAAGTAATATACGCCTATTAACTACAGAGCTGCGGTTTATAGTGTTTTGGGCTTTATTTTGAGGTTTGTCATTTCAGTCATAAAGACCCAATTTAAGGCCATCAGAGGGAATACTGTTTGAGGTGAGATTTGGAGAAACTGATAGTATTATTCTTCGGCTTTATACTGATTGCAATACTAATCGCCGGGTTCATATTTTGTACGCGATCCGTTCTTTTTTGCATGCGGTCAGCGTTTGGAAAAGCTACTGTTGATGGGGCTGTTGCGCATATCAAGGTAAAATTGTTAGTTAATGGGATAAAGACTTTGTTTTTGCTGCCCTCGAAGATAATAAAACAGGTTTTCAAGTTCTGGTAATGGGATTTCATGGTGCAGTTTACTTACGGCAATAGGCAGATTACTGTTCAATTTGGGAATGGTCTGACAAAAGGGGTTGCGCTCCTGATCGGCATATCTGTCGGGGTTTTCCTGCTACAACTCCTTGCCTGGCAGGCTGTAGCGCAGGCATTTGGATTTGTCCCCTCTTATGCAGTTGGAAGGCTAATGGTATGGCAGTTCATTACCGCTATTTTCCTTCATGGCAGCGTCAACCATCTCTTGTTTAACATGATTGGCCTTTACATGTTCGGCGGGGCGGTGGAAAAGGTTTTGAAGGTAAGGGATTTTCTCTTTTATTTCCTTATATGCGGGGCCAGTGGTTTTGTATTGACGTTCATTTTGTATGCAATTGGAATACTGCCGAATGCCGTTAATTTGGGGGCTTCCGGGGCTGTATATGGGCTCCTTGTAGCCTATTCACTCCTTTTTCCCAAGGAGAAAGTATTGTTGTTCTTAGTTATACCGATGCAGGCTAAATGGCTTGCCGTAATATTTGCTGGCGCTGAACTGCTTTTATCCGTTAGAACTGACGGCATCAACCATTTCGGACACTTGGGCGGGGCGGCTGCGGGGGTTGGGTATTTTGTGTATATGAAGGGACTTGCTTTTGTAAGAACGGCATTTGTTGCATAAATCTGTACCTAAAAGGAGGAGGAAGAAAATGACAAGTTTGATAGATCGCATTGAAATGACAAATCCACATTAAGCATAGTGCAATAGTGTACTGATGGACATATCGGGATCGATGTCGTAGAGTGGAAGAATGCGTTGATGGAAGGTTTGTTGCAGGGTTATCAATACAGAATTAATAAATATACAAATATTTTTTGAAAGGAACTAAATAAAAAGGAGGATAAATTATGTATAAGGCAGAGATTAGTCGTAACAATCCAGCATGTTTTCTTTTTTTGATTGACCAGTCCGGCTCAATGAGTGCTCCCTCAGGTGGCGGTTCATCTGAAATTTCCATGAGTCAGGGGGTTGCAGATGCAATCAATAGGCTCCTTTCTAATTTAGTGATTAAATGTTCCAAAGATGATGGTGTGCGTAACTATTTCGAAATTGGGGTTATAGGGTACGGTGGCGACAATGCGTCACCCGCTTTTTTGGGGAAGTTTTCAGGACAGGAACTGGTTAAAATAGAAGATTTGGCAAATAATCCTTCAAGGATTGAGGTACGCAGTCAAAGAATACCGGATGGTGCCGGTGGCATATTAGAGCAGAATGTAAAGTTCCCCATCTGGTTTGAACCGGTATCTAACGGCGGAACACCCATGTGTAAGGCAATAACTTATGCAAAAAGGATCATTGAAAGATGGGTATCTTCTCATATGAATAGTTACCCACCGATAGTAATAAATATTACCGATGGTGCATCTACAGATGGCAATCCAATATCCATTGTGAGAGACTTAAGCGGTTTAAATACAAATGACGGGAATGTTCTTTTCTTGAATTGCCATCTTTCATCTCACAAGGGAGTCCCGATTCTTTTTCCTGACGCTGTGGCAGGATTGCCTGATGAGTACGCAGTACTTCTTTTTGAGATGTCAAGTATACTTCCTGATGCGATGATACAAGCGGCACAGCAGAGTGGTTTCCAAGTTGCAAATCAATCAAGAGGGTTTGTTTTTAATGCTGACCTTGTTGACTTGATAAGATTTATTGATATTGGCACAAGACCGGCGAATTTAAGATGAACTTGTTCGGATTTTTCCGGAATGCGTGGAATGATGTGCTGCTCACAGAAATCACAGATATTAAGATTATTGGCCTGTTCGGCCTCGTGATGCTCCACGTCCTAAACCGTTTCCGGCTCCGGTATCCGAATGAGGGGATATGGTTCGTGAAAAAAAAACAAAAAAGGTCTATACAGAATAATAGGCAGGACTATGTAAACAGTCCACCTCTCAATGATTGTGAGAGCAATATAAGGATATTTGCAACACAAAAGAATGGGAATACGTTGGATGAGTATGAAGATGCTTATTCATGTGAAAAGCCTTTCTTTAGTGTTGCCGATGGTGCCACAGAGTCATCCTTTTCTAAAGAATGGGCAAAATTGCTTGTTACCGGGTTTTCTAATAATAAAGGTGCTATAAAAAAGGATTTAAAAGACATTTTGAACTTGGTTATATCCAATGCTCAGGCGGAATGGTGTGAAATGTTAAAGACTAAAACAATCCTCTGGCATGCAGAGGAGAAAGTTAAGCGTGGTGCCCATGCTGCATTTATTGGACTAAGATTGATAAATGATTATACCCTGTTTCGGAAAAAAATGAAATGGGAGTCAATAAGCGTGGGGGATTCATGCCTGTTTGTAATCAGAAACGATGCTCTTATTGAAAGTTTTCCCATCAAGAAATCTTCAGATTTCAACAGTTCTCCCTTTTTAATGTCGAGTGTAGGAAAAAATGATGATATAGAAATGGAGATATCGAGTGGTGATTTAAAAGGCGGCGACTGTATTTACTTGCTCACAGATGCTATTGCGCAGTGGTTTTTGGGCGCCCATGAGAACAATAAATTACCGTGGAAAATGATGAATGACATTAAGAATAAGGAAGAGTTCCAATTATTTATTGATGGGCTGAGATCTGCTCATGCGATAAAAAATGACGATGTAACTGTCATGAACATCGTTATCCCCGATTAGGAGTGGAGTATATGCAATATCCTCAACCTGACGAATATCATCAGGCTGTGCAGAACCCGCAAAATTGTTTTTTTGATACTGAACTTAAGGTCAGCAGGATTGAAACCAATAACCTCGGACTGCCAAAAGTGCGGTCGGGTAACTTTGCGTCTGTTTACAAATTACAAAGTGGAAACTATGCATTTGCAGTAAGATGTTTCCTCAAGCATTTTTCGGATATCAGCGATCGTTATCGGGAGATATCATCGCACCTAGATAAAATCAATTCCAACTACTTTGTAAAATTTGAATACCTTAAAACCGGCATCAAGGTGGGGAATAAACAGCTTCCGATTCTTAAAATGGAATGGGCAAACGGAAAGACCTTTGGCGAATTCATTAGCGAATGTGTCAGTTGCCGCAATCGGGATGGTATAATAGCCTTAAAGGGGATGTTTGCCCGTCTTGTGCAAGAGCTGCGCAAGCATAATATATCGCACTGCGATTTACAGCACGGCAATATATTAATAAACAATAACGAGTTGAAACTTGTGGACTATGACGGTATGTATGTGCCGGGGTTAAAGGGAAGAAGCAGCCATGAAGTAGGACATCCAAACTATCAACACCCAAAGAGAAAGCCCACTGATTATAATGAGCAAACAGATAATTTCTCAGCGATGGCGATATACACGGCGCTTACCGCATTGGCGTATGACATGAATCTCTGGAAATACTCTAACGGTGACAACCTGTTATTTACAGAAAAGGATTTTGCCAATTGTAATCAGTCTGCCCTATTTAGGGAATTAGCCGGGATTAATGACGCAGATGTAAAGAAACTTTCATCGGAACTGGCAGCGGCATGTCTTAAGCCCGTAGGCCAGTGTCCCGATTTTCTTAAGTTTGTGAATGGAGTTGCGCTTTCATCCGCTAAAACTGATTTTAAAAAAAGCAGGAGTTGGACTTCAAACAGTGCGTTAATAGTGCTTTGTGTGGTTACAATACTAATTATTGTTTCCCAACTTCTTCTCAAGGAAAGCTCTTTACAGCCAACTAAAGTTACACCCCCCGCCCCAAGCGTGACTACAAATAACGCTCCTCAAAGACCTTCAAACGCTGCTCCCCAAATTGCCAATAACGCTATTCAGCAACCGCATGAAAACCGGATGCAATCGAATGAAAGTGCCAATATAGGCGCAACCACGGTGCCGCAAGACATTTCACACTTTATCGTTCCTGAGATAAAAACACGACCCTCCGGGGCCACTGTTTTTATCGATGGAAAACCAAGAGGAAGAACCCCTCTTTATAATGTACCCTTAGATAAAGGTCATTCCTACATTATCCGCTTTGAGCTGGGAAACCATAAAAGCGATCCTATGGTAATCAAGGATGGCCAGAAAGATTTTCCTGTTGTCTCACTAGAGGAGTAGAAAAAGTAGAGGCTAAAATCTGCAAAGCTATTAACCACGGGGGACACGGGAATGCTTAGGCCAAGAAAATATATTTCCCTTATGATACTGGTCGCTTTTTCCCTACAGGGGTGTGCCTCACAAGAACTAAGGCATACCAGGGAGGGGGATCTTTATAAGACCGAAAAAATGTCATCGAGGACCGAGACGTCATACAAAATATCTGCAACCTCTCCTACACAAATCAAGGTGACAGAGCGGACAGATACTTACGAGACACATAGGCGTTATTATGAGGGAATGGAAGATGTGACAACAAAAGAAGTTTCTTGGACAGCGGGAACTTACGGCCTTGTTATGTTTGGCACCGTTATGACGGCTGGAATTTTGCTCGTGGCTATTGCGCTTAAACCCGAGGGCATAAAAAGAAATTCACAAGCGGCATTAATAAGTTGCTCCCATGATGGTCAGATAATTGAGGGGTTCAAGTGCAGCATCTCAACTGAATCAAAAAAAACGGGTTCTTATATTAAAAAAAATGAAGAGGCGTTGCTTGACAGCAACGAAGCTGTTGTCACAAGCGGGAATGTAATGGTTTCAATAAACGGCAGACCTGTTAAAGATGTAAGCATTCAACCTGATGGAACGGCGGAACTTGACTTGTTCAAGTTTCCTGAGCTTGCCAGGACAAAGAAAGATGTGAATATTGAATACCGGTACCGAAACGCAGTGATTTCAACGACCTTAGAAAGCGCTGTCAGTTATGCTGCGAAACGAATAGTCTCTGAAATTATGTCCAAAGGTTGGAAGGTAGTGGCAATCGCGGAATTAAGTACAGAAGGTATGCCTGCAGACTTTAGAGAATCGATTTATTTAGAACTTAGTCAAAATAAAAAAGTTTCAGTAGTAAAGAAAGATGTGATTAGTGTTACGTTTGAAAGATTGGAAACAAATTTTGCTGATTTAATGGCCCCAACTAACTCAGGAATAATCAGTGATATACGCAAGCAATTCGGAAAATGGACCGGAGCCGATGGCATTATAGGCAGCAAGGTCACAAAAAAAGATCAGACTGCCGGGATGAAAAAGTGGCCTGATATCTTTGAAACGGAAGGAATCCAGATTGATGTTCAATTCGTAGATATTGAGAAAGGAAAGATATACAAAAAGAGGCTTAGCGAAGAATAAAGGTGATTTAAATTTATGGGAACGCACACAAATAAGCGACAGAAGGGTCATCTTGACATACAACAAATACAACTTATATAGCCTGTCGCCGGGAACCTTCCAGGCATTGAGGTATGAAACATCTGAATAACGACGAAGAGGTATTGGAGCATATAAATAGCTATTCTGAAATCATAAAGTCGAACCCGGCAGACGCTTATCCTTATTACAAGCGTGCCAATGCATATAAGAAATTGGGGCTCCATGAACAGGCCCTCTCGGATTTTGAAATGGCCATTAATCTAAAGCCCGATTACGCAGATGCCTTATATAACCGCGGGAATCTCTTGAGAGAGTTGGAGCAATTTGAAAAAGCTATAAATGATTGATACTGTCAACTCTTTTCTGTAAATTCCCTCCAGGGCTTTATCCTCAATGGTTTGCAAGGTCATTATTTAAGCAGCAACACTCTCAATTCTTGAATTCCTGATATTTGCAAGAATCGCCTTTGCGTCCCCTGACATACTGATCCCATTCCATCTGAGTTCCTTAAGCTGCCAGTAAAGCATTGTCAGCGCCCTCTCCTCGTCGTTAAATCTGCCGATGACCTTTGTGCGTCTCTTAACCTCCCTGAAGCTCCTTTCAACGACATTGGTCGTCCTTATGCGCCTCCAGTGCCGATAAGGATATTTGTAATAGGTAAGGCAGGCCTCTATGTCTTCTAATAGGCATTCTGTAGCCGAGGGATACCTCCTGCCCCAATTCTTCTTGAACTGCTCTGTCGCCTCTTTTGAATGCTCATAGGTGGGGGCATAAAATACCTTCCTTACCGAATCCCTTACTTTGTCTCTGTCGGCCTTTAGCACCTTATCCAGCACATTCTCTGTCTTGTGCTTTGTGCATCTCTGTATCTCTGACGAGGGGAAGTGTTCTTCTACCGCCTTGATAAGCCCGGAGCAACCATCTGTTATTATAAGCATGGGGTCCACCATCCTTCTTTTTGTGAGGTCTTCTAAAAACCCCTTCCAGGAGTTGTATGATTCCTGGTTGCCGAGGGATACGCCAATAAGCTCACGGCTCCCGTCTTCCAAAAAAGCCCATGCAACAAGGACTGCCTCTTTCTCTCTCGTTCCACCCCTGACGCCAAGTCTTATCCCGTCAAGTATCAGGTAGATTACGTTGAGCTCTGAGAGGTCCCGTTTCTTCCACTTGTTGAACTCTTCTACAACTCTCCCACTTATCCTCGATACGCTCTGGTGGCTTAACCCTTTCTTCCCTATAAGCTTTCCCACCGCCTTCTTTACTTTCCTCGTAGATACGCCGTTCATATACAAAAGGGGAATTATCTCTTCAATCTCGTTCATCCGGGTCAGGCGGGGAGGAAGCAGCTTTGAATGGAAAGGGCTTATAGGCCCTCTTACCTGGGGCATTCGTAGCCCTATGTCGCCATTTCCTACCTTTACGGTTCTATGTTTGTACCCGTTGCGGCTTCCGAGACATCCCTTCTTTCTTTCGTAACAGTCTCTTTCTAAATATGCCGTTACTTCTTCCTCAAGGGCTGATTGAAGCATTAACCTGGCCCCTATCCTCGTCAGTTCCATCAGTGATGATGGAAGTTCCATAAGTGCGGACAGGTTTTCCTCAATGACATTTTTGGCTTTCTTTGATAAACTCTTCAACATGGGTATAATCCTCCTTTGTTCTTTTTATGGTTCCCTTAAACCATTGAGGATTATACCCTAATTCAAATTTACAGAATTGATGTTACACTATCAAATGATTTCAGCAGGGCGATAGAATTGTCCCCGGACTCTGACTTCTACACGAACCGTGGGTTATGTTACGAAAGTATCGGTGAATTCGATAAGGCGCTAAAAGAATATACGACAGCAGTTCAATGGAACAATCAAAATGCCACTGCTTTTTTTAACAGAGGGAATGTCTATTTACATGTAGATATGTTCCGTAACGCTATTGCAGATTACTCGGAAGCAATACAGATCAGACCCTTCCCGGAAGCCTATCATAATCGAGCTTTTGCTCATTTTTTGCTTGTGGAGTATGAGGCCGCTATTCTCGACTACTCGAAGGCAATTGAATTAAGGCCGGATTATGCAAAAAGCTATGTTGGGCGTGCGCGTTGTTATAGTGGAATGCGTGAATACGAGGCAGGGATCAAAGATTATTCAGAGGGAATAAGGCTTGGGCTTGAGGAGTCTGACATTTTCAAAGAACGGGGCGACTGCTTTAAGGAAATAGGCGAGCTTGAAGTTGCAAAGATAGACCATTTTGTTTCAGTGGAGGTAAGTTATGAGCGAAAAGGATGATGAAAAGAAAGAGCCGAGAAGGTTTATCGAGTCGTCTCGCGAGATAATAAAGCAGATCATTAAGGAAAGGCACCCCGGACCTGGATGCATATGCAACGAGTGCCTTATCATGAAGTTCAACGGTGCGGAGGAGGCAAAGGAGCGAATGCCCGGCTCATTCCTGGTGGAGCATCCAAATAAGGGTACCAGCAAGCCAAGCTGAATCCAGGTAGTTGATTTGTTAGGAAGGACAATCCAAAAGTGGGGAAATTACCCCACCCTCACCTTACTCCTCTCCCTGATGGAGAGGAAACTTTATAGTTCCCTCCCTTTCAAGGTGGAGGGTTAGCTTGTAGGGTGCGTCCTACGCACCCTACAAGACTTAAAGAACTAACTTTGAGTGAAACACATACGTGCATAGGAGGGATATTATGGAAAGATTTTACACCCGCCTTATCATTGCAACCCTTTGTCTTACGGCACTCTTTACATCACCTTCATTTGCCGCACCTGATTTAGAAAGCGGGGTAAAGGATCTGGCGGAGCAGATTTCGAAAAACATGGCCGCAAGTAACAAGAAGAAGATCGCCGTTGTTGACTTCAGCGACCTTGACGGCAATGTCGCTGCCCTCGGCCAGTTCCTTGCAGAGGAGTTGATTACTAAGTTGTTCACAGTAAGCCCTGGGCAAGGAGAAAGGGGAAATTACTAAAATGCGGATGGCTAAGGGCGCGGATGTAAATAAAGGGTGTCGCATCTCTCATTTTGACAAAGCCGAGAAAGTTAAATGCCCTTGACAAATGTATATGCAAATAGTAAATTGCATATATACAAATCGGAGGTATATTTGATGAAGATGGCTGTTAAATTGACCTCTATCAGGCTCGACACAAGGCTGGCAGACGAAGCCATGCAGGTTCTCCATGTTAAGAGCAGGAGCGAGGCGGTCCATGCGGCATTAAGAGAGATTGTCGCCCTGGAAAAGTTCAAGAATTTAATGAAAAAGCATGGCGGAAAACTGAAGTTTGAAGCCCATGGCAAGTAAGATCATACTCTTCGATACCTCGGTCTTTATTGATCATCTTAGAGCTAACAAGTTCGAGGAGCGTCTTGAAAACCTTCATGGCCTCATCAGAAATTCCTCGGTTGTATTATCGGAACTGTTAAGAGGGGCGACTAAAAAAGAGGAAAGGGAGTTTGTGTCATACATCTCCATAAACTACCCTGTTTTTACTCCAACCGAGAAAAATTGGATTGAATCCGGCGAGATATTAAGCAGTATAAATAAGGATAAGGGTTTTTCACCGGCCAAGCTGAGGGACCTGCACTTCGATGTCCTTATAGCTCTTACGGCGAGGAACAACGGCGCAACAGTAATCACCTCTAACAGGGCAGATTTTGAACTAATTCAGTCTTATAAAGATTTTAATCTTGAAATCTGGTAAGTAAGAGGACTGAAACAAGCAGAGGGTCAAACCTTTAAAACCGGAATTGAACGGGGTCCTGTGGGAAACAGGGACGGCTGGCTCAAATAACAAGCTTTGAGTGAAACGCATACGTGCACAGGAGGGATATTATGGAAATATTTTACAACCGCTTTATCAGTGCAGCCCTTTGTTTTACGGCACTCTTTACATCACCAGCATTTGCCGCATTTGATTTAGAAAGCGGGATAAAGGATCTGGCGGAGCAGATTTCAAAAAACATGGCCGCAAGTAACAAGAAGAAGATCGCCATTATTGACTTCAGCAACCTTGACGGCAACGTCACCGCCCTCGGGCAATTCCTTGCAGAGGAATTGATTACCCAGTTGTTCACAATAAGCCCTGGGCAATTCGAGGTGGTGGAGAGGAGGCAACTTCTCAAACTCGAAAGAGAGTTGCTCCTTAGTCAGACCGGCTTTATAGAGGAAAGAGCATAAAGAAGATGGGACAGGTCCTTGGCGTGGATGCGATCGTGACTGGCTCGATAACGGATTTGGGGAACACGGTAAAGGTCAATGCAAGATTGATAGGTGTGGAATCTGCAAAGGTCTTTGCCGTGGCCGCAACAAAGATACCGAAGGTGGGGATAGTGGAGAAACTGATGGCAAAGGCGGCAGCGTCGTCGCCGGTTTTGACAACGGCGAGTTCACAGGGTACTACTCAAACTTCATATTCTAAGGTGGATCAGCGTACCGACAAAGAGAAAGCGGCGCACGATCGTCGTGTTGCCGCAGCAAAGGCAGCTGTTGTCTTAGAAAAAGAATTGGAGGCCGCCTGCCCTGAGCGTATCGACCGCGGGAGGCATATTCCAGCTGGCTACAAACATGACTCTCGTTCGAATGGCATTTGTCGGTGCGGGTCACCCGGGTGTTGATCCTTCCCAGCTGGGTAACATAACTTAAGGGTGGCCTAAATCAAATAGCAATTTTGTGCTTATTACTCCGGCAACTAAATATATAAACTCCCCTCCCCTGGCGGGAGGGGATTAAGGGGAGGGGGAACCTGTTGTAAACTCAGGACTTTTCACCCCCACCTTAATCCTCCCCCGTCAAGGGGGAGGAGATACGATTTAGATATTTAATTGCCGGCGTAATACTATACCATTTTACCTTAATAACGATGGTACGGCTCGCAAAAAGGCAGAAAGGGTTAGTGTTTCATTCACGAATATAAAGGCCCAGAGGCCGAGGTAGGAGCAGGGAGAAAATAGTGGCACATCTTCAAATATTGTTAATAGGTGAGGCCAGTGGTTGCAGAGGCTTACTGCCGGTGATAGACAGGCAGGGTGCCTGTCCAACCTGCTTGGATCCAAATGGGCATTGCATCTCCCATTTCTTGAATCTTTTTCTACCATGTGATAAGTTATATTATAATTAAAGCATAACGCATTGAAAGGAGGAAAAGATGGAAATAACATTAACTGCTGTGTTTCAAAAATTTTCAGAAGGATATGTTGGTTTCGTTGAAGAACTACCTGGGGCCAATACCCAGGGGGAGACTTTAGAAGAAACCCGTGCAAACCTTGAAGAAGCGGTCAGGCTTGTTCTTGAGGCAAACCGTGAGTTGAGCGAAGAGGCAATAAAAGGAGAAGATGTAATAAGGGAGCCATTTCCCATCATGTCCCATCACGCTGTCGCATGAAACGGAAAGACCTCATTCGCCATCTCGAACGTCACGGTTGCGAATTTCTCAGAGAAGGCAGCAATCACACGATCTACGTTAATCGCAGAAAGCAGAAATCCAGTTCCATTCCGAGACATCAAGAAATAATAGACTTCCTTGCCAAAAAGATATGCAGGGACCTTGAAGTTCTGGAGCCATAAGAAAAACAAGTACAACAGCGACCATTACAAAATTGTTTGACACCCTCTCGAATATTTGCACTTCTCCCGTCATGGCCCGAAAAACCCGGATAGAATACGAAGGCGCCTTCTACTACATTATAACGCGATACAAAGGGGTGCATCTCTCCTTTTGACAAGGCCGAGAAAGTTAAATGCCCAGAGGTAGAATTGACTTGAAGATGTTCTTGAAATGGGATAAATTCAACACATGGCTGATAAGGCAAAAATACTTGTTGTGGACGACACAGTAACAAACCAGGAGATACTGAAGAGAGTCTTCGAGAGTGAAGGTTTTCAAGTGGTACAGGCCTATGATGGGGTAGCGGCCCTGGATATGGTGGAAAAGGAGAGGCCTGCACTTGTGATGCTGGACATCATGATGCCCAAGATGGACGGGATAGATGTCCTTAAAAAGGTAAAGTCCATAGACCCAAATCTCCTTGTCGTTATGATGACTGCCCACGGCTCGGAGCAGATTGCCGTTGAGGCGATGAAGCTCGGGGCGGATGACTACCTTACCAAGCCGTTCCATCCAAAGGATGTGACCGCTCTGGCTGATAAACTTATAAAGGAAAGGGGCGTAAAATTAGAAAACCTTAAACTTAGGGAGAAGATTGAAAGGGCCGAGAGGTATCTGGCCCACCTGGTTGACAGTGTCAATGAGGCCATCATATCGACAGATTCGGACGGCAATATCCTCTCCTTCAACAAGGCTGCCGAGAGGCTTTGGGGTGTTCAAAGTGAGGCCGCTATTGGAAGAGGGATTGATGAACTTTTTTTAAAGGGTAAGCAACCGCACTACGTAGACAGGGTCATATCGGAAACTAAGGATAAGGGAAGCTATGATGGAGAGTTCCTGTTTCTCAGGCTCGATGGGACTACCTTTCCCGGCCACCTGAATACATCCATGGTAAGAGAGGAAGAGTCCAGAAGGGGTATTGTGGCTCTGGTAAGGGACCTGACGGAAGAGAAGAGGCTCCAGCAGCAGCTTGTAGAGTCCCAAAAACTGGCGTCACTGGGTAAGGTTGTTGAGGGTGTTGCCCATGAAGTCAGAAACCCTCTATTGTCAATAGGGGGATTTGCGAGGAGGATCAGCAGCCAGACGGATGATGCTGCCCCTACCAAGAAATACCTTAATGCGATAATCAGGGACGTGGAGAGACTTGAAAGGATGGTCAATGACATAGAGGGTTATGTCAATTTTACAAAGCTACACAAACCATCGTATACCGCTATGGATATCGTCGGCTTGTTAAGGGAAGTAATTGAAGGGTTTAAAGCGAGGATGTTGGCCGGCAGGGTGTCTTCATCCATGACCGCGCCTCCGGTTCTCCCTACAATATATGCCAATGAGATTTACATAAAGGAGCTGTTCTTAAGCATCATAGATAACGCCATAGAGGCAATGCCTGACGGCGGCGAGCTTGCTGTAAACCTAAGGGCGGAAGGGAACTACCTTGTCATAGATATCTCGGACACCGGGAAGGGTATCCCGGAGGATAAGGTCGAAGAGATATTCGACCCATTTTTTACCTCCAAGATGTCCGGGGCCGGTCTTGGCCTTACCAAGTGCCATATGATTGTGACAGAGTTGCAGGGTTATATAAGGGTCAGCAGCACCCCTGGCAAGGGGACACTATTTTCCATAGGCCTTCCCATAGAGCGCAGGCAGCCGATCAGGGCATGAGATGTTGACAAACGGCTCTTCTTGTTATAAATTTAAGTTAAATGGTATAAGAGTTGCTTTCTTTGAAAGATGATAATATATCAATGTAAGGGGTTTTAATGTTAAAGGTCTTATCAGCTATATTTTTGGTGCTCGGTTTTTCAGCCTATGCCAATGCGGATATCTATAAATTTGTAGACAAGGACGGGGTTATCCATTTCACCAATGTCCCTGTGGATAGAAGATTTAAGGCTCTGGGATGGGAGGAGGAATTTGACCGTTATATCGGAGGTTATGAAATTGTCATCCAGAAGATGGCGGCCAGGTATGGTGTTGAGTCATCGCTGATAAAGGCTGTCATTAAGGCGGAATCAAATTTCGACCCTTCAGCCCTTTCGCGGAAAGGGGCAATTGGCCTAATGCAACTAATGCCTGCCACTGCTGCGGACCTCAATGTATCAAATCCCTATAATCCTCATGAAAACATCGAAGGGGGAACAAAGTATCTCCGCTATCTGACGAAACTCTTTGATAACGACCTGAAGCTCGTTGTTGCGGCGTACAATGCCGGGGAAAATGCTGTAATAAGGTATGGAAGGAATGTCCCCCCCTATAAAGAGACAAAGGAGTATGTAAAGAGGGTCACAACCTACCTTGCATCTTACAGGAGGGAGGCATCCGTGGCAACAGGCAGGTTAGCAAGAAATTGATGAAGGGAAATAGAGATATATGGAACCTTCCCAACTCGTTAACGATTTTCAGGATTGCGCTGATACCGGTCCTCGTTTTTTTCCTCCTGTCTCCCACTAAACAATCCAGCTTTCTGGCGGTAGTGGTCTTTTCCATTGCATCAATAACTGACTGGCTCGACGGTTACATAGCGAGGAAGCAGGGTATTGTAACCACCCTCGGCAAATTTCTGGATCCGATAGCTGACAAGCTTCTGGTCGCTGCCGCCCTTATCATGCTGGTAGGCCTGGGCCGGGTTCCGGCATGGATGGTTGTTATTATTATCGGGAGAGAGATAGCAGTTACCGGTCTGAGGAGCATAGCATCTTCCGAGGGTATAGTCATTGCCGCCAGTGACCTCGGCAAGGGGAAGACCATATTCCAGATCTCGGCATTGATAGGCCTTCTGATACATTACGAATATTTTGGCATTGACTTCCACGTTACAGGGATGGCCATTCTGTGGATTGCCCTGGTGATGACAGCATGGTCCGGTTTTGACTATTTCTACAAGTTCATGAAGGTTATTTTAAAGTAGCCGCAAAAACCACCTTGACTTTTTTATCCGTTGTGATAAATTGCATCACGTTATTGGTTCTGCGGGTGTAGCTCAGCTGGTAGAGCACGACCTTGCCAAGGTCGGGGTCGCGGGTTCGAGTCCCGTCGCCCGCTCCAATTAATCAGGCATCTACATAAACGACCTGCCTCCTATTTTTTCCGACTGTGCCAAAATAAGGCTAATTTAAGCTCAAACCGTCAATACTGCGCCTTAGACTCTCTGCCCCCATGCCGTCTATCCACCAATGCTTGGGGGAATGTCCCTCTCACCGCCGTTCGTCCTGAACCTGTCGAAGGATGGATGAAACCCAACCTTTCCAAGCTACAATATTTTGGGATTGTTTTGTAGTATGAAAATGTGTTATCTTTCAGCAGGTTGAAAAAGAAAGGCGGGAGATGATTTTTCAGGATATGACCCCCATTTTTCCCCATGCGCCTCACCCGCTCGATAGAACAAGATAGATGCCATGATATATAAAACAGCTATATTACTTCATATCCTAGATTGGGATCTAAATTCAACTGATGTTGATGTCGGATTCGGAATCCAGTTTGGGAAATTTGAAGATAGTAACGTAGAACGGCTGTACCTTCAATTGTGCAGGGAGCAGTATATTGATCAAGGGGACCCATACAATTACAAGGTTTATTTCGCCCATGCTAACGAAACGTCAGGCGAATATGATGGGCCTTACTCAGAAACTTCGCAAATTTGCAACCTACTAACCCTTGCGCTCGGTGCGCCTTTGGGAATGTGCCGGGAAATTTCTTCAAAAGATGATTTTAAGACGCCACATCTTTCTCAAATCATCTACAAATATAATCATTTTCAGGAGCACCTTAACTGGGACGCTGAACTTGTCGTCAATGCCGGCACAGTGGAAATTTTAAAGGCAATTATAAATAATTTCAAAAAGTTAAATCCTGCAAGATCCCTCATCTTCAATGCTGTGTCTAATTTTTTCTACGCCTGGAGGTCAAATTACGATGAACAAGCATGCATTTATCTTGCTATCGCTCTAGAGGCGTTGTTGAGTCCTAACTCAAATACAGAACTTAGTCACCGCATAGCACACAATGCATGTAGATTTCTAGGGAATGATAGAAAAGAGCGTGAGGAAATCTACAAAATCACCAAGGCCTTTTATAACCTCCGGTCAAAATTAATACACGGTAGTATTACGAACTACGACCAGATCATGGAAATATCACCGAAGATATACGCAATCGTTAATAAAATATTGGTAAAAATACTTCTTGATGGCCAATTGATTGAAACATTCGATGACACAAAGAAAAGAGGACAATTTTTCAATAGGTGGCTATTCGAATGATCTAACGGAGGGGCACACTGGGCAATGGCATCTTGAGGGGTCGCGTCTACACATTCTATAAACGACTATCCCCCCAAGAATAGCATAGTCATATGGGATGTTAATAATCAACCATTGAGGTATTTGAGCGGAAGTGATAAGCTTCGGTAGAAGGAGGAGGTTAATGACTTACCAGGAGATTGAAAGCACGCTGGTTTCTATACTGCGGAAATATGATGTGCAGAAGGTAGGGATCTTCGGCTCTTACGCCAGAGGAATGCAGAGGCCAGACAGCGACCTGGATGTGCTGGTGAATTTTAGGGGCACAAAGAGCCTGCTGACTTTGGTTAGAATAGAGCGCGAGCTTTCGGAGAGCATTGGTGTAAAGGTCGATCTTCTAACGGAGCAGTCTGTAAGCCCCTATCTGATTGACAGGATAAAGTCGGAATTGAAGGTAATCTATCAATGAAAAAGGACGATACGGTATTCTTGCGCCACATCCTTGATGCCGTCAAATGGATAGATGAGTATACGCATGGCATGGATTACGACGGATTCAGGGCGACCCACCTGGTGCAGGACGGCGTGATAAGGCAGTTGGAGATCATAGGGGAAGCTACAAGGAATCTGTCAAAGGAATTCCGCGACAAATATGCCGATATCCCCTGGAAGGACATGGCGGGGATGAGAGACAAGCTGATACACCAGTATTTCGGCGTAGATATTGCCGCTGTATGGGATACGATTCAAGCAGATATCCCCGGTTTAAACGGCAGTGTGACAAAGATATTAGAGTAATCCCGCCCACCCCCTTTTTCCGCCCTTCTTTTTCGGAATATGCTTCACTGTCAATCGCTCACTAACAGCCAATCCTGAAAGACAGCACTGCAAACAGCCACAGTCAATGCTTTTGCACGAAGAAAATTGGCAGCATTGACCAGGCTGGATTTAAAGATTCTGCAATAAGGCTTCCATAAGGGATTTGCCTCACCTGTTTTTAAAAAACCAACCAAAGTTTATCTGTAATCCCCTGTCAATCCGAACCCCGCCCAATATGCCGGGTGAGGGTAATATTCCTTTGCCGCCATCTGGGCGAGACGGAGCGATTCGGCCAGGTCGTTGTTCTTATAACTCCTGTAAAAGCGCTTTACAATCATGGCCGAGGCTGCGTCGTTCACGCGCCACAGGGTCGATATGACGGACGGCGCCCCGGCATAGATGAAGGCCCTGTTGAGTCCTATGATCTCATCACCGGTGGTGAGCTTCCCAAGACCCGTCTGACATGCGCTCATTATGATTAGAGAGGCCTTCAGGTTCAGGGAAAAGACCTCGTTGGCAGTAAGGTTCCCGTCGTTGGCATCGTCTCTCGTAAGTTTCAGGGTTGAAAATAGTGGGGTCGCGCTGTCATAGACCCCGTGGGATGCGAAATGGACTCCGTTGAACTTTCCTATATCCTCCTTGACCCTGGTTTCCGTTGCCTCTTTCCTTAAAAGCAGTTCAGAACCTTCATATTCCCGGCCTATGCTTCCGGCCTCCCTCTCTGCAAACGGGAGGTCGTAGGCGGCATCGCCCAGGTCAGGGTTGCCGACGACCAATAATCTCTGTATGGGCATCCGGCCGGTCGCCCCTACGTTCCGATCCACAATCATCTTCAAAACGCTGGCACTTGGTGAATAGAAGATGGGGTGAGCCTCGATCAGATACTGTTTGCCGTCAAACAGGGACGAGAATGAGAGATAGTGGAGGACGTCGTGAGGGATTATCCCGATATACTTTGTGCCGTCTATAAGCTGCTCTACAGGTTTTACAAGGAG
This sequence comes from Deltaproteobacteria bacterium, assembly GCA_030646755.1. Lineage (GTDB taxonomy): Bacteria > Desulfobacterota > JAENJC01 > JAENJC01 > JAENJC01 > JAUSKU01. Next base: position 24,830 of record JAUSKU010000077.1, read on the forward strand.
GTTGTATAGTTCCAATGATTCCTTCTCAAGAGGTGTCACACTCTCCATCATCTCCCTGTACCTGACGACCTTCTCCTTAAGTGTCTCCCTGCCTACAGGTACGATGGTTGACTCGATCCTGCTGCTGCCTATGGTCCATATAACGATCCCGTCCTTTGTTACCATGTATTCAAGCAAGGAGGTATCCTTCGGGATTGTCTTTTGGATATCCAGAAGGGTAGGGGGCTCGACTGTGACAAATGATGATAATTCAGGTGACTCCTCCTTTATCTCTATCAGCAGCGCCTCATATCCCTTTCTGGCCTTCGTCAGCTCTTCCTGGAGCGCCGCATTCCCTCTTGCCCTTTCTTCCAGGTTTTCTATCCTGCTCCTGAGGTTTCTCTCCATCTCCAGGAGCCTCTGGCTTGCAACTGATTTTAGATTGACCTTCTGGTTCCCCAGCATGTCTATGAAGTTCCTTGATCTTGCCCTTTCCGCATAGTTAAAGGCCTCTTCAACCCTTCCCATCCTGAGAAGCAGCAATACCATCTCTTCGTAAAGGTCTGTCTTGTTTTCGAGGAATCCGGTCTTGTATTCATCAACCTTTATCCTTCCCCTCATCTTTTCAACAACGGTTATGGCCTCCTTAAGCTCCATGTAAGCATCGGCAGGTTTATTTTTCTGGATAAGCATGGCGGCCTGGGCCTTGAGGGACCTCCATATCACCTCTGGGAGGTTTACCTCCCTTCCAATAATAGAGGCCTCTTTCAGGCTCATTGCTGCCTCATCTATCTTTCCCTTTTTCAGATAAAGCATTCCGAGGGAGTAAAGGGTCATACCCTCGTTCTTTCGTTCGCCTATTTCCCTCGATAACGACAGCGAGGAGCTCAGGCTTTCCAGCGCCTCCTTCAGCCTCCCCATCCTTTCATAGCTTATCCCCAGGTTCCTCATGTCATACGCCATCCCCCATTTGGTCTTAAGCTCCGAATCAATGGCCAGGGCGCTCTTAAAGCTTTCTATGGATTTCTCAAGGTTCCCAAGTTCTCTCTGAACTATCCCGATGTTGTTATAGGCAGCTGCGGCATCCAACTTGTCTCCGGTTTCTGTTGAAATAGCGAGAGACCTTGAAAGCGAATCCAGCGCCTTTTCCAGCATTCCGAGGTTCATATATGTGAGCCCCGCCAGGTTGTGGGCCATGGCCTCCTGCTTCCTGTCCTTCAGTTCTTCAGCAGTCGTGAGGGCAATCCTTTGATACCGGAATGCCTCCTGATAGTCCCCTGTATGCCAGGCCACGTTGGCAAGATAGAGATTGCCCCTTGAAAAAACCGTCTTATCTTTTATTCCCCCGGCAATCTTGATCCCTTCAAGGTAATTGGTCCTGGCGGATTCGTACTCCCCTTCCTGTTCATACACAAGCCCTATGTCAAGGAGGACCTTTGCAGTATTCTCCGTGTTCCCGAGTCCCTTAAAGATGGACAGGGCCTCTTTATATGCCTTCAAAGCTTCATCAAACCTGCTGAGGCGCAGATAGTATATCCTCCCTATGTCCCAGAGGTCCTGTCCTTCCGATGCCTTGTTTGAAGCCTCCCGATCTATATTCAGAGCGGCATTAAAGGAGGCGAGGGAGTCCGCGTATCTCCCTCCTTTTTCCTGCAAGAGGGCCAAGGTGCGGTATCCCTCTGAGAGGTCCTTCTTGTTCCCCAGCCCCTTCCATAACTTCAGGGCTTCAACCAAAGCACCCACTGCCTTCTCATCCTCATTGGCCCTGGAATAGAGAACCCCTAAGGTCTTATACCCTTCCGCCAGTTCGGGTTTTGTCAGCCTTCCTGCGCTGACCTTCATAAACTCATCCTGATAAGATGCCCCTTTCGCATATTCACCTGAATTGGCGCTGGCATTGGACAAGGCCTGGTAGATGCTCCCCAGGTTTTCCTTGGCGCCTACGGCCTTAAGGAAGAGGAGCCCCTCTTCAAACCTGTTTATGGCCGCTTTCCATTCTCCTTTGGAGTAGGCATCAATGGCTGAGTTCATGATGCCAGCCACCTTCTGGGAGGCGTATTTCTTTTCTTCTTCCTTGTTCATACCGGGGTAGCCGTGCAGCTCATAACCTGCCCAGATAGCGGGACTCATCCCCTTTGCCTTGAGCGTCCTCTGGACTTTGGCAAGGGCACCTGCCGCAGATTCCTTTCGGAATGCATCATAAAACTCTTTCATGAAGATTTCCTCTGCATCTTTGTCCGTAGGAAGAGTTTTTACAAGGACAGAGGGAGCGCCGGAAAGAATCAGAGGTGTGAGGGCGTGAGATGATAACTCCCCACCCCCCTTACATCCCCCCTTGGCAAGGGGGGAACGAGAGGGGTTAAGAGGGGGAGCCGAAGGCTGGGGCGTTATATTTATAAGCACAATTAAATTCGGATTCAGGTTCAACGGCATCAGCTCGGAGAGGGACAGCCTTTCCTTCCCAAACTGGATGAATGACCTGAAAGGAGCTGCCTGATTGATGGAGAAACTGTCAGTGATATGGAGCATCCCATAGTTGGGCGCGATATCAAGGAACTTTGTTTTATCACTTTTTAATGCAGCAAATATGGGAGTCTTGGAACCTATTCCTTCAACATAGTCATTGGAGTATTTATAGCTCTGGGATATAAGAATGTTTACCTTGTTCAGGTTCCTCTTTTCATAAGCAGCATTGAATATGAAGGCGCTTGGAACATAGGAAATGTCAAATCTGTCTACCATCAAATCGTTGCCAATCTGTAAGACGGTGAATGGTATGGTTGATAAACTTTCATCCGGGATGATAATAAGCCTTTTCTTGTTGGACAGGAGGCTTGAGATGGGTTCGATGATGAGGGGTGACAACCTGTCTTTTAACTCCTTTTTGTCAAGAGAGGATAGAAGGTCGGCTATTCCATTTTTCAGCTCTTCCTCGGGAACCTTTACTATTTTGCCCTGAATGTTGTCAGAATCAATGACCCATACCAGCAAACCGCTGTCCGTAACCAGATACCTGACTATAGCCGTTTTATCATCAAGGAACCACTGGACATCCCTTGCCGATAAAGGTTCTTCCATCTTGGGAAGCGGATACCGCGCCCTTGCGGCATCGCTTTTAATCCGACTCATCTCCATCCGTTCAGCATAGGAAAAAGCCTCGTCAATCTTGCCCCTTGAGAAGAGGAGGTAAATGAGTTCCTTTTGTAGGGGCGACCCTTGCGGTTGCCCTATTTGGGCGGGTGCAAGACCCGCCCCTACATCTAACGCAGCCACCGCATCTTCAAGGGATTTAAGCGAGTTCTTATCGTCCAGTTTTGACATCAGCCATAAACCACGCCACTTAATGTCAGTCAGTGAATTTTCCTCGGAAATCTTCATGGCAGAGGCCAGATGGTCTGATGCCTCCTTATCGTCTCCGAGATAGTAAAGGGATGTGGCGAGGTTAAGTTCCATGACTGCTGCAAGCCAGGGCTCTTTTTTATCCTTCAGCGTATTGAGTCCGTCCTTGAAATATTCTGTTGCTTTTTTAAAATAGTCTCTGTCGTGATTAATTGAATCCAAGGAAGATTTAATTATCAAATTTAGATCGCTGGGCGGAGTGACTCCGCCCCTACCGGCCACTGGCCACTGGCCACTGACCACTTCTTTTAAATATAGCAGTCCCAGATTGTTTTTCAGATACGGCAGATACTCCAGACCCCTTTTTTCTGACTCTATGAGGTTTATCCCTCTCTCCTGAAGTTTTACTTCCCCCCTTAAATTAAGGGGGGAGTGAGGGGGGTTATTGGTTCCCAGCAACCCGATATTTACAATATTCACCATCTCCCCTGTGAGGTTCTTTGCCTTCCTGGAGACATCCATTGCACCATTGAAGTAATTGTAAGCCTTTTCTGCATCCCCCATCTGATAATAGAGGAACCCGATATTATTAAGGACTATCCCTTTTTCAGTATCCCTTCCTTCAGCTATCCTTTCCAGCTTCTTTAGAAGCTCGTCAAGTGCAGATTCGTATTCCCCTGTATCTAAATAGGCGCGTCCCAGATAGGAATAAATAAGCTTTTCTTCCCCCTTCTTTTCGAACCCCATGAATGCCTCGGAACCTTCCTTCCCAAGTGCCAGGGCCTTTTTAATGGTCAGGAGGCCGCCCTCCCCGGTTGCTACTTCCTCCTTTAGATCCAAGGCATCCAGGCTCTTGTTAAATAATCCGATGGCCTCCTCAACCCTCCCTGCGTGATAGTAGTTGTAAGCGATGTTTCTCAGCAAGAGGGCCTTTTTATCCGACATCTTTTCTTTTTCGGCTATCTTCAGGGCCTGGGAGAAATAATCGGCTGCATTTGCATAATCCCTGGCCTCCTGATACAGCAAGGCCAACTCCTCGGTTATCTTCAGCTCCCAGCTTCTATCCTTGACCTTTACGGCATAATCACGTGCCTTCATGTAATAAGGAACTGCCTCTTTGTATTTACCGATTCTGGAGGCCGCATTCCCCAGGTTTTCATAAAAGACCGCCTCCCTCTTCAGATCATCAAATGAAACCCCTGTTTCAAGGCGTCTCTTGTAAAACTCATATCCCTTTTCGTGATTGCCGAGGGCCGAATAGCCATTGCCTATATTCAGCAAAAGGTCTGCTGACTGTTGTTTATCAGAGGGCATTAAAAGGGCCAGGGCCACCTGATATTCGTCCACGGCCGCTCCAAGGGTCTTCTCCTTTCCCATCTTATCCTTGACCTCATATATCCAGCCCAAGGTCTGGTGGGCAAAGGGGAAGGAGTAGTCAATGGAGAGGGCCTTTTTTACCTCTGACTCGGCGGCTACGAGGGCTGGCGGTTCAATATATGTATAAGAAAGGCCAAGGGCATAGTGGGCGGTTTCGCTTCCAGGGAGCCTTTTTACATCCTCGATGTAGATGGCAACTGCCTTTTCGGGCTCCCCCTTCATGGCATACGCCTCTATCATCCCTCTGTGGGCTCTGACCTCGCTGTAGTCAAGGTCTATAACAGCCTTGTAACTCCTTATGGCCTGGGCCGGCTCCTTTCCCAGAAGCTGTGCCCAGGCCTTTTTTAGTGATGCATCTCTATACAACTTCTTTCCTCTTGGGTCTCCCCTTTTCATCAGTCCATCATAGATGGCGATGGCATGGCTGTAGGCCCCTTTGGACAACTCAATCTCGGCCATAGCAAGATTTGCCTCATCTGCTATTGCCGTATCGGAAGGGAAATCATCCGTAACCCTCTTATATTCCAAGAGGGCCTCATCGTATCTTCCCTTGGTATGATAGAGTTCCCCAACTTTGTATTGAGCCATAGCCGGTAGATATGGGAGTCCCTTATACTTCGCTGCTATCTCTCTGTATCTTGAAAGGCGCTCCCTTTCATCCTCAGTCCTTTCTATCAGGGAAAGGACCCTCTGAGATGTCGTCAGGCACCACTCCGAGGAGTTTGGGTAATCTTTTATAATGGATACGTAAGTGTCTATCAGCCTGGCCTCATCACCATAAGAGAGGTATATATCTGCCATATTCAGCCTTGCCTGTGCCGCTGCGTCAACCTCATCGGAATACTTCTCCCTCACTACCTCGTATTCCTTAAGGGCCTGGACGTCGTCCTTCAGCGAGAGATAGATATTCCCGATCTCCAGCTGTGCCATGGCCTGTGAATAAGTCTGATCTTCATAACCATCTATGATCCCCTTGAGTTTATCTATCTCCCTCGATGCGCCGTCTTTATCCCCGGCAGAAACGGCCTCTGCAACTTTTATTTTTGAAAGCTCTATCTTTGCTAGAGAGAAGTATCTTCTCCCTTTGGGAAAGGCTGAGGTTAGAGATTGAAGCTCTCTTACGGCGTCCCGCTTATGTCCCAAAGTCAGATACGTCAATGCCACCCGATATCGGGCCTCTGCAAAAATACCTTCATCTCCTGACTTCCCCGAAAGGTAGACCTTCCTGAATGCAAGGATGGCAGGCCACGGGTCCTTGACCTTGTATGCCAGGTCAAGTTGATCCTTTGCAGTTTTGAGCCTGGGCACCTCTCCATCCCTTGAGATTCGGTAAATATCCAGGTCTTTTCCACGGGCAGAGGCAAATACAATGCTGTTTGCAGTGATTGAGGGGAATAGCTCATAAGAAGAGCCGGAGGTTAATTGAAAAACCGGTTTTGAGTCTTGAGTTTCAAGTTTTTGGTTATCAAACTCTGAACTAAAATCAATCTTCCAGATGGAGGGGTTATCCTTTAGATCTATATTGCCGCCTCCGTTGGTGTCCTCTGAAAACCTTGAAAAATAGATTTCCTTGCCGTCAGGCGACCATGAAGGGAAGGCATCGGCGAGGTTCCCTGAGGTCAGTTGAAATGCTTTCTTATCTGCTATTCTGTATATCCATATCATCCCCTCCGCTTTGTCGCTCTCCGCTTCCCGCTCGAATGAGATATATGCGATAACCCTGCCATCCGGCGAGACCGATGGATAAAGCCCACGGAAAAGCCTTTCTTCCTTATGTGTCTGTAAATCAATGCTCCATACTTCTTCACTTCTTGAAAAAACTATCTTCTTGCCGTCAGGGAACCATGATGGATGGGACTCAGCGGCTCTGGAGTCAGCGATCCTTGTTTCTTTCCAGCTTTCCAAATCCAGTACCCATATGTCTCCCTTCGAGTCATCCCTCAAAGAGGTAAAGGCGATCCTCTTCCCGTCCCTGCTCCATGCCGGATCTGTGTCTGATGCAGTGTGTGTGGTAAGCTGTCTTGCAGATCCGCCGCCTATTGGAATAAGCCAGATATCGTTGTTTCCGCTCCTGTTTGACAGAAAGGCCACGCTCTTCCCGTCTGGAGAAACGTCAGGTTGGAAGTCATCAGCGGTGTGGGTAGTGAGCTTCTGAGAGATGTTCAGAGATTGAGTTTGGGAGAAAGATAGAGATGTAGTTAAGAAGAGATACAAAACGGAAGTCAGAAAAACAGCTTTGACGTTATTTTTCATTGGATATCTTTTTAAAAATGAGGGAGAACCTTGGCTTTACCCAGTCAGCCTGGGGGGCCATTGATCCCTGGGGTTCTTTAAAGAGTTCCATGATATAGATGATAACAATTTTAGTGTTTTTTGAAAATGAAAATTTTTTCATAAAATTTAAAGCCAAGCTTTCCCTTGACAATGGCGGCACAAATCTGATATGTATACAATCTTTCGACAATTCCTTTAATTTAAAGGGGTTAAGTCCCCAAATGGAGGTTATTTATGCAGAAGAAGTTCCTTTTGGCCCCAGGGCCCACACCGGTGCCGGAGAGGGCCTTGCTTGCCATGGCAGAGCCTATGCTCCACCACAGGACACCCCAGTTCGAGGCTATATTCAAGGAGGCTGCCGAGGGCCTGAGATGGCTTTTCCAGACGGAAAAGGACGTGCTTATCCTCGCTGCTTCAGGGACTGGCGGTATGGAAGGTTCCATTGCAAACTTTTTCTCACCAGGGGACAAGGCCCTCGTTGTGAACGGCGGTAAGTTCGGCGAGAGATGGACGAAGATATGTCAGGCCTACGGCCTTAATGTCACAGAGATAATGATTGAATGGGGAAAGGCGGTTGACCCCAAGGCTGTGGCCGATGCGCTGAAGGCCGACCCTGAGATCAGGGGTGTATTTGTCCAGGCCAGCGAGACATCTACAACGGCTTCGCACCCTGTTAAGGAGATTGCTGATATAGTAAAAGGTTGCGAAAACACCATTTTGATAGTTGATGGAATTACTGCGGTTGGTGTTTATGATGTCCCTATGGACAAGTGGGGTATAGATATCCTTGTAACAGGCTCCCAGAAGGCATTGATGCTTCCTCCGGGTCTTGCATTTGTCGGTGTGAGCGACAAGGCTTGGAAGTTCAACGAAACAGCCAAGTGTCCGAGATTCTATTTCGATTTCAAAAGGGAGAGGAAGAACCTAAAGGACAATACAACTGCCTATACCCCGGCCGTATCCCTCATCATAGGTCTCAGGGAAGTCCTGAGGGCAATGAAGGAGGAGGGGCTTGAAAATATCTTCGCAAGACACAACAGGCTTGCAAGGGCTACCAGGGCAGCGATGCAGGCTATCGGTTTGAGGCTTCTTGCTGCGGAGTCCCCTGCTGACAGCTGTACCGGCGTATTTGCCCCGGAAGGGATTGACGGCGGCAAACTTTTCAAGGTTCTTAAGGATACTATGGGTGTTACCATGGCCGGCGGCCAGGACCATCTGAAGGGAAAGATCATCAGGATCGCCCACCTTGGTTATGTTGACACCTTTGACACAATAGTTGCAGTGGCATCCATAGAGATGGCCCTGAAGAAGATGGGATACAATGTTCCGATGGGGCAGGGTGTGGCAGCAGCTCAGGAGATACTTCTGGAAGGATATAAATAGATAACATTTCGCATACTGTAGGGGCGGGTTTGAAACCCGCCCCTACAGTTTTTGGAGGAATTGATGAAGCGAGTTTTGATAAGCGACAAGATGTCCGAAAAGGCCGTAGAGGTCTTCAAGAGGTTCCCTGATATCCAGGTGGATTACAAGACAGGCCTTAAGCCGGATGAGCTGAAGGCTATAATTAAGGATTACGACGGCCTTGCCATCCGCAGCTCTACAAAGGTGACGGCAGAGATAATAGAGGCCGCCACAAACCTGAAGGTAGTGGGACGTGCAGGCATAGGTGTCGACAACGTCGATATCCCCGCCGCCAGTAAGCGCGGAATCATTGTAATGAACACCCCTTACGGGAACACGACCACAACAGCCGAACATGCCATTTCCATGATGCTTTCCCTTGCCAGGGACATCCCCCAGGCAACGGCCTCAACGAGGGCTGCCAAGTGGGAGAAGAACAAGTATATGGGCAAGGAGATCACCAACAAGACCCTTGGAATTATAGGCATCGGGAACATCGGCTCCATTGTGGTCAGCAGGGCGCAAGGTTTGAAGATGAATGTTATTGCTTATGACCCTTTTATATCTCCTGACAAGGCAGTCGAGCTTGGCGTAGAACTGGTGACCCTCAATGATCTCTTCAAGAGGGCCGACTTTATCTCCCTCCATATCCCCCTTACCAAGGACACAAAGGATTTGCTTAACAAAGATGCCTTTGCCAAGATGAAGGACGGGGTGATGGTCGTCAACTGCGCGAGGGGAGGTATCATTAATGAGGCCGACCTTGCGGAGGCGATAAAATCAGGAAAGGTCAGGGGAGCTGCCTTAGACGTATTTGAAAAGGAACCGCCTGATGCGGACAATCCTCTTCTGGCGTTGGAGCAGGTGATCTGCACCCCTCACCTCGGGGCTTCTACTGACGAGGCACAGGAAAATGTGGCTGTGGATGTGGCGGAGCAGATAGCTGATTTCCTTGTGAACGGGACCATAAGGAACGCGCTGAACGTACCTTCGGTCAGCGGGGATGTGATGAAGAAGATAGCCCCGTATCTTTCCCTTGTCGAAAAGATGGGCGCATTCCATGCACAAATATCGCAGGGAGGGTTCGAAGAGGTGGTGATCGAATACAGCGGCGAGGTAGCAAACGCGCCGGTGGCCCCAATGACAATATCTGCCTTAAAAGGGCTTCTCACTCCTATAATGGGAGAGATGGTAAACTTTGTAAACGCCCCTATAATGGCAAAAGACAGAGGGATCAAGGTCGTTGAGTCCAAATCAACGGAAACCGAAGACTTTTCATCCCTCATAACTATGAAGGTAAAGACTTCCGGAGGGGAGAACACTCTTGCAGGGACGTTATTCGGCAAAAAGGAGCCAAGGATAGTAAGGATTAACAACTTCCATCTGGAGGCGACACCGGAAGGGACAAAGTTGTTCATATACAACCACGACAGGCCCGGCGTCATTGGCAACATAGGCACCCTGATGGGGAAGAGCAATGTAAACATAGGCACCATGGAATTCGGAAGGGACAAGGTCGGAGGTATGGCCATTTCATTGCTTTCCATAGATTCAGTTATTTCCGATGCCGTAATGGAAGAGGTCAAGAAGCTTCCGAATATTGTGTCTGCGACCCAGGTAAGGCTTTAAACTCGCAAGATAATATTGAATAGTAATGAAAAGACCCTGGGAGAACTCTCAGGGTCTTTTTTTGACTGCCTGCCCTCTGATTTCTTTTATGGACATGCATATCATTTTTTGATAAAGTCAGTACTCTATGGTTCAAACAGAGATAACCCTTCCCAAGGGAGTGCGGGATGTCCTCCCTGAAAGGACAGCTAAGAGAAACGCCCTTATAAGGAATATAGTTTCCGTATTTGAAGGTTGCGACTATAGGGAGGTTACGACCCCCTTCCTGGAATACTTGGATGTGATAACCCAGGGGGCCGGAAAGGACCTGAAAAAGAGGGTTGTAAAGTTTACGGACAGGGCAACAGGAAGGTCCCTCTCGCTCCGCCCGGACTTTACCCCCCAGATAGCGAGAATAGTTGCAACTCACTACAGAGAAAAGAAGAAACCTGTAAGGCTATCGTATCATGGAAGCGTGATCCGTCTCGCAGAGGATGCCAGTGGCGGACAGAAGGAGTTATATCAGGCAGGAGTTGAACTCATCGGAGCCCCTTCTCCTGATGCCGATGCGGAAGTAATATCATTGGCAATAGAACTGCTTAAGGCCAGCGGTCTAAATGATTTCAAGATAGCTATAGGACAAGTGGATTTTGTAAGAGGCATCCTTGATGAAGCAGATCTTTCACAATCAGACAGAGCTAAAGTGTTGGATGCTATATCCAAAAGAGATTCAACTCTACTGAATGAGATGTCAACAACTTTGACGCATGGTGATCTATTAATTCCCTTCCAAACTCTTTTGTATCTATTTGGCGGTGAAGATGTTTTATATAGACGAGATGAAAAAAAGCTTATAACAAATCAAAGATCGAGAGATGCTCTGGATAATATAAGGACCGTATACGAGAGCCTTAAACATAAAAATTTATCCAATTATGTTTCTGTCGATCTATGTGAGATTAGAGGATTTGATTACCATACAGGAATAATATTTGAAGGGTTTGTAAACGGTGTGGGAAGCGCGATTTGCGGTGGTGGAAGATACGATAATCTTTTGGCGAGTTTCGGATATCCATCTCCTGCAACAGGTTTTGCTATAGACCTGGATATTTTGATGTTGGCAATAGAACGGCAAGGATGATTTAGAAAGGGGATTTAAATGTCTAATATTGTAATTGTAGGGGCCCAATGGGGTGACGAGGGTAAGGGAAAGATCGTTGATATGTTTACGGAGTACGCCGACCTTATCGTCCGCTTTCAGGGCGGGAACAATGCCGGACATACCATCGTCGTAGATGGAGAAAAGACTGTTTTGCACCTGATACCATCAGGCATCCTGCATCCTAATAAGAAGTGCATAATAGGAAACGGCGTTGTGGTTGATCCGGAGGTTTTGATAGAGGAGATAGACGCCCTTAAAAAGAGGGGACGGTTCGACGATGAAAGGCTGCTGATAAGTGAAGATGCTCATATGATAATGCCTTATCACAAGAAGATCGACGCTGCGATGGAGAGCATAAGGGGAACCAGGAAGATAGGTACCACAGGCCGCGGCATAGGGCCTGCTTACGAGGACAAGACGGCTAGGACCGGTTTAAGGTTTGCCGATCTCATAGATGAAAAGGTATTCAGGGAGAAGCTTAAGTTTGCATTGATGGAAAAAAATCATATATTGAGCAGTCTCTTCCATCAGTCTGGTTTTGAAGTGCATGATATATACGAGCAATACATGCAGTATGCTGAGAGGCTTGGTAGGTATGTTGCAAACACCTCCATATATATAAACGATGAGATAAAAAAGGGAAAGAAGGTAATGTTTGAAGGGGCTCAGGGGACCCTTTTGGATGTTGATCACGGCACATATCCATATGTAACATCTTCCAACACTGTGGCTGGCGGTGCCTGCTGCGGTGCTGGGGTTGGGCCGACTCACATTGATAAGGTCATAGGTATATCCAAGGCTTATACGACACGGGTAGGGGAAGGGCCTTTTCCTACGGAACTAACCGACATGACGGGAGACTGGCTCAGGGAAAAGGGTCAGGAGTTCGGCGCCACAACAGGGAGGCCGAGAAGGTGCGGATGGTTCGATGCCGTGGTCTTGCGGCATGCGGCAAGGGTCAACGGTCTTTCAGGAATGGCCATAACAAAACTCGATATATTAAGTGGTCTCAGCAAGATAAAGATATGTACAGGATATAGGTTCGAGGGCAAAATATATAATGAATTCCCATCAAATCCAAGGGTTCTGAACGGCGCAGAGCCGTTATATGAGGAGATGGATGGATGGGTTGAGGATTTAAGTTCTGTAAAAGATATCGATTCGCTTCCCTATAATGCCAAAAAATATTTAAAGAGGATCGAGGAGCTTTCAGGCGTTGAAACTACCTTGGTATCTGTTGGTATGGAAAGGGACCAGACGATACTTATTAAGAATCCATTCAGATAAAACTCTTTCAGTTGATCTAATCTCATTCTCTAGGCCTTCCATAGGCCTATTTTTTCACCTAAAAAATGTATTTGGACACAGATGAACACAGATTTATACTGTTAATTCAAAGACTTAGAGAAAAATATATCCTCACCTTTTGGATGATGTCTTTATTTCATGTATTATCTGTTTTATCTGTGTTTATCCGCTTTAATCTGTGTCCCATTGCAGGATTTAGGTTTCATTCGATTCCGCATTAATTATGCAACAAATCGTTGCTTGGTGTAATATTTTGTTGCAACATAATATTGCATAACTCGTCTCCTAATTCTTCTCTGGTTATTTTAATATCCTATGATTCTGATACGTTACACTATTTTTTAAACTTTGGCACAACTCCTGCTATATACCTCCCGTCAAGTTCAAAAACATCTCTCGTCTTATTCAGTCCAATAAAAAATATTTAAAGGAGGATAGATTATGTCAGGGAGTTTAGCTGTAGCTCGTATCGGTAAAGGAAGGTTTCAAGCATATAGATCTGAGATAGGCGATGCCGGTGCTAATGAGAATGCGGGATGGCCTGAAACCGCGCCGTTTTCTGACACATTAAAATCGTACCTCAAAGACGTAAGAAAGTTATCACTCTTCTCTCCTGGTGAAGAGCGTATTGTTGCCGAAGGGATAGAGAATGGGTTTGGCGCCTCAAGGCAGAGGATGGTTGAGGCCAACCTGCGGCTGGTGGTAAAGATAGCCAAGGCATATGTAAACCGCGGCCTTCCTCTCTCCGACCTCATCGAAGAGGGAAATATTGGTCTTATAAAGGCAGCAGAAAAGTTCCAGCTCAGCAAGAACTGCAAATTTTCCACATATGCCACATGGTGGATAAGGCAATCTATAGAAAGGGCTTTGATGAACCAGCCCAGGGTTATAAGACTTCCTGTTCATATAGTCGAAAACATAAACAAGTTAAACAAGTCTCTTAAGAAACTCCGGCAAATGAATCGTAAAGAGCCTTCCATCCAGGATGTGTCCGTTGACATTGGATTTCCTGAAAGATATGTCAAAGACCTCATGATATTGGTGGAAAAGACCTCATCCCTGGAATCACCCATGGGAGGGTCTTCGGAGCATGTACTCTTGGACACGATAGAGGATAAAGACTTCGAAGCTCCTGATATCTCAATTGACAGGGTGAGGGTTGCAAAGCAACTCAGGGGATGGCTTGATGGGCTTACTGAGACGGAGAAGAGGATTTTAACCCTCCGCTATGGCCTTGACGGGGATGAGTCTATGACTCTTGAGTCCATAGGCAAGATTTTCAAGTTGAGCAGGGAAAGGATAAGGCAGATTGAAGTGGCTGCTCTCGATAAAATTCGAGCTGCCACAAGCGAAAACGGTATAACATTCCAGGATATGATTTAATATAGAGGGCCTCTTTAAAAGTCTATTTTTAAACATAAAGGGCACAGAGAAATAACCTTTATTCCCAATATGGTTTACTCTGTGCCTCAATGCCTCTTCTTTCCCATTCCATCTATTTGTACTACCATTGGAAAAAGTCAACATAACCCTTTTGAATTATGTAAATAAGAGTGGCTTAAACCTTGACTTTCCCTCCCCCCTTCCTGTAAAATAATATTTTCAACTCATCTTATTTATCTTGAGGATTTCGGATCTTGGGCTTATTGAAAGCCTATCGGGAGAATTGCGCACGGCATGGACAAAGGGAAATTCATAGACCAGGCCCAGAAGTATATGCTGAAGGGGCAGATCGATAAGGCTATTGCTGAATACCAGAAGGCGGTGGAGGCAGATCCTAAGGATTTGAGGACTCGTCTTAAGCTGGGGGAATTATATCTAAAGAAAGAGAATAAGGTCTCGGCTGTTGATGAATATTCTAAGGCTGCCGAATCATTTGCCTCTGACGGTTTTAACCTTCAGGCCATAGCGGTTTACAAGCAACTTCTCAGGATAGACGCTTCCATATCCGACATCTACATAAGGCTTGCAGACCTTTACAGGAAGCAAGGACTCATCGCAGATGCCCTCGCCCAATACAGGATAGTAATAAACAATCATGAGAAACAGGGAAAGCTCGGGGAAGCCATAGACGCCCTTAAACAGATGGCAACTATGGACCCTGAGAACTTCAGCATAAGGGCCAAGATTGCCGACCTTTATTTAAAAAGCGGAAACAGAAAGGATGCCTTAGAAGAGTACTCAAGGATAGCAAGTGACCTGAAGAATAAGGGAAGGATAAATGATGTTATCATCCTTTACGATAAGCTTTTATCTGCCGACCCCTCTTGTACAGATGCCCTCAGGGAGTTGGGAGAGGTGTATCTCAGGAGTGGTAAGAGGAATGAGGCCCTTTCCAGACTTCAGGATGCAATAAAAGGGGACCCAAATGATACAAAGGCATTGTCCCTCCTGGCCGAAACTTATATTGCCCTAAACGAACTTGGAAGCTCGAGGCTGACATATGAACATCTTTTACGGGTGGATCCGTCATCTGTTGAGGGAGGTAAGGGGATAGTCACCCTTTTCATTAAGGAGGGCGATTGGAAGGCAGCAGTAGAGGCCGCTATCCCTGTTGTAGACAAGGTCATAGAAAAGAATGGTTATGATACCGCCCTCTCCATCCTGCTTGAATTTTATAGAAACGATATTAAAGATCAGCAGATCCTTGAAAAGATGGCTGACGTATACAGGCTCAAGGGCGAAAGAGATAAGGAGATAGAGGTCAGGGATGAGATTGCACATCTCTATGAAACAAGAGGCGAGGCCGCCAAGGCGGAGGAGATTGAGGAAGAGGTAGAAGTAGAAGAGGTTGAGGAAGCGCATATTGAAGAACTCCCCTTGGAGGAACATTTCGTTTTGCGTAAGGAAGAGGCAAAGGAGGCCCCTTCCGAGGATATATCAAAATATCTGACAGAGGCAGAGGTATACGTAAAGTATGGCCTTCCAGACAAGGCCATAGATATCCTAAAGTCCGCTTATGATTCATTCCCTGATAATGTTGAGGTCCGCAATAGGCTTGCTTCTCTTGGGGTTTCTATACCCGGACCTGTTGAGGAAGTATTGCCTGAGCTTGAAGAGATATCTTTGGAGGTCGAGCTTCCCGATGGAATCGAAGTCCCGGAGATTGAGGAAATAGCGGAAGTAGAGGTTGCTGAAGAGGCTAAGCCTGAGGAATACCCTCTTTCAATAGTCAGGAAGGATCTGGATGAGGCGGATTTTTATATCCAGCAGGGGCTTTATGATGATGCGAGAGGGGTCTGCAACCGTATTCTGGAACTTTATCCTGGGGATGAAGAGACCCTTTTAAAACTCAATGAAATTGATGAGGCTGTCAAGGCACCGGCATCTGTCCCTGTATCTGCTCCTCCTGCCGAAGAAGGTGCAGCAGAAAGCTTCTTTGACCTTGCTGCTGAATTGGATAGCGAGGAATTTGAGACCCTTACAACCCCGCCGGGGATGAGGGAGGGTGAGAAGTTCGGGTTCGAGGATCTTTTCTCGGAGTTCAAGAAAGGGGTGGAGACCCAGTTAGAGAAGGAAGATACAGAGACTCATTATAACCTGGGGATAGCATATAAAGAGATGGGGCTTCTGGATGATGCAGTCCGGGAATTTAAAATAGCGGCATCAGACCCAAAGAAGGAATTTGATAGTTACAATCTTATAGGAATATGTTATGTTGAAAAAGGGATTCCTCAAAAGGCGGTAGATATCTTTAAGAAGGGTCTGGAACTTACCGGCAGAGCCGAAAATGAGTATGCCAGCATGAACTATGAACTGGGAGAGGCCTATGAGCAATGCGGAATGATCGCTGAGGCCCTTTCAGCATATGGGGAGTCCAGTAGGAGAAGCCCTGGTTTCAGGGATGTGGAATCAAAAATAGCGAGGCTTGGAGGAACAAGGGAAGTTAAAAAGGGAAGGGTTTCATTCATATGAGTTATTTAAATTTCTTTGGATTCAACACGGAACCGTTTTCTAATGTTGCCATGGGCAAGTTTTATTACAATTCCCCCCGGCACGCCAAGGCCCTTGCAAAGCTTAGTTATGCTGTAGATTCCATGAAGGGACTTGCCCTTCTTGTCGGAAACATTGGGGCAGGAAAGACTACCTTGGCGAGGAGGTTTCTGGACAGCCTTCCTGAGGAAAAATATGAAGCAGCCCTGATCGTCATGGTCCACTCCTCAGTGGCGCCTGACTGGATATTGAAGAAGATAGCCCATCAGATGGGGATAGATGAACCATCTCATGATAAGTTGAAGCTCCTCGGACAACTGTACGAAAGACTTGTTTCCATCCGCAAAAATGGGAAGAAAGCTGTTGTCCTGGTTGACGAGGCTCAGATGCTTCAGACAAGAGAGATAATGGAGGAGTTCCGAGGGTTGCTTAATCTGGAAATCGAGGAAGCAAAGTTGATCTCTTTTGTTTTCTTTGGCCTTCCTGAGATAGATCAAAACCTGAAGCTTGATGAACCACTGGCCCAGAGGGTCGCCATTAGGGTCACCCTGGAGGCCATGGACCAGAAAGAGACTGAGGAGTATATAAGGCACAGGTTAGCGGTAGCCGGGAACAGCGGCATCACCTTTACAAAAGAGGCCTTTTCCATCATTTACAAGTATTCCTATGGTGTCCCGAGACTGATTAACACCATGTGCGATAATGCATTCCTTGAAGCCTTCCTGCTTAAAAAGAAAGAGATAAATGAAGAACTGCTTGCCGGCGTTATTGAAGATCTCGGTCTTGACATGAAATCACCCCGTCTTTCGGGAATTTTTGACAACCCTGCAACAGAGGGGAAAGAAGAACATACTCCGACATCCGAAAACGATGAAATAGATCTTCTCTTTCAGGGGCTTGAGAGTAATTGAAATCAAAAGAGCCTCTTGAAAAAATGTCCATCATCACTCGTTAAGTATGTTAACTTCACAACCCCAATCACCGATTCATCCTTCACAAATCCGCTTTAGATAAAGGAGCGTTCTTAGATGGCCAGCCTTAGGGAGATACTAATTCCCTCAGATGTTATCAAGGCCGCCTTCGAGGTCAGTAAAGAGGCTAAGCAGGAGGTCTTTTTGGTCGGTGGTACCGTCAGAGACCTTTTAATGAAATCAATGCTGGGAAATGATTTTGACTTTGTGGTCGAAGGAAATGGAATTACATTTGCCAAACTCTTTGCATACAAAATTAATGGGAGCTTCTTTGTGCTTGATGAGGAGAGGGACACGGCAAGGGTTGTATCAAAGAAAGGGTTCCAGGCTGACTTTTCAGGGGTGAGAGGGAGTATAGATGAAGACCTCAGGTCGAGGGATTTTACTATTAACTCCATGGCCATACCTTTAGATTTTATATTTGAGTCACAGGTCAGCATGATATTGGACCCGTTGGATGGGAAGAACGATATAGGGAGCAAGCTTCTTAGGGCATCATCACAAAATTCTATACAGGAAGACCCACTTAGGATTATGAGGGCATTCAGGTTTTCTTCTTCCCTTGATTTTGTCATAGATGAGGGACTGTCGAACCAGATAAAAAAACATTGTGAGGATCTGAACAGGGTTTCCGAGGAACGGGTGAGGGCTGAGCTGTTCATGATCCTGGAGATGTCGGCGGCATATAAGACACTTAAGGGTATGGATGAAGCCGGAGTATTAAAAAGCTTGTTCCCTGAGGTTGAGAAATGGAAGGGGTTTTATCAGGGAGGATGGCATATCCACGACCTGTTTGATCATTCCATGAAGGCCGTAGATACCTCTGAAGAGGTATTAAGTCATTTAAACAGCTATTTCCCAAAACATGGCAAAGAGATCGATGATTACATGGCTGAAGAGATAGAGGCCTATGTGACGAGGAGAGGCCTTGTCAAATTTGCTGCACTTCTGCACGACTCCGGTAAGTTCTACACAAGGGTCATGGAGGACGGTAGGGGGAGGTTTCTGGGACATGAGGGGGTAGGGGAGGGAATAACCGCAGATATTTCCAAAGGGCTTAAAATAGGTCGCAGGCCAGAGATGATACTTAGGGGTCTTACTGCAAACCATATGAGGGTGTTGGCCCTTTCAAAGCTCAAAAAGGTAACAAAGAGGGCTAAGTACAGGTTCTTCAGGGATGCTGAAGGTTTTAATCTCGACCTGCTCCTTCTGTCCCTCGCAGATGCCATGGCAACACCGATAGAGGGGGAGAGGTTCGAAGAGTTAAAAAGGTTGGTTCAGGGGTTAGCGGACTATTATTTTGACGAGTTTATAACAGTTCCTCCTGCCCCTCTGCTTACAGGAGAAGATATTATGAAGTTGTTTGGGATTCCCCAGGGGAAAAGGGTCGGAGATATGTTAGAAATTTTGAGGGAAGCCGAGATAATGGCCAGGGTGTCAAATAAAAGGGAGGCAGTTAATTATTTAAAAAAAGTGGTCGTGGGCCAGTGGCCGGAAGAAGTTACAAGTAAAAACGATAACTGACCACTGATCACCGGTCACTGATAATTTACGGCTGCCGATCAAGGTTGTATTTTTTAATCTTCCTGTCCAGCCTTGGGCGAGGGATCTTTAAAACTTCACACGCCTTGCTCTTGTTCCAGTTCGTGAACTGGAGGGCCCTTTCTATTGCCTCCTTTTCCACATCGTCTAAGGGCCTTATGGCATAATCATTGTTCCTTGTCGCTGTCTTGTCCGGGACAGGGTTTAATTCCGGGATGTGTTCTTTAAGAATCACATTCCCTCTTGTCATCAGGACGCCTCTGGATACCACATTTTCCAGTTCCCTTATATTCCCTTGCCAATGATGTCTTAAAAAAGCATTCATAACGTCAGGAGCCACGCCTTTTACATCCTTATGGAACTCCGCATTGGTCTTGCCGATAAAGTAATCGACCAGGAGTGGAATGTCCTCTCTTCTTCCCCGCAGTGGCGGCATAAGGATAGTTATCACCTTTAAGCGGTAGTAAAGATCTTCCCTGAATTTCCCTTCCGCAACCAGCTTTGGGATATCCCTGTTTGTCGCCGTAACAACCCTGACGTCGACCTTTACCATTTCTTCTCCCCCGACCCTTTCGAATTCCCTTTCCTGGAGAACCCTTAGAAGTTTTACCTGAACGTTTTGCGGTATGTCTCCGATCTCGTCAAGGAATATGGTCCCGCCATCGGCCATCTCGAACTTTCCTCTGTGGCGCTGGGTTGCTCCTGTGAATGCTCCCTTTTCGTGGCCGAAGAGCTCGCTTTCAAGGAGGGTCTCGGTCAGGGCCGAGCAGTTCACAGCGATAAAGGGTTTCCCTTTCTGGGGGGAATACTGATGGATTGCCCTGGCGATAAGCTCCTTTCCCGTCCCGGTCTCTCCCTGGATAAAGACGGTAGTCTTATTCTGGGAGGCCAGGCCTATAAGCTTGTATATCTCCTCCATGACCTTGCTTTTTCCAACGATCTCTTTTGTTCCCTGCCATGGAGACTGCAGGGCAGAGGTGATTTCCGTCTTCTTAGCTTCCAGAGCCCTTTCAATCAGGTTGATAAGCTGAGATGTGTCAACAGGCTTTGATATATAATCAAAGGCTCCACCCTGCATGGCCTTAATAGCCGTGCCCATATCCTGATAACCGGTCATGATTATGACCGTAGTCTCAGGGTAAAGCCTTATTATATCGTTTAAGAGGTCCAAGCCGCTGGAGTTTCGAAGCCTTATATCCACAAAGGCAACGTCTGGATTTGACTCCGCAATAACTCCGATTGCCTCTTTACCTGTCATGGCCGTAAGGACTTCATTGCCTGAACGTGACAAGGTAAGACGCAGCAGATCTAAAATGTCCGGATCGTCATCTACTATGAGGATCTTAGCCAATGCTTACCTCCTTACGTGAATTACTTTCATATTTATCATAGAAAATTCAGGACCGCAAGCCGCCTTGAAATCTAAACGCCCCTTCAGGGAGTCTGTCAATGCGCATGGCGTAGGTCGCTTCCACCTTTTTTGTGCCGACAGAACATAGGGTCCCCTGGACAAGGTCAAGCTTAAAGAGATTTAATAAGGTAACATGATAAAGGAGGTATCAATAGATACTTCCACTAAGTCCCCTAACGCCAAGGCCTTTGGCTCTTTATGGAGCAATATGGGCTGGTTATGTATTGACAGGCAACAGTGATGCTTGTATACTCCTTTTTCAAATCAATCTGAGTTTCTTGGCGGGGGAAGATATGGCAAAGAAGGTGATACGAAAGAAGATTCCTATGGGGACTGATGAGTTTGCAACCTCAAGATCAAAGGTCCTCAGATACTTTTCCGAAAATTTCAAAGTAGTGGTAACCGCCACTTCAGTAATCGCCGTATTGCTGCTCTCTTATGCCGGATGGTCCATATACAGCAGTCAGAGAGATAAGAAGGCCGCTGATGCGCTTCACTCCGCCATGAAGGTCTATCAGGCAAAGATAGATGCTGCCGGCGCTTCCCCGGACACCTTTAAGTCTGCTGATGAAAGATACAAGGCATCCATAAGCAAATTCATGGATATCTCAAAGAAATACAAGGGGAGCAATGTTGGCGCCATTTCCCTGTTGTATGCTGCAAACTCCCATTATAATCTAAAGGAGTTCGACAAGGCGATTGAGCTTTACAATAGACTTCTTTTCAATATAGAACGCGAAGACCCAAGCCTTCATGGGAATATAAATGAAATAAAGGTATCATCAGGCATAGTCAGAGATTCAGCCATCTATGGACTGGCCTCCTCGTATGAGCAGAAAGGTGATTTGAAGAAGGCCATAGAGATTCAAGCCTTGCTGACCTCCTCAAAGGATAGTCATCTGAGAGAGGATGCTCTCATAACCCTCGGAAGGCTTTTTGAAAAAAATAACGATAGGGCAAAGGCCTTAGACAGCTATCAGAAGGCAATCACAGATTATCCGGAATCGACAAATCTCTCCAGGATCAAGGAAAAAGTGGAAAGGTTAAAGAGCTGAAGGCTCAAAATGGGCAGACAATGAATCCACTCTTTCTCTTACTTATCATTATATT
Organism: Deltaproteobacteria bacterium; assembly: GCA_030646755.1. Classification (GTDB taxonomy): domain Bacteria; phylum Desulfobacterota; class JAENJC01; order JAENJC01; family JAENJC01; genus JAUSKU01. Next base: position 46,248 of record JAUSKU010000077.1, read on the forward strand.
CCCATTTACGGCGGTTGCCTCCGACTGGCCGACATTTCAGGGCGGACCCTTAAGAAAAGGCATCTCCGATGAGCCCTTTGCCGTCCCAAAAAAGATAGGGTGGATTCGTGATACGAGGGAGAACCTGCCTCTTGCGTACAAACCCGCAGAGTTTTCGGTCCCGGCAGTAAGCGGCGATGAAGTGTATGTGGGGGCTTCACAGAATCTCTTCTATCGCCTTTCTTCAGGGAACGGCTCAATAATTTGGGGTTTTAAAACAAACGCGGCAGTGGAATCAACTGCGGCAATACACGAGCACTCGGTTTTTTTCGGAGACAACAGCGGGACCTTTTATGCACTTGATAGAAAGACCGGAATGCTTCTCTGGAGCTACGAAACCAGGGGAGAGATACTCTCTTCACCTTTAGTTGTCGGAGGGATAGCATATGTAACGAACGCCTCTATGGAGGTGGATGCCTTCGATGCATCAACTGGGAAGAGGCTCTGGAACTATAAAAGGCCAGCTGCCAGGGGTATCAGCATAAGAGGCAGTTCCTCTCCATCTTATGATGGGACAAGGGTCTACATAGGGTTCTCTGACGGTTTTGTGGTGGCTTTAAATCCTTATGACGGCACCCTTATATGGGAAAGGCGGCTGGCGGAGATAAGAAGGCAGTTTAAGGATGTTGACGCATCCCCTGTGCCGGATGGAGACTCTTTATATGTATCTTTTTATGACGGGTCCCTCTATTCTTTAAAGGCTGCGGATGGCTCAGTAGACTGGAAGTTTGATGACGGCGGGGCAGGGTCTCTGGCTGTTACGAGCAATGCCATATATCTGCCATCGTCAAAGGGGGCAGTATATTCGCTGGATAAAAAGTCTGGAAAGCCTGTCTGGAGCCATAAGCTCGAAAAAGGCGTCCCATCTTCCGTAATTGCAGTTGACCGGTATATACTTTTCGGACTTTCAACTAACGGTGTTAAGGCCATTGATATGGAAAAGGGTGAGGAAGTGTGGAGATATGCGCCAGGTTCCGGCGTCTATGGCGGCCTGACATATTCCAATGGGAACCTTTACTTCGTATCAAATGGCGGATTTATATATTCGATACCGTGTAAGTAATAGGTAAAGGTAGAGGTAGAGCAGTTCTTTTCCTATACCTATACCTGATTTTTCTGAGGTTTTCATGCCCAAGCCCTTAAACATAGCCATCCTCTGGCATATGCACCAGCCTTACTACAAAGACCTGGTAACAGGTGAATATGTCATGCCTTGGGTGCGCCTTCATGGCATCAAAGACTACTATGACATGGTGGCCATCCTCGATGAATTCCCCAGCGTCCACCAGACATTCAACATGGTCCCATCACTGGTTGACCAGATCCTCGACTATGTTGACAACAATGCGACTGACTCCCATCTCGACCTGACCCTTAAGCCCGCTGCCGAACTTACCCCTTCCGACAAAGAGGCGATCCTTCAGAATTTCTTCCTGGCCAACTGGGAAAACATGATAAAGCCGTATCCCCGCTACTGGGAGATACTCAGGACCAGGGGTTTTGTCTATTCAAAGGATGATCTGAAGGAGATCCAGAGATATTTTACCACCCAGGACTATCTTGACCTCCAGGTCCTCTTTAATCTGGCATGGTTCGACCCGATATTTAAGGACCATGACAAGTTTTTAAGAGGTCTTGTCAAAAAAGGCAGGGACTTTACGGAGGAGGAAAAGGTTGAGCTTATAAAGAAACAGCGGGAGGTGTTGGCCTTAATAATACCCAAATACAAGGAGATGGAGGAGAGGGGAATCATAGAGATATCCACAACACCTTATTACCATCCGATACTCCCACTTCTCTGCGATTCTTTTGCTGCAAAGATGGCCATTCCCAATATTCAGCTCCCTAAGAGGAGGTTCCTGCACCCTGAAGATGCCGTTGCCCAAGTGAATAAGGCAGTGGAATTTCATAAAAGGGTTTTCGGAAGGGCCCCAAGGGGGATGTGGCCTTCAGAGGGTTCTGTGAGCGAGGAGATAATACCTATAATAGCTGACGCCGGTATAAAATGGATAGCTACCGATGAAGAGATACTCGCCAAGTCCGTTCATGCCCTCTTTGAGAGGGATAAGGACGAGGTTGTAACGGATGCCAAGACCCTTTACCGCTCTTATAATGCCCATTCTGGAGGGAAGGGCGTGAGCATGTTCTTCAGAGACCATTCCCTCTCCGACCTGGTAGGATTCGTATATTCAAAATGGGATGCAGACCATGCGTCTCAGGACTTCATAAATAGGCTTCACAGGATAAGGGAAAGGCTTCTTACCCAGGGAAGTCTGGATGAATTTGTCGTACCCATAATCCTTGACGGTGAGAACGCATGGGAGTATTACAAGAACGACGGGCGCGACTTCCTTCGCTCCCTTTACGGCAAGCTTTCTCACGATCCGCTCATCAAGACCGTCACCATGAGCGAATACCTGGAGGCCAACCCTCCGAAGATGACCATCCCCCATCTCTTTTCTGGCTCCTGGATCAACCACAACTTCAGGATATGGATAGGGCATGAGGAGGACAATGCCGCCTGGGACCTCCTTGAGGAGACCAGGAGGACGCTGGTAGAGTTTGAGGGCGAAGGTACAGCGGACAAATCAACCCTGGAGAAGGCCTGGGAGGAGATATACATAGCCGAGGGAAGCGACTGGTGCTGGTGGTATGGGGATGAACACAGCACGGAAAACGACGCCGACTTTGATAATCTATTCAGAAAGCACCTGATGAATGTCTATATGCTCATGGGGAAGGATATCCCGGAGGAGCTATTCATCCCGATACTTCGGGAAGACAAGGTATGCAAGCCGACCATAGACCTCATCTCCTTTATCTCTCCAACCATAGACGGTGAGGTCTCCAGCTATTTCGAGTGGCTGTCCGCAGCATATTACGATGTTACAAAGGTCGGCGGGACGATGCACAGGGTCGAGAGCATCGTGTCTCATATATATTACGGCTTCAATCTTGCCAATATGTATATCCGTCTTGATGCAAACCTTAACCTGATAGGCGAAGGGAAAGACGGATTTGTCTATACCGTTAACATCCTCAAGCCGAAGCCCCATAAGATTGAGATACACTGCAGCAGGAAAGACGAAGGTTTTATCTATGAGGGTTTGTTGTTCACTGAGGTTGACGGTAAGTGGGTAAGACAAAAGCCTTTGGCCAAGCTCGCCATAAAGGACATTATTGAGATGGAGATACCTTTTGCGGATATCGGGGTATCCATGAAGGACCAGCTTCAGTTATTTGTCACTGTAAAGAAAAACGGGACGGAGCTTGAAAAGTGGCCACACAGGGGATGTATCATGTTCGAGGCCCCTACAGAGGATTTTGAGGCTATAATGTGGAGGGTGTAACTCTTTACGCTGCCGGCATGGTGAAGCTTATTTTCATCCCCTTTCCCGGCTCGCTTTCAATATTTAATTTCCCGCCCATGGATGAGACAAGGTGTTTCACAATGGCCAATCCCAGGCCTGTTCCGCCAAGCTCCCTGGAGCGGGCCGGGTCAACCCTGTAAAAGCGCTCTCCAAGCCTTGGGATGTCTTTGGAGGGTATGCCGGTTCCGGTGTCTGTGACGGAGATTTGTATGAAACCAGAAGTTGAGAGGTTAAGAGGTTGAGAAGTTGAGATAACCTTCTCATCTTCCCATCTTCCCATTTTCTCATCTTCAGCCTTCCTTGCTCGTATATGCACTGACCCCTTCTCTGTAAATTTGATTGAGTTGTCAACGAGGTTTAAAAGTATCTGAGCCAGCCTGTCTTTATCCGCTAGCACCTGAGTCTCTTTTTCGACATTGACTTGAAGGTTGATCCCCTTGGCTTTTGCCTTTGGTTCAAGGGTTGCGATAACAGTTCTGGCAACCTCATCAACTTCTACCGTCCTTATATCAAAGCTGACCTTACCAAGTTCGATGTTGGAGAGGGTCAGGAGGTCTTCAACAAGCCTTGAAAGCCTGCCTGCATTATTTGTTATTATATCAACGAATCTGACGGCATTTTCTTTGTCATCGATGGCGCCTTCCTTGAGGGTTTCGGCGAATCCCTTTATGGCAGTAAGAGGCGTCTTGAGCTCATGAGAGACATTAGCCACAAAGTCTATCCTCATCACCTCAAGCTTCTTTAGCAGGGTTATATCGTGGAAGACTATGACTGAGCCGAGGGTCTCCGCATTACGGACAAGGGGGGTCATGGTCACAGAGAGGTTCATTGTCTGGGGCGCAGATAAAGTTATTTCACCTGTTATTGTTTCACCTTTTTTGCTTCCTTCCTCTATGATCCTGTGGAGCTCAGGGTTTCTTGATATCTCAACAACCCTCTTTCCAGATAGGTCTTTGCCGAAGAGCTCTTCAGCCTTCCTGTTGCCCATAGTCACAGTCCCCCTGCGGTCTGTAACTATGACCCCTTCTTCCATGCTGGCAAGGATGGCCTCTCTCTGCTCCTTTTCATCCTTCAGCTTATCCAGAGTAGTTCTCAGCTCGGAGGAAATCCTGGAAAGCTCGGAATCGGCCTCTTTTGTGGTAGAAAGGAAAAACTTTGAGAATATTTTTTTCATTCTACACTAAACCTGTATCCTGTGCCTCTTACGGTCTTTATCAACCTTGCTCCTTCAGGCTCTATCTTTTCTCTGAGCCTTCTTATATGTACGTCAACGGTCCTCGGTTCGACAAACGCCTCATCCCCCCAAACAAGGTCTAAGAGCTGGTCCCTGTTGTATACCCTTTCCTGGTGGGTTATAAAGAACTTTAACAGCTTGAATTCGAGGGGGCTGAGCATTACCAGCTTTCCATTAACCTTAACATCGTGGGATGAGAGGTCTGCATGGAGTCCTCCATATTCGTGGATCTCCTTCCCGGCTGTCGTCCCCTTTTTGGTTCTTCTAAGCAAGGCCTTTACCCTTGCGGTTATCTCCTTGACGCTAAAAGGTTTTGTCACATAATCATCAGCCCCCATCTCAAGACCTGTGACCTTATCCATCTCCTGTCCCTTTGCTGTCAACATGATGATAGGTATTGAAGCTGTTTTAGAATCTTTCTTTAAGAATCGGCAGAGTTCCAGGCCATCTATTCCCGGAAGCATAAGATCGAGAATTATCAGGTCAGGATTTGTCTTCCTTGCAGTTCCCTTTGCACTTATCCCATCTTTTGCAGTCAGGATGGAAAACCCTTCTTTCTTGAGGTTGTAAGAGAGGAGGTCTAAGATATCCTGTTCATCGTCGATTATTAGTATCTGGGGCATAGTTTAAGGATAGGTAAAGGTAAAGAATAAAGCTTTTCTATACCTCTACCTGCTTTTAATAACTTTCCTGCTGCGGCTTCGTGTGCCTTATGACCTTTCCCTTGACCATGAACACAACGATCTCGGCGATGTTTGTGGCATGGTCCGCTATGCGTTCAAGGTACTTGGATATGAAAAGGATCTTCATGGCCCTGGAGATGGTATTAGGGTCCTCCATCATAAAGGTCAGGAGCTCCCTGAATATCTGCCTGTTGAGCTCGTCAACAAAATCATCTTCTACAAGCACCTTTGTGGCAAGGTCAGTGTCGCCGTTTACAAATGCATCCAGGCTTTCCTTCAACATCCTCTGGGCTGCCAAAGCCATCCTCGGTATGTCAATGTAAGGTTTCAGAGGAGATTCTTCATTAAGTTCAAGGACCCTTTCGCAGACATTTACGGCCATGTCCCCGATCCTTTCCAGGTCCGTTATTATCTTTATAGCCGTAGTGATGAGCCTGAGGTCTGAAGCCGCAGGCTGCCGCAGTGCCAGGACCTTAAGGCAAAGCTCGTCTATCTCAACCTCCAGACCGTTTATCACGTGATCATTTTCAATAGTCCTTTCGGCCAATTGCGTATCCCTTTCCACCAGGGCCTTAATGGAATTAGCAATCCCTTCCTCGACAAGGCCGCCTAACCGCAGCACCTTCTCTTTGATAAGGCGCAACTCCTCTTCGAACTGTTTGACTATATGTGCATGAGTATCGGGCATAAAACCTCCAATAGAAGTGGCCGGTGACCTGTGGTCTGTGGCCGTTTTAACTGATAACTGATCACTGACTGCTGACCACTGATTTATCTATCCAAACCTTCCTGTTATATAATCTTCAGTAAGTTTCTGGGACGGGACAGTAAACACCTTATCCGTCTTGTCAAACTCTATCAGTTCTCCAATGTACATAAATGCCGTGTAATCTGAGACCCTCGCAGCCTGCTGCATGTTGTGGGTCACTATCAGGATGGTGACCTCCTCCTTGAGTTCAAGTATTAGCTCTTCGACCTTAGCCGTTGCAATGGGGTCAAGGGCAGAGGTCGGTTCGTCGAAAAGTAATATCTCAGGGTCTGTGGCAAGCGCCCTTGCTATACAGAGCCTCTGCTGCTGTCCCCCTGAGAGATTGAAGGCCAGGTCATGGAGCCTATCCTTGACCTCATCCCAAAGGGCTGCCCCTCTCAGGGATTTCTCAACCCTCTCATCCAAGTCGCTCCTCTTTCTCACCCCCCTAACTCTTGGACCGTAGGCTACGTTCTCATAAATAGACTTGGGGAACGGGTTAGGCCTTTGGAACACCATGCTTATCCTCATCCTGACCTCAATAGGGTCTATATCAGGGCCGATGATATTCAGGCCGTCCGGATTCAGTATAATCTCCCCTTCATATCTGTTATGGGGGTAAAGGTCATGCATCCTGTTGAAGCACCTCAGGTATGTGGTCTTCCCGCAACCGGAAGGGCCTATGAGGGCCGTAACTTTCTTCTCTGCGATAGAGAGGTTTATGTCCTTCAATGCCTTCACTGAACCGTAATAGAAGTTCAGGTCCCTGACCTCTGCCTTAAGCCTTTCTTCTACCATTTTATCCTCTTCCTGAATCTGTATCTTATGTATATTGCTATACCGTTCATAACAAGGGTCATAGCCAGAAGAATTATTCCTGCTGCCGCTGCATTCTGATGGAATGCAGCCTGGGGCCTTGATACCCAGTTGAAGACCTGGATAGGCATCACTGTGAAGGGGTCAAAAAGCCAATTGAAGTTTATATAAGGGAATTCTGTAGAAACCGGCGATGTCGGAAGAAAGGCTATGAAGGTCAATGCCCCGATGGTTATTATGGGCGCGGTCTCTCCAATGGCCCTTGAAAGACCCATGATTACGCCTGTAAGTATTCCTCCCATAGAATAAGGGATTATGTGGTCTCTCACAGTCTGCCACTTAGTGGCACCCAGCGCATAGGAGGCCTCTCTGATATGTTTCGGGATCGCCCTTATCGCCTCCCTGGTAGCCATGATTATCATCGGCAGTATCAGGAGGGCGAGGGCAAGCCCGCCGGTAAGGATGCTCTGGCCGAACTCAAAATAGTAAACGAAGAGGCCAAGGGCCAGAAGGCCGTAAATAATGGATGGGACACCGGCAAGATTTGTGATGTTTATCTCGATGATGTTTGTAAGCCAGTTCTTCTTTGCATACTCCTCAAGGTATATACCTGCTCCAACCCCTAATGGAATGGAAACAAAGGCAGTGACCAGCATGATCAGGGTCGTCCCAACCAAGGGAGAGAGGATTCCCGCCTCCTCAGGAAACCGGGAAGGGTAAGAAGAGATGAAGGTATATGTAAATCTTGACATGCCGTTTACAAACAGGTCTGACATCAGTGCAAACAGGACGCTGAAGCCGATAAGGGTTGATAAGACCCCAATTGTCATGAAGGTATAGTCCCAGAACTTGCTGATGGCTATTCTCTTTTTAATGTCTTTGTCGGTCATTAATACGCCTCTCTGATCCTTGATCTGAGCCAGAATCCTATTATGTTAAAGCCCAGGGTCATCAAAAACAGCGTCATCCCTACTGCAAATATGGTCTTATACTCCAGTGTCCCGTGGGGTACGTCTCCAAGTGACACCTGGACTATATATGACGTAAGGGTTTGTACAGGTTGTGTGGGATTGGCCGTGAAATTCGGCATCATCCCGGCAGCAATGGCAACCACCATGGTCTCCCCAATGGCCCTGGATATACCCATTATAAATGCAGCTGCGATACCAGAAAAGGCAGCTGGGATTACAACCTTTATTGCAGTCTGAAGCCTTGTGGCCCCCATGGCGTAGGAGCCCTCCCTTATAGACATTGGAACGGCCTTCATGGCGTCTTCGCTGACTGAGCTTATATACGGTATTATCATTATCCCCATGATTATCCCAGGAGAGAGGGCATTGAAGCCTGACATCTCTGGAAAGAATTTCTGTAGGATAGGTGTCAAAAATAGCAGGGCAAAGTACCCATAAACCACTGTTGGGACGGCAGCTAGAAGTTCAAGTACGGGTTTCGCAATCTCTTTTATTTTGTGCGGCGCATATTCGCTCAGGTAAATGGCCACTGTCAGGCCAAGGGGAAGGGCTACGGAAAGGGCTATCCCTGTAATCAGCAAGGTCCCTGCTACAAGAGGGAGGATGCCGAACTTCTTATCCGCGAAAAGAGGCGTCCATTCGGTACCGGTAAGGAAATCAATGACAGATACCTCTCTGAAAAAGCCTAAAGCCTCATAAGCAAGAACAGCCACTATCCCCACAGTGATAAAAATGGAAGAAAGGCCGCAGAGGAGGAATACCCCTTCCACAGCCCCTTCCTTGATCTTTCTGTAGATGCTGATCTTCAATCAAACGCCTCAATAAGAATCTCCCTCCCCCTTGACGGGGGAGGATTGGGGTGGGGGTGAACCATCGAAATATCTCCCCCTCCCCTCAATCCCCTCCCGCCAGGGGAGGGGAGTTAATGGTACTATTTCTTTTCTTTCGCCAGAAGGTCTTCCAGCTTCACCCCTACCTGGGCCTCGCCTTTAAAAACCGTCCCTGTCCTTTTCTTTGAGAAATGCTCTAATGCCAACTGGTAAAGTTGGTCCGATAATGGTACATACTTTACTGCCTTAACGAGCTTCGGAGCATTCTTCAGGTAAAACTCCACAAACTCCTTTATCTCAGACTTGTCCGACGACTTCTTGTTAACATAGATAAATACCGGCCTGGAGAGGGGCTGATATGTCCCGTCCATTATCGTCTTCTCTGAAGGTAGAATCAGTCCCTTACCTCCGTCTACAGGGACAAGCTTCAACTTGTCCTTGTTCTCATCATAGTAGGCAAAACCGAAGTATCCGAGGGCGTTCTTATCTCTGGAGATTCCCTGGACCAGGATGTTGTCGTCCTCGCTGGCTGTATAATCACCTCTTGATGACTTTGCCTTTCCAACTGTTGCCTCTGTAAAGTAATCGAAGGTCCCTGAGTCTGCCCCGGCACCATATAGCTTAAGAGGGGCGTTAGGCCATTCAGGCCTTACCTGGTTCCACTTCGTAATCTTCCCCTGGGCGGCAGGTTCCCATATCTTCTTCAGATCAGCCACAGTCATTGATTTTATCCAGTTGTTTGCAGGGTTGATCATTATTGCTATCCCGTCATATGCTATGGGAAGCTCTATGTATTCTATGCCGTTTTTCTTGCATTCCTCCATCTCGTTGGCCAGTATCGGCCTTGAGGCATCGGACAGATCGGTCTCGCCCCTGCAAAACTTCTTGAAGCCGCCGCCTGTCCCGGATATCCCTACAGTAACCCTGATGGCCCCTTTCTTTGCCTTCTGGAACTCCTCAGAAACCGCCTCTGTAATGGGATACACAGTGCTTGAACCGTCTATCTTTATGACTGGCGCTCCGGCGTGAGCAGGAATGGTGAACAGTGAACAGTGGATAACGAATAGTAAGAAAAGCGTGAGACGTAAGAGGACTGTCCCCCCCGACCTGGACATTTGAACCTTGAACTCTGAACTTTTCATCTCATCCTCCAAATTCGTAATTTTAGTACGGCTGAGTATGCCAGAGAAATGTTACAATTGTGTTACAGTTATATTACAGTTTAGTTAAAAGGTCAAATCTCCGCTCTATCATTAGGAGGGGTTTACTATTCACTTTCTTTTTGGTAATCTCATTGCAGGAAGGGGGTATTATGAAGATTCTGAAAGATAAGGATTACAAAGTTCCCGGGTTTCTCGTCTCAGGGACGAGGTGTGGAATTAAGAAGAAGGAGGGTGCAAAAGACCTGGCCGTCATATACTCGGAGGTTCCGGCCTCTGTTGCCGCAGTATTTACAAAGAATGCTGTAAAGGCTGCCCCTGTCCTTCTTGATATGGAAAGGGTCAAATCAGGGAAGGGCAGGGCGGTCGTGATCAATAGCGGTAACGCCAATGCCTGCACCGGAGATGACGGCCTTAAAAAGGCAAGGGCTATGTCAAGGGGCGTCGCCAAGGCGCTGAAGGTCAAAGAGGAAATGGTTTATGTCTCATCCACAGGCGTCATCGGTGAACCTTTGCCGGTAGATAAAATAATCAATGCCATTCCTGAACTCGTTAAAAATATGAGGGAAGACGGCTGGAAAGATGTCGAAGCCGCCATTATGACCACTGACGCCTTTCCCAAGATGGTTGGCGTCAGGACTGATATTGGCGGAAAGGATATAACTATCATGGGGATAGCTAAAGGCGCCGGGATGATACACCCCAACATGGCCACCATGCTCTGTTACATTGCAACAGACTGCTTTATCTCCCCAATTCTGCTGGACAAGGCATTAAGAAAGGCTGTGGATGCATCATTTAACAGCATTACAGTTGACGGCGATACATCGACAAACGACACTGTGCTGGCCCTTGCCAACGGTGTTGCAGGGAATAAGCCTCTCACGTCAAGGTCCATGGACATGGGGAAGTTCCAGGACGCCTTTAATTATGTAACGAAAGAGCTTGCGAAGATGATAGTCCGGGATGGGGAAGGGGCAACAAAGGTAATAGAAATCAATGTTAAGGGGGCCGCCGGCAAGTCCGATGCAAAAAAAGCAGCCAATGCCATAGGGAGGTCAAACCTTGTTAAGACCGCCTTTTTCGGGAATGACCCTAACTGGGGAAGGATTGCCGCCGCAGCAGGATATTCAGGCGCCAGGGTTATTCCTGAAAGGATGGACATATATTTTAACGATCTCCAGGTTGTAAAAAACGGCCTCTGCGTCGGAGGGGATTGGGAGGTTAAGGCCAGAAACGCCATGAAGGGTGTCGAGGTGAAGGTGACGGTCGATCTGAATATGGGAAAAGGAGACGCTACAGTCTGGGCCTCAGACCTTACATATGAATATGTTAAGATTAATGCATCTTACAGGAGTTGACGGCTTTTATATATGATCCCTGACTTCCCAAAATTTTCCAAATTTACCATGGATCTACGTCCCGAACTCCATCCTCTTTTTAAATCTCTTAAAGAAGGTATCTCTGAATTCACATTTGCAAATCTTTATCTCTTCAGGGATACCCATAATTACCAGATAACCAGATTACCAGGGAATCTCCTTTCCATCACAGGAAGGGACAATGAAAAGTCCTTCTTTATGCTTCCCTTCGGTTTTCCCGAAAAGAGCGTCCTCGATCAACTCTTTAATCAGTTTAACTCCATGAAGTGTGTATCAGAGAGCCAGGCCGCCATGCTCACCGATATGGGGTATTTGACAACAGAGGACAGGGACAACTTTGACTATCTTTATCTGCGAGAAGAGCTGGTCATTTTGCCTGGGACGAAGTTTCATAAAAAGAGAACCTTTATCAATGCATTTATGGAAAGCTACTCATATGAGGGGAAGCCGCTTCGGAAGGAATATATTAGCGATGCAATAAGGGTCTTAGAGGAGTGGAGGCAGGAGAGAGAAGGCCTAGGTGATTATGCGGCAGCCAGGGAGGCACTGGAGAAGGTGGATGAGTTACAGCTTTGCGGAGGGATATATTACGTTAACGGAAGGCCTTCGGCTTATACCCTTGAGGAAGAGATTGCGTTGGGAGAGACCTTCGTCATCCATTTTGAAAAAGCGGTTGGTGATTATAAGGGGCTTTACCAGTTTATAAACCAATCATTTGCCTCCATCCTTCCTGAAAAGTATAAGACCATAAACAGGGAGCAGGACCTGGGAGAGGAAGGGCTCAGGCAGGCAAAGATCACTTATAGGCCCGTGGGGTTTGTTAAGAAATATAGGGCCTGCATGAAAAGATAGCGGGAAAGATACTTTTTTGACTAAAAACGTTAATTGTGCTATAAAAGACCGATTGGAAAGACTTTTTGATTACATTGCATATAGAAGGAATGCAGGTTTTTTTCATCAGGTACTTTTTTCTCCCTTGTACCTCCTGTCTCTGCTTTATGGGACTGCTGTAAAAGTCAGGCTGGCGCTGTATTCATCGGGATTGTTAAAGGCCGGAAGGCTTGGATGCAAGGTCGTCTCCGTCGGGAACATAACAGTTGGCGGTACTGGAAAGACACCTACTGTTGAATTCATATCCCGTAACTTGAAGGAGAGTGGATTCAGGGTTGCCATACTCAGCAGGGGGTACAGAAGAACAGGTAAAGGGATAGGTATAGTATCTGACGGGAATGAGATATTCCTTGGGCCGGAGGAGGCAGGGGATGAGCCCTATCTGCTGGCAAGAAGGCTTAAAAATATCCCTGTACTTGTGGGGACCGACCGGCATGAACTGGGCAGATTCGCCCTGGAAAGGTTCCCTCTGGATGTCATTGTACTGGACGACGGTTTCCAGCATATAAGGTTAAAGAGGGACCTGGATGTACTCCTTGTGGACGGGGAGAAGGGTTTCGGTAATGGATATCTCCTTCCGAGAGGTCCTCTAAGAGAGCCTCTCTCCGGCATTAAGAGGGCCGGGATTGTATTAATAAACAAGGCCTCTGTGGAAAACGATGAGATAGCCGGCAGTATCAGGAAGATTCATCCTGTACCTGCATTATTTAAAAGCAGTTACAGGGTTGAGAAGCTGCTGTCCCTTTGGTCAGGTGAGCAAAAAGACTTGGGAAGGCTTTCAGGTGCTAAGGTCATGGCCTTATCAGCCATTGCCAACCCTTCATCTTTTTTAAATATCCTCTCCTCTATGGGTGGAGAGATAGTCTCTGAAGTTTCTTTTCCTGACCATTACAGTTATAGTTTAAAAGAGTTGGAAGAGGTTATAGAAAAGGCAACGGTAGCTGGGGCAGATTATATTGTGACTACGGAGAAGGATGCGGTAAAGCTGGAGCAGCTTGAGCCAAAGATGGATATCCCGATTTATTACATGGAGATAGGTCTGGACATGCACGGGGAAGAACAGCGGTTTATGGAGGCAGTTATTACAGGGATTCAGGGTTAGATGTCTTCGATAAGGTATCTTGCTGAATATGTCCCTTTTTATCTTTTTACAAGGTTTTTTTCAATCCTTCCACTGAAGAGTTCTGTGCAGGCAGGCAGGCGGTTGGGGAGGTTGCTCTTCAGTATTGATAGAAGGCACCGCAAGGTGGCAATAGACAACCTTTCCATAATCCTTGACCTGGACCCTGTGGAGGCCGAAGGTATAGCAAGAACGGTCTTTGAGAATATCGGGATGACCTTTGCTGAATTCATCAAGATCCCGACCCTCGGCAAGAGTTTTTTTGACAATAATGTCGAGGTCGACGGATTTGAGAATTACCTGAGGGCAAAGGGCGCGGGTAAAGGGGTGCTTATGCTGGGCGCCCATCTGGGGAGCTGGGAGTTATTGCCGGCTTGTCATTTAATTAAGATGGGTGAAGCGGCAAGCGTTGTCTATAAAAGGACAAAAAATCCGTATGTAAGCAGGTTTATTGACTCTATAAGAAGATCTTACGGACTGAAGACTATTCCCCACAGGAACTCCGTAAGGGAGATAATGGCTGCCCTTAGAAGGGGTGAAGGTGTGGGGATACTGCTTGATCAGCATGCAGGGTTGAAGGAGGCCATAGTTGTCGACTTTATCGGACGTCCGGCTGCCACTAACTATGGCCTTGCCCTTATTGCCCTGAAGACAGGAGCCCCTGTAGTTCCAATGTTTTTTGTGAGAGAAGGGGATGAAAGATACAGGTTTATTTACGAAGAACCGATCCATCTTCAGAAAAGCGGTGATTCTGAAAGGGACATAAGAGAAGCCACTATAAGGTTCAATAGTGTCATAGAGAAATATGTGAGGAAATATCCCGAACAGTGGTTTTGGGTTCATATCAGGTGGAAGGCAGATAAGGCCGTCAAAGGGGAAAAGTGAGACGTGGTTCAAAAGATAAAAGGATAGCCGTCTTTCTCGACAGAGACGGGACCATCAATGACGAACTGGGTTACCTTGAACATGCGGACAGATTAATGGTTCTGCCGAGGGTAGTTGAGGCGATACGCCTCCTGAATGAAAACAATCTTTTGACTGTCTTAGTAACAAATCAGTCCGGCGTGGCCAGGGGATATTTTCCTGAGTCTGCGGTGAACGAGGTCCATGAGAGGCTCAAAAATATCCTGAAAGAAGAAGGGGCTCATCTTGACGGCATTTATTACTGCCCTCACCATCCCGATGTTGGGCTGCCGGAATACCGGCTGGACTGTGATTGCCGAAAGCCCAGGACCGGCATGATAGAGAAGGCCGCCAAGGATCTGAATATCGATGCAAGCCGCTCATACATGGTTGGCGACAAGATAATAGATGTGGAATTTGCCCATAAGGCTGGGGCAAAAGGGATAATGGTCATGACAGGATATGGCAGGGAGGAATTGAAACATTTTAGTCATGAATGGAAGGTGCATCCTGACCATATAGCCGATGACCTCTATGATGCGGTAAAATGGATATTAGACCAGGAAGGAAAGGGTTGAAAGGGACTTAAAGGAGGATCTATTGAGATATCTCGTAAGAAAAACAATGCCTTTCTTAATTTTGATCATTTTTTTTGTAAGTGATGCAAAAGCAGAACCTTCAGCGGTTATCCCGGATGTCCCGTGGAAAGGTGAAAGGCTTGTTTTCGAGCTCTCATGGTTTGAGGTAAAGGCCGGGACATCGGTAATCGAGGTTTCGGAAGGGGAAAGCAAGGGCAGGAAGACTTACAATATAAGTGTTGTTACAACATCAAATGGTTATTTGGACGTAATTTATAGAGTGAGAGACAGGATAGAATCCTCTATATATGCCGATAATCTCTCTTCTTACAGGTATAAGGTGCATCAGGAAGAGGGAAGCTTCAGGAGGGACAAGGAAATAATCTTTGACTATGGCAAGGGGACTGTAACCTATACGAAAGACAAAAAAACCACTATTTATGGTATTTCGACCTTGGTCAACGATTCCCTGTCATCTATCTACTACCTTAGGAGTAAGGAACTTACGGTTGGCAAGCCCGTGATTATTGATATTTTTGACAGCAAGAAGCTCTGGCAGGTAGAGGTTCAGGTTCTTGGAAAGGAAAAGGTCGAAACACCTGTGGGTGTTTTCGATACCGTGCTGGTAAAGCCTATCCTGAAGTTTGAAGGCATCTTCCAGAGGAAAGGGGATGTCTATATCTGGCTTACGGATGATAACCGTAAGATGCCTGTCAGGATGAGGAGTAAGATTAAGATCGGTTCTATTTCTGCGGATTTGATAGAATATAAATATGGCAAGCAGTAGGTCAGCAACTTAATTAATGGAGGGAATAAATGGCTATTGACAAGGAACTTCTTGACATTCTCGCATGTCCGAAGTGCAAGGGGAACATAAGATTAACAGAGAGCGGAGACGGGCTTATATGCGACGCCTGCAAGCTGAAATATCCCATCAAGGACGATATCCCTGTGATGCTGATAGAGGAGGCGGGGAAAATTTAATTTTGTAAGGGCGGGGTAACCCCGCCCCTACATTTATTGCTATGGAAAAACTTTCTGTCACCATCATAACACTTAACGAAGAAAAGAACATCCGCTATGCCCTGGAAAGCGTTAAGTGGGTAGATGAAATAATTGTTGTAGATTCAGGAAGTAGTGATAAAACCGTTGATATCTGCAAGGAGTACACCGACAAGGTTTTCTACAACTCGTGGCCTGGACATATAGCCCAGAAGAACTTTGCCATAGCCAAGTCTACTCATCAGTGGATACTTTCCATTGATGCAGACGAGAGGGTAACTCCTGAACTGGCCGGCGAGATAAAAGAGGTATTGAAAGACCCTAAAGCCGATGCCTATGCAGTTCCTCGTCATGTCTTTTATTTGGGCAGATGGATAGACCATTCAGGGTGGTATCCTGACTATAAGGTCAGGCTTTTCAAAAAGGATAAGGGAAGGTGGGGAGGGATAAACCCCCACGATGAGGTGATCGTAAACGACAGCACTGAATATCTGGATGGAGACCTGATCCACTGCTCATACAAGGATATTTCCCACCATGTTAATACAATAAATAATTTTACATCAATTGGCGCCGAGGAGTATCTGAAGCTTGGCAAGAGGGCCAGCCTTTGGGATATGGTGTCCAGGCCTATCGGTACTTTCTTGAAGAAATATTTATTGAAACAGGGCTTCAGGGACGGGTTGCCAGGGTTTATTATTGCAGTGTCCTCTGCCTATTATGTATTTTTAAAATATGCGAAGCTCTGGGAGTTGAATAGCATTCAAGGTAGGGGCGTGGTGACCCCGCCCCTACAGGAATAGATGAGAGATTACAAGAAAATTTTAGTTGTTCAGACGGCCTTCCCCGGAGATATTGTCCTAACCACTCCATTGTTTAAAGCCCTGAAAAAGAGGTTCCCTGAAAGCAAGCTTACTGTCCTGACAACCCCTCCAGGGTATGAGCTTCTGAGTAATATAAAGGAGATTGATTCCCTTATTCCTTATGACAAAAAAGGGAAAGACAAGGGGATGTCGGGCCTTATGAGGCTTGTGAGGCGGTTAAGGGAGGAAAGGTTTGATATCTGTTTTTCCCCTCATTGCTCTTACAGGACTGCATTGATCCTCTATGGGGCCGGCATCCCTGTCAGGGTCGGGTTTTCAGATGCCTCCCTCTCTTTCCTTTATAGCAACAGGGTAAACAGGAATAGCTCTTCCCATGAGGTTGAAAGGGTTCTTTCTCTCCTGGAACCCTTTGGGATAAGTGTAAATAAGGCGGACAAGGCTCCCTACCTTGAGATATCTGTTGATACTTGGAATGGCGTGAAAAAGATATTTGATGAGGCCGGGGTATCTTCCACTGACACAGTGATAGGGGTTGCCCCTGGTTCTGTATGGGCCACCAAGAGGTGGACGACTGAAGGGTATGCATCGCTCATTGACAGGCTTGCTGAAAAATATGACGCAAAGGTAATACTTATAGGTTCAACATCTGAAAAAAAGACAGGTGATGAAATATTAACACTCACAAAAAATAGGCCCATAGATCTTATCGGTAAAACAACTTTACAGGAGCTGATTGCAGTTATAGACCGCTGTCAGCTGCTTATTGGGAATGATAGTGCCCCGGGACATATTGCGGCAGCAAGGATGGTTCCTGTAGTGTCCATCTTCGGCCCCACTGTCCCGGCATTCGGATATTATCCTTATGGGAAGGATGCTGTCATAGTGGATAAACAATTACCATGCAGGCCATGTCATCACCACGGGCCGAAGGAGTGTCCTGAAGGGCATTTCAGATGCATGAAAGATATAACTGTGGATGATGTCATGGCCGCTGTCGACAAGATAGGTGTCTTACATTGAGGATTTTGCACATAGACACAGAAAGGACCTGGAGAGGTGGGGAGCAGCAGCTCATTTATCTTATTAAGGGGCTCAAGGAAAGGGGGCATACCTCCGTGGTGGTCTGTCAACCTGGAAGCCCACTGGAGGATGCTGTTAGAAATGCTGGAATAGAGGCAGCACCTATAAAGATGAGGGGGGAGTTTGATATTTTGGCTGCATGGAGGATAGGGAGTCTCCTACGGCAGAAAGAATATGATCTCCTGCATACTCACACATCCCATGCCCACTCCATCGGGCTTTTATCCAGGTTCTTCGGGAAAGTGAAGGGAATGGCTGTTTCAAGGAGGGTGGATTTCCCCATAAATAGCGTGTTTAAGTATAAATTCTTTGATGTGCAGTACATAGCCGTTTCAGAGGCCATAAAGAGGGTGATGATTCAAGGAGGGGTGCCACATCAGAAGATAGACGTGGTCAGGAGCTGCATAGATATTAGCAGGCTTGATAATGCGCCTATTACTGACGTTAGGGCAGATCTCGGAATAAGCAAGGAGGCCGTTGTAATAGGCAATATCGCCCACATGGCTGACCATAAGGGGCAGATATACCTGATAAGGGCTGCGGCCATAATCAGGGACAGATATCCTGATGTCAGACTTGTTATCGTTGGTGACGGCGAAATGAGAGGAGAGCTGGAGAACGAGGTAAGGAAGCTGAAGTTGGATGGAAATGTGATATTTACCGGCTTCAGAAAGGATGTAGCCAGTCTCCTTTCATCCTTTGATATATTTGCCTTCCCCTCCCATTTGGAAGGGCTTGGTACATCCCTTCTTGATGCTATGGTGATGAAAAAGCCCATAGTTTCAACCACAGCAGGTGGTATCCCTGAGGTTGTTGAGGATGGTGTAAACGGTATGCTGGTTTCTCCGAAAGACCCGGAAGCCCTGGCAAAAGCGATAATACGTCTTATAGAAGACCCTGATCTGAGGCTCAAATACGGCGATGCAGGGAGAAGGATAGTTGAAGAAAGGTTTACTTCTGACAAGGTGGTTGAGGGAACGCTGGCAGTATATAAAAGGATACTGGAAAAACAATGAAGTTCTTGATAATACGTCTTGGATCAATGGGTGACGTTGTATTAACAACACCGGTTATCAAGGTTCTGAAAGATAGATATCCTGATGCTGAGTTGGATTTTCTTGTAAAAAAAGAGTATTCTAACCTGCTTGCGGCAAACCCGAACATCAGAAAAATAATACCTTTTAACTCGAAAGGTGAACACCGTGGGGTCAGGGGTTTATTGAATGCTGCCAGTGAGCTTAGGGAAGAACGTTACACGCATGTGATAGACCTCCACGGGAATCTGAGGAGCAGGATGATCTCTGCCCTTCTTCGTGGTTCAAAGACCCTTCGCTACGACAAACAGGCCTTAAAGAGGAGGATGCTCCTTTTAGGCCTTAAGGTCCATACGATACATACAGTGGATGCCTATCTTGAGGCATTGGAGCCGTTATTCGTAGGGGCGGGTTTAAAACCCGCCCCTACACCCATCCTATATTTATCCAAGGCGGATAAGGCGAAAGCCGAGGTGTTCCTTGTAGAAAACGATTTATCCAATGCTTCAGTCATTATCGGTCTCGCTCCTGGTGCAAAATGGCGTACGAAGATGTGGCCGGAAGAGAACTTTATTGAGGTTGGCAGAAGGCTTGTGAAGGAGCTTGGAGCCAAGATTCTTGTGTTTGGAGGGCCTGACGAGGCAGAACTTTGTATAAAGGTTGCCGAGGGGATTGGCAAGGGAACTTGTGTTGCCGGAAAAGTTGGGTTGAGGGATGCCGCGGCATTGATAAGCAGATGCAAAGCCTTTGTTTCCAACGACTCAGGCCCCATGCACATTGCAACAGCGGTAGGAACGCCGGTTGTCGCCATATTCGGCCCGACAATAAGAGGTTTCGGCTTCTCCCCGCTTGGGAAAAGCGCGATTGTTGAAAAGGAGATGAAATGCCGTCCGTGTTCCCTGCACGGGGGCGACAAGTGCCCCAACGGTCATTTTGAATGCATGAAAGGTATTCCTGTCGATGAGGTATTTGAAAGGGTCAGGGAGCTCTTGAATTAATGGATGGGAAGCGAAAACTTAACATACTCCAGGTAATTTCCGGCAAGACATGGAGCGGCGGGCAGCAGCAGACTCTGCACTTGTTAAAGGGGTTGAAGGAGAGGGGTCATAATTCATTTCTTGCCTGTCCTCCGGGAAGCCTGTTGGGTGAAAAGGCCGAAGATATGGGCTTTCAAGTTTTTAGAATCCCTATGAGTAAAGAGGCCGACATCTCTTCCGCGTGGCAGCTTTACAGATTGATGAAAAAGGAAAGAATTGACGTTGTCAACGCCCAGAGGCCCACTGCCCATACCCTTGCTATGGCGGCAGCTTTTTTTGCAGGAGTTCCGGCATTCGTCGTGACGAGAAGGGTCTCCGTACGAGTAAACTATGTCTCCGCGAAGGTTAAATATTCTCTCGTTGACAAGATTATCTCCGTATCGGACGGAGTAAAGAAAGTGCTTGTGGATTGCGGAATAAGCCGGGATTTGATAGCGACCGTTTATAGTGGTTCGGACCTGAAGCGTTTTGACCCATCCACTGATGGGAAAGATATCAGGGATGAATTCGGCGTTCCCCATGATGTCCCTCTTATCGGCGCTGTGGGAAACGTAAAGGATCAGAAAGGGCAAGATGAATTTGTTCAAGCTGCAAGGCTTGTGCTTAAAGAGGTTCCTGATGCCAGGTTCATGCTTGTAGGACGTGGAGCTGACAATGAATTTATAGAAAGTATAGATAAAGAGATGGTGCCGTATTTTATCTGTACCGGGTTCAGAAAGGACATCCCTGAGATTTTTGCATCTATGGATGTCCATGTCAACAGCGCCACAGGTTTTGACGGACTGGCCGGAACCATCCGTGAAGGGCTCGCAATGGGAAAGCCGACTGTTGCAACAGATGTTGCTGGACACAGGGAGATAATCAGGGATATGGAAACCGGTCTCCTCGTTCCGCCAGGGGATAAAGAGGTATTGGCAAGGGCCATAGTCAGATTGATTGAGGACAAGGAGCTTGCCTCCGAACTTGCCGGAAGAGGGCGAGAATTCGTGGAGCAGAACTTTACAGAGGAGATCATGGTCGAGAGGACAGAGGCTGTCTATCTTGATATATTGAAGAAGAAGGGGTTGCTGTAAGTGGCTGATATTTTGACATCAGAAAGACAGCAGAGGTGGTTGAGTGGACTGATTGTATTGTATGCAGCCGTTTCACCGGTCTCCCTGAGCGCAACAAACATAGCCCTCGGAATTATAATCCTGGCGGGATCAGTATCGCTGTATTCTGCTAAAGTCGTTAAGAAGGAAGGATTTCATGGGAAACTTATTGTCATGATGTCTCTTTTGTTTCTCTGGTCAGTCCTGACCAGGCTCCTGTCAGGTAGCCCTCTGGATAAAGAGGCTGTTTCCAATGTCTGGGAGTATATCCCTGTAATCCTGTTACCTGTTTTTTTAAATGCCTCAAATGTTAAAAAAGACCGGGTTATAACCGTCCTGCTCGTATCTTCATCAATAGTCTGCTTCCTCGGCATACTCCAGTATCTTATCCCTTCCATTGTCTACCCTTTCCCAAAGCAGATGATAAGGGAGCATTTCAAGGGCTTCTTCTCACACCACCTGCACAGCGGCGGTTTTTATAGCATGACAACCATCCTGGCCTTATCCCTTGCACTTTTCTGGAAATGCAGTGATTACAGAAAGAGGTATCTGTGGTTGTTTTTCATTTTAAATCTTTCAGGCCTTGTACTTACCATGGCAAGGAGTTACCTGATCTCGGTTCCTTTGATAATGCTCCTGCTTTTATACGTAAAGAACTGGAAATGGTTTGCATTCGGCATTGCTGCTTTCGCAGTTACAACAACCTTGCTGCTTACATTCCCGAACCCTGTAAGGATTAGATTCGAAACCCTTCTGGACCCTGAATACAGGAGCAACAAGGAGCGGGTGCTGATGTGGAAGGCGGCAATAAATATGGCGAAGGACCATCCCGTAGTCGGCATAGGCAAGGGTAACTGGACGAAAGAGGCAAAGGAGCGCTATTTCCCCCCTATTGAGAAGGAGTATGACTATAAGATCATGGCCACTGCCCATGCTCACAACACTTATCTGACTGTTCTGGCAGAAACCGGTTTTATAGGGCTTTTATTGTTTTTATCTTTTTGGCTGTCGGTTGCGTGGGGCCTGTTTTCAAAATTATCAACCTTACAGAATGGGTGTTTCGATTATGTATTAATAATTGGAACCCTCGGCAGCCTTGGGAATCTCTTTGTTGCAGGTATGTTCGAAAATAACTTTGGTACCTCGGTGATCCTTCTGCTGCTCTCGTTTCTGATCGGACTTTCTATGGGGAAAGGGGAGGGTGTAGCCGCAGAATGAAAGACAGCGCCGGGATATCTGTCATAATAAACCCGAAGTCAGGAAACGGGGAAGGAGTATCGCTGTCTGAAAAGATCCATGCCGCCTTTGCTGCAACACCAGGCTTGCGGGATAATATTCTATTTGTCGAATACACCAGCGAAACAGGTGACTGCAATAATATTCAGAAGATTGTGGAAGGATCTAAAGTAGTATTGATCTGCGGCGGGGACGGGACGATCCATCAGGTCGTCAATCTACTTAAAAGGTATTCATATGACAGAAGTATAAGTATCTTCCCTGTCGGAACCGGGAATGACCTGTACAGAAATATAGGGAGTAAGGAAAAGGACGTTGTAGGCCTGCTTAACAAGCTGATAGTATCTCCAGAGGGAAGAAAACTGGACATCTTCTCCATAAACGGCAAGATTTACTTCACGAACTACGTGAGTTTCGGTTACGACGCATACGTTATTTCCGCATATGTTGCCCTTGTAAATAGGTTAAAGGGATACAGGGTCTTCAGGCTCGCTCTTTTGAAGAAGATGCTTTTTGTTCTTGTCGGATTCTACTCAGTAGCCTTTTATAATAGGCGCATCTCCGAAGGAGGCTCGCAGGCTTCCTATATAAACGTCATTGTTAACAATCTGAGGACATACGCAGGAGGGAGCATATTTGACAGCAATTCTTCGCTTGATGACGGGAAGATAGAGTTGTCGTTTGTTTCCTCGAAGATGGAATATATGAAGCTTATTCTCAACAGGTTTAAGTTTTTTGATTCCAGGTTGTCAAACAGGTCGGCTGAACCTCCTTTGGTGCTAAGATTTCAATCGAGCGTCCCGGTCCAGATTGATGGTGAAGATTATTCTTCTTTTTTTAGAGAGTGCACTGAGTTCAGGATATTGCGGGACAGCGTAATGAGTGTGCTTGTTTAAGGTGATGTAATATGAATAACTGGAACATATTTCTCATACAATTCCAAAAGGACTTCACTTTATGGCTTTTTTGCGTCCTTTACCTATCCCTTTTCAGGATGGTTTTCATATTTTCATTCAGGCAACAGATTGATAACTCAAGCACTTGGAGAGATGTCGGAGCTGTGCTGCTGAACGGTGTGCGGTTTGATTCCATGGTTGCTGGCTACTTCATACTTATACCCTTCCTGTTTACCTTAAGCTGCAATTTTGCAGACATGCAAAGTGCGGCAGAGAACGCCAGGGCGATTTCAGGGAATACATTCATCGTATTATCAACGGCGCTGTGCGGGATTACCTTAGGTTATTTCAAGGAATACAACGACCAGATAAACCACTTTATCTTCGGCATTTATTATGATGATCCCCAGGCGATCCTCACGACCATCTGGAAGGAGTACAGGCCCATACTTTCCACTTTCCTCATGGGTTTAGTTATCTTGATAGGTCTGTCATTAAAAGGCCTGTTCATGGGAAACTTCCAGCTCCCGGATGAGGCAATTATCCTTACATATTCCCCTTCTGCCATCTATCGAATTATCATGGCCATGATGTCCATGTACCTTGTTTTTGTTGGGACCAGAGGCTCCCTTGGAGCTCGTCCTACCCAGCGTCACGACGCTTTTGTTACTAAGGACGAGTTTTTGAACAAGGTGGTTTTTAATCCTTATCTGGCGCTGAGATATGCCGTCAAGGACCAGAGGCGGATATCCGGGAAAGGGGGACTGAAGGTCTTCCTGCCTGACGAGGACATCGTAAAGGCCGCAAAATTGTTTTTTTCCAAGGAGGAGACACTGGGCTCCCTTGATGATTACATGCTTAAGCACGCAAAAGGGCCAAGAAACAAACCTCCACGCCATATCTTTCTGGTGGTTATGGAAAGCTATGACGCATGGCCCATGTTGGAGAAATACGCATCTCTGGGTCTTACACCGAGACTCTTGGACCTGGCTGGAAAAGGTCTTAATATAACAAGCTTTTTACCTTCTTCATCCGGAACCATGTCGTCTCTTTCAGCTATCATTTCAGGGTTGCCTGATGCCGGTCTTGAGACAAATCTGCAGAAGAGCGCTAGCAAGCCCTACCCGTCTTCCATTGCGGAGGCGTTTAAAGGCCTTGGTTACAGGACCAGGTTTTTTTATGGAGGACGTCTCGGCTGGAGGAGGGTGGATGATTTCTGCAGAGCCCAGGGATTTGAGGAGATTTACGGCGCGTCCCACATAGGCGACTGGGTCTCTACCAACGAGTGGGGTGTTGACGATGAGCATCTATTCGACTTCGTGGCTAAAAATGTGAATGATGATCAGCCGAGTCTGAATCTGATATTGACTACGGGTTACCATCCCCCCTTTTCTGTTGACGTTTATGGCAAGGGTTTCCATTTAAACCAAGTCCCCGATGACCTGAAGGAGGTATATGACAATTCTGTCGATTTGAAAATACTCGGCCATTTGTGGTATTCAGATAAGAGCCTTGGCGACTTTGTAGAAGCAGCGGAAAAGAAACTGCCGATGTCTCTGTTCGCAATCACGGGCGATCACTTTGGGCGTAGATTCATAAATCCCAGGCCTGACATGTTTGAAAGGTCGTCAGTCCCTCTGGTTTTGTACGGCAAAGATGTTTTGAAAGATATCAGATTGCCGGACGGAACAGCTGGGAGCCACATAGATATAGGACCGACACTGGTGGAGTTGAGCGCTCCTAAGGACTTTATTTATTACTCTGTCGGGAAGGACCTCCTTTTGCAACAGAAGACGCCATTAGGTTTTGGAAGAGGAAAGGTCATAGGACCGGATTTTATCGCAGACCTGAGCGGTACCCCAAGAGTATATCCCCTTCCCGAAAAAAAGTTGCCTGACAAGCTTCCAGACATGGAAGAACTGAAGTTGTTGCACAATGATGTACACGGGATATCCTGGTGGCGCATAAAAAAAGGTTCGGAACTTTCTTGAGTAAAGGAGCACCTGCTGACAAGGGTTGATAAAAAAGAGTATTCTTTGATCTGTGTTTCTGATGAGAGCCTGGTCCCTATTGGTCAATGGCTTGAAGAGAATGCTCCGCGCCATTACAGCGAGTGGCTGGGACTGATGGTCGAAGGCCCAAGTGAGAATGGGTATCTGTTGGCATCAGGTGGGAACGTCACTTCAAGTTTCTTTCTTAAATGCTTTGGGGTCAGAAAACAAAAGATAAATCATATACCCTTTTTACCATTTCTTTCAAAGGCTCGACGCGCATTCAATGCCGCACGCTCATTATACGAGAGAGGCATCCCTACGCCAGAGCCTGTTGCTTATTCACTCTTGAAGAGAGGGCCTAATGCAGGGAAGGAATTGGTATTTACGCGCTTCATAGATGATGCCCAACCTATGGACGAGTTTTGCAATAAGTTTCTTTCACAGCCGAATGCATCAGATTTTATAAGGAAGAAAAGGGAGTTAACCGTTGCGCTAGCCGGCTTTGTAAAAGGTCTGCACTTAGAAGGTGTCTACCATGGTGACTTCGATATATTCAATATATTGACTCGCTATAAAGAGGGGTTCGAGTTTTATCTGATAGATACCGGTGGAATAAGGTCGATTCGCGGGATATCACACAGGAGAAGGATCAAGAATCTGGAAAGGATAAACAGGTTCTTCCTTGATACCAGAGTTGTCTCAAGTACGGATCGTATGCGCTTTTTAAGGATTTATCTTGGAGGCAGTACCGCTGATCATGTTATACTCAAAAAATACTGGCGTGAGATAGAGCAGAGGACCATTTTAAAGCTGAAAAAGAATGTAAGGGAGTTCAAAGAGGTGATAGATGAAAATCCTTGATGTAGGATGCGGAAGGAATAAGACAGAAGGGGCGGTAGGTATAGATTTTGTCGGAAGCATCGGGGCCGACCTCCTTCACGACCTAAACACCTTCCCTTACCCCTTTGCCGATAACGAATTTGACAAGATCATCTGTAAAAACGTTATGGAGCACTTAGACAACGTAGTCAAGGTCATGGAGGAGTTGCATAGGATAGGGAAAAACGGGGCCGAGGTCTATATACAGACGCCACACTTTTCGAGCCTCTATTCATGGCAGGACCCTACCCATAAGCACCATTTTGCCAGGGATTCATTCGATTACTTCACAGAGGATACCGGGCATAGCAACTTCTATTCTAACGTCAGGTTTAAGGTCATTGAAAAGAGGATCGTGTTTGGGAAGTCCATCATATCAATTATACCCCGGCTCCTGTACCGCCTTTCTGCAAGGTTGTATGAGAAACATTTTACCTTTATCTTTCCTGCCAACGATCTTCGTTTCAGATTAAGCGTGGTAAGGGATTCCACTCAAGGAGATAGCGGTGAGAACAGTCGTTAGATGGAATGTGAGCAAGAAGGCTAAAAGTTTTTCTGAGGCTGATGTCTTCCTTGTCTCTTTTCCGAAGAGCGGCAGGACATGGATAAGGATCTTTCTCTATTCTTACTTTGCCTTTTGTGAAAAAAGGGAATTTACATTGGATGAAAGGACAGTTTACTCGAGCAATCTTTTCCCCAGGCTTGTCTTTACCCATGACCTTTGGGAGCATGTGACGTCAAAGACATGGGACCGCATCCGCGGTAAATTTTTAATTCCCGGAAGACTGCGGAGGGAAAGAGCTGTCTTGCTGATAGGGAGGGACCCCCGCGATGTTATCGTCAGCCTGTACTTTCAATTAGCCAATAGAGACCGGGTTTTTAATGGAAGCCTGTCCGACATGTTGAGACACCAGGTTTATGGCATCCAAATGATGGTTGACATCATGAACTCCTGGATTTCCGAATGGGGGGAAAGGCCCGATTTCAAGCTCATATCTTATGAAAGCTGCAAATTAGATACAGAAAGAGTTTTCAGGGAGATACTTGATTTCATAGGGATAGATAAGGTTGATGAAGAAGCATTTGCAAAGAGCCTGGAGTTCTCCCGCTTTGAAAATATGAAAAATATGGAGGCAGGCGGTCGCTTTGATGACAAGATTTTGAAACCTGGGGATTTAAATGATCAGGAGTCTTTCAAAGTGCGAAAAGGCAAAGTGGGGGGATACAGGGAATATTTGACCGTGGAGGATATCGGTTATTCGAATCTGGCGCTGACTTCTTTGGACCCACGATACGGGTATTCTCCCTTCCAGTTTAACAAATGAAGATAGCACTTATCCATAAGACCTTCTCTCTCTATGGCGGGACAGAGAGATATATAACGAACCTATCCAAAGCCCTTATTGAGGGAGGGCACGAGGTCCATATATTTGCCAACAAGTGGGAGTATGCTGCAGGCGTCCACTTCCATAAAGTTCCCATGCTCAAGCTTGGCAAGACAGCCAAGATGCTCTCTTTTGCCTGGTTTACCCGCAATGTTGTTCAAGATAAGCGCTTCGACATAGTCCAGGGTTTTGGAAAGACCGTCAGGCAGGATATCTTCAGGACTGGAGGCGGCGTCCACAGGGCATGGATGAAGGAGTCCCTGGTTGCCATAAGAAGCCCCTTTGTCAGAAAGATCAAATATTTGACCAGGTTGCTGTCACCTGCTCAGTGGCTGACCCTCTATATTGAAGGGCGAACCTTCAGGGAAGGTAACTACAGGAGGATTATTGCCGTATCTGAAAGGGTTAAAAGGCAGATAATGGAGTATTACCATGTATCTTCAGAGGCTATTACTGTAATACATAACGGGGTTGATCTCTCCATCTTTAATACAGACGACAGGAAGGAGGCCAGGGATAAGATAAGGGAGAGATTCGGCATAGGTGATGAGGACATCCTCCTGATATTCGCATCCACAAATTTCCATCTGAAGGGCCTTGAATACCTGATCAGGGGAATGGCAAGGATAGACAGGACTCTTCTGAAGCTCCTTGTAGTAGGAGGGGATGACAAGGGTCCGTATGAAAAGCTTGCCGGTTCGTTGGGTATTGGTGACAGAGTGGTGTTTGCCGGGAAGGGCAAGGATATGGAGGTATTCTATCAGGCAGGTGATGCCTTTGCATACCCGACCCTATATGACCCCTTTGCCAACGTATGCCTTGAGGCCATGGCCTGCGGCCTGCCAGTGATAACAAGCAGGGTGAACGGGGTTTCGGATATAATAACAGACGGCGTGGATGGCCTTCTTCTTAATGATCCCTCAGATGATCTTGAGATAGCTGATAAGATAAAATCTCTCCTTGAAGATGGGAAAAGGGTAGAGATGGGTAAAAGGGCTCAGAATCTTTCACAGAGATATGGCATGGAAAGGCACATCGAAAAGGTAATTGCCCTATATGAAGAGATATCTTCTAAAAAGAGGGGGAATTCCTGATGGGTGCTTGTGTCCTCTATTACCACAGAATATTTCCTGAGGAGCCGGCCTCTGATGTGACATTGCCCCTCCTTGAGTGGGAGATGTCTTATCTTAAGAAACATTATCAAGTATTGTCTCTAACTGAGCTTATTGATTATATAAATGGTAAGTTAGTCCTCGACAAGCCTGGAGTCGCCATAACCTTCGACGACGGATGGTTTGACAACTTTGTTTATGCATGGCCGCTTCTGAAAAAATACGGCCTAAAGGCCACCATATTTGTATCTACTGGAAAGATCAGGAAAGAAGAGACTGTGAGGAAGACGATGGAAGACTGCTGGAATGGGAAGGCCAACATCCGAGACCTTCAGAGGACCAAGAGTGTGGAGAAAGGTTATCTGGAGTCGATTTCAGGAAACCTTGGGGAGTTTCTCACATGGGAGGAGCTCAGAGTAATGCAAAGGAGCGGGGTTTTTGATATACAATCCCACGGGGTTGAACATAGGAAGGTTGTTTGCAGTGAAGATATAACAGGTACCGCCAAAGAAAGTGAGGGTTGGTCTGTTAAGTCTGCTATGCCAGACATAAAGGAGGGGATGCCGCTGTATCCGATAAAGAGCGCTCTGTCAGCAAGGACCTATTCTCCTGGAGCGATGCAATGGGAAACGGAAGAGGAGATGAGAGGAAGGATACTTGGGGAATTGGTGCAGTCAAGAGACAGGATCGCATCAGAGATAGGGATCGGGCCTTTACATTTCTGCTGGCCTTGGGGGGAGTATAATGAGACAGGCATAGAGCTGGCAAAGGAGGCCGGGTATAAGGCCTGTTATACGACCAAGGCAGGGACGGTCCTTCCTGGAGCCGACCCATACACTGTACCAAGGGTAAGCGCAGGTAAGGGAAAATTTACTTTCATAAAGAGGGGCCTGATTTACTCAAGTCCGGCTTTATCAAGATCATACAACTTTCTGACAGGGAGGAAATGATTGAACATCCTCCAGGTCATCAATGTCCGGTGGTTCAATGCAGAGGCAGCCTATGCCTACTCTTTGGCGAAAGGCCTGATTAAAAAGGGACACAAGGTCATTGTCCTTGGACTTCCCAAAAGCCCCGTTATTGAGAAGGCAAAGGCCGATCGGATTCAGGTCTATGAAACGACATCTCTGAACAGTTATAATCCATTTTTGGCAATGGCAGGCTTAAGAAGCCTGGCAAGGTTGATGGACCTGGAGGATATAGAGGTCATAAACTGCCACAGGTCCGAAGGATATCCGGTCATTGCATTAGCCGCAATGATTTCTAAGAGGCAGCCCAGGTTGGTAAGGACAAGGGGGGATGTAAGGGAGGTTAAAAAGTGGCCTTTAAACAGGATATTTTATACAAGGTTTGCGGACGGAGTAATAGCATCGGGAGAGGTTATCAAAAAGGGGCTTATTGAAAGGCTTGGATTGCCTGAGGAAATGGTCGATATTGTTTATGCAGCCGTTGATACTGAAAGATTCCGGCCTCTCAATACTTATAAAGATATAAGAAAAGAGCTTGGAGTGCCTTCAGACTCTCCATTGATTGCCATACTTGGAAGGCTTGGAGAGGTCAAGGGGCATAGGTATTTTATAGAGGCCGCTTCGTTAATATTAAATGAGCATCCTTCAGCCAGATTCCTGATAGTCGCAAAAGAGATGGGAGAGGGAGCTGAGAGGCTGAAACGGAATATTGCTGGGGCAGGGCTGGATGGAAAGGTACTTTTCACGGGGTTCAGGGAAGACCTCTTGGAAGTCATGGCATCTTGTGATATAGGTGTTGTCTCATCCATAGGTTCGGAGGCCAACTGCCGCGTGGTCCTTGAGTGGATGGCTATGGGAAAGCCTGTCGTCGCTACAACGGTCGGTGTGATTCCCGAAGTGTTAAGGGACGGAGAGACAGGTTACTTGGTGCCGCCAAAAGATTCCCTGGCCATTTCAAAGGCAGTAAATATGTTGCTAAGTGACAGGGAAAAGGCTATATCCTTCGGGAATAAGGGTAGAAAATTGGTTGAGTCAGTGTATAATGAAGAGCTTTTTGTAGAAAATACATTGGAAGTTTACAGAAAGGCTCTGAAACATTCATGAACTTCGTTCACAAAGAAGGATGAAAATTAACCCCACCCTCACCTTAATCCTCTCCCTGATGGAGAGGAAACTTTTTCGTTCCCTCCACTTCAAGGGGAGGGTTAGGGTGGGGATGGGGTAAAGAGGTGTTTTCAGGTGAACATCATAGGGGGAGATAATGGGAGAAAAGGTTCTTGTTACAGGGGCAGCAGGTTTTATCGGTTCTCACTTGTCTAAGCGCCTGTTAGAGCGCGGGGATGAGGTTGTAGGAATCGATAATATGAATGACTATTATGATGTGAGCTTAAAAAAGGCCAGACTGGCCCAGTTGGAAGGACGCCAAGGTTTCAGGTTTGTAAAGATGTCGCTTGAAGAGCGGGAAGGGCTCCTGAAATTATTCAAGGTGGAGAGGTTCGACAAGGTCGTGAATCTGGCGGCCCAGGCAGGCGTCCGTTATTCTCTTGTTAATCCATACGCATATATTGACGCAAATATAGTCGGCTTTATCAATATACTTGAGGGATGCCGTCACAACGGCGTTAAGCACCTGGTGTTTGCATCTTCAAGTTCGGTTTACGGCGCCAATACGAAGATGCCGTTTTCGGTCCATGACAATGTTGACCACCCTGTTTCTCTCTATGCCGCGACCAAGAAGGCAAATGAACTCATGGCCCACACATACAGCCATCTGTATAAGCTGCCATGCACAGGCCTGAGGTTCTTTACGGTATATGGCCCATGGGGGCGCCCTGACATGGCCCTTTTCCTGTTCACAAAGGCGATCCTTGAGGACAGGCCTATAGATGTATTCAACCACGGCAAGATGCGGAGGGATTTTACATATATAGACGACATAGTTGAGGGTGTTATCAGGACA
The DNA here is from genome assembly GCA_030646755.1 of Deltaproteobacteria bacterium. GTDB lineage: Bacteria > Desulfobacterota > JAENJC01 > JAENJC01 > JAENJC01 > JAUSKU01. Next base: position 77,472 of record JAUSKU010000077.1, read on the forward strand.
ATGGACAAGGTCGCCGGGCCTGACCCTAAATGGTCCGGTGACGCCCCTGATCCTGCTACAAGTTATGCCCCTTACAAGAATTATAATATAGGGAACAACAACCCCGTTGAGCTGATGAGGTTCATAGAGGTCCTCGAAGACGCCCTCGGCAAAAAGGCAAAAAAGAACCTCCTCCCAATGCAGCCTGGAGACGTTCCTGCCACCTACGCAGATGTGGATGATCTCATGAGAGACGTGGGGTTCAAACCAGCTACTTCCATTGAGGACGGGATAAAGAGGTTTGTGGATTGGTACAGGGGGTATTACGGTTATTAGGGCATCCCGACCCCTTCAATCGAATGTCCGCATTTAGAGCATTTGGAGTCTTTAACCTTTAGATTTACGATGGAGAACCCGTATCTTTCTATGAGCATCTCGCCGCAGGAAGGGCAGTAGGTGTTCTCACCACCCTCTCCGGGGACGTTTCCTTCATATACATATTTTAGCCCGACCTCCAATCCTATCTCTCTGGCCCTTCTTAGTATCTTCACGGGCGTTCTTGGTTGATCTGTAAGTTTATATGTCGGGTAGAACTGGGTGACATGCCAGGGCATGGCCGGGTCTACGGACTTTATGAATTCCGCAGTCCATCTCAGGAACTCCTCTGAATCGTTGTATGTCGGTATTATAAGCGTCGTTATCTCCACCCAGACGCCCAGCTCCTTCATGAGTTTTATGGTGTCAAGGACAGGCTGGAGCCTTGCCCCGCAAACCTTTCTGTAAAAGTTATCGTCACCCTTCAGGTCTATATTGTTCCCGTCCAGGTAAGGGGCTATAAGCCTCGTTGACTCCGGTGTATTGAATCCGTTGGATATGAAGACGTTCTTTATCCCCTTTTCTTTTGCTATTCTGGCAGTATCATAGGCGAGTTCAAAAAATATGGCAGGCTCAGTGTATGTGTAAGATATGCTCTTGCACCCGGCCCTTGTGGCCGACTTCACTATTTCTTCAGGGGATACGGCCTCACCAGGGATGTCTTTGTGGTCTTTTGGGTACTGGGATATCCCGTAGTTCTGGCAGTGTTGGCATCGGAAGTTGCACCCCACGCTGGCTATGGAGAATGAAGATGAGCCCGGAAGGAAATGGAATAAGGGCTTCTTTTCTATAGGGTCTATGTTCATTGAGACCACCTTGTCATAAACAAGGGTATAAAGGGCACCGCCCCTGTTCTCCCTTACGCCGCATATCCCCCTCTTCCCGTCGACAATGTGGCAGTGGTGGCTGCAAAGAAAGCAGACCACATAACCATCCTCGGCCTTGTTATATAGCATAGCTTCTTTCATTGGGCACCTCCTATAGATTTAATTATACCTCTAAATTGTATGCTTACCAGTAGAGGTTTGATATCGAGTGCACGACAAATTTGGTGGTATTATCCATTTTGAAGCTATTAAATCCCCCCTCCCTTGACGGGAGGGGGTTAGGGGGCGGGCGAATTGGACTGTAATGTCAAGGTGTTACAATTTAGTTTCCCCTCCCCTCAATCCCCTCCCGCAAGGGGAGGGGATTGAGGGGAGGGATCGAATGTACCAACAAATTTGTCGCAGACCATTTCATATCCCAAAAATAGACATTGCCTATATACAGTCCTCTCCCTTAACTCCCTACCGAGTTTTTAAAAAGATAGATTAGGATTTTCTTCTATACGGTGATTGTTTCTCTCGCTGGTTACCTCTCTATGTTTACATAAAGGCGCCG
>JAUSKU010000078.1 GCA_030646755.1 Deltaproteobacteria bacterium
GGAAATATGGTCTGTTGTATCATCTCTTTAACCCTCCTGGATTTTTGGTTTCACCACACAGGTGAGGATTATACCTCACTGAAACCTTGGATCCAAGAGGGTTTTTGCGTTTTATGGGGCAGCTAACGCGGAATTTGGGGGAGGGCTTAAATCCCGACACTCCTTGACATTTGCGGTTTTTTTTGATATTCCTTGGCATGTTCTCAAGGAGAAAAGATGATCTATAATATTTCATCATCAGGCGGTTGGATGGATGATAAGGAGTTCTTTTCGATGTGTTCTTCCAACCCTCTAAAAGCGCCTGCCAGGATGATCCTTCTCTCAGACGGCTCCCTTACAAGGCTTCTGAATGCACTGCTACTATCCCCTATAACGCTAAACAGGCTTAGCCAGGAAGAGGTGACGCTTGATAATGAGATGGCTGATTACATCGAGGCCGAGGCAGGACAGAAGGTGATAGACAGGGATGTCTGGCTGATGAACGGGAGTGAAAAACTTGTGTACGCCAACTCCGTACTTCCCACCTCTTTGATGAGGGATGACATCTACAACGAGATAACGAAGGGCGACACCCCTATAGGGACCCTCCTGAGCGATCAGAGCATACTCACGAGAAGGGACAGGCTTCAGGTTGCGAGGGTTACATCAAGGGAAGTATCGAAGGAACTTGGACTTTCAGAGGACACAGGGCTTTGGGCAAGGCGTTACAGGCTTAACACAGAGGGCGGGTTCAAAGGGGCGATTACTGAGGTCTTTTCTCCAAGGCTCTTTGAGATAATATAGGTATTGGCTATGCAGGGAATGATAAGGCCGCTTATTGAAAGGGAAAAGATCAGGGCCGTATCTGACCTTATAAGGTTCTCAAGGCCTGTGGGGACGTACCTGGTGCTCTTCCCGACCCTTTGGTCCCTGTTCCTTGCTGGCAACGGAAGGCCTCCTCTGGCTTTGATAGTCATATTCTCCCTTGGCTCCTTCATAATGAGGAGCGCAGGTTGCGCCATAAACGACTTTGCCGACAGGGAGTTTGACGGGAAGGTGGAGAGGACAAAGGAACGCCCACTAGCCTCAGGCAGGCTCAAGGTGGGGGAGGCACTTATCACCTTTGCAATACTCATAGGGATAGCCTTTTCCCTGTCCCTCATGCTCAACCGCCTCGCGTTTTATCTCTGCTTTGTGGGCCTCTTCCTTGCAACGACATACCCATTTACGAAGAGGTTTATCCATCTCCCCCAGGCATTTATGGGGGTCGCCTTCGGATGGGGTTCCATCATCGCATGGGCAGCTGTTAGAAATACCGTAGAACTCCCTGCGCTTCTTATATTCCTCGCCACAGCCCTCTGGGCAACGGCATACGACACAGTCTATGCCCTTCAAGACATTGATGACGACAGGAAGATTGGGGTTAAGTCGTCTGCCATATTCTTCGGAAGATACGCCATCACCGCTGTGGCAGCCCTTTACGCCGGGACGGTCTCTCTACTTATCTGGCTCGGGATCCTGTCCGGCCTTGGTTTTATTTACTATATGGCATTGCTTGCCATCTCTGCCATATTCATTTATCAGGTAAGATCTGTCAAGACATCCCCTGACAGGGAGACCGCATTCAGGGCCTTTAAGAGCAACGTCAGGATAGGGGCATTGGTTCTCGCTGGTATAATTTTTGATCTGATGGTTAATGGGTAGGCAAGATAACTTCTTTCTCAAAACTCTTTTCTTATTGCATTAACGGCAGCCTCTAACTCGCGCCTTACCAGGCCTAATACAACATCTGGAGACAGGGCGAGGACTGCGAAATAGTCTTTATCCACGGTACATACAGCAAACTTCTTATTATCCAAATCTATGATAACGCTCTTCACATCTTCGTCACCAAGCTCTTCCTTGAGTCTCTTGGTGAGGCTGTACAACATGATCCCCATGTGAGCGCCCAGGAACTTTATGTCGTAATCTGAGATGGTGGCGTATTGGTCTACCGCCTCCCCTTCCCAGTCCAGAAGTATGGCACCCTGTGCGCCATCTACATTTTCAACAAGCCTTTTTAATATTGATTTAAATGGCATATGTAACCCCTTTAAGCAGCCTTCGGCTCCTCCTGTAATCTTACGGAAACCAGCCTGGAAACGCCGGGCTCCTGCATGGTTATCCCGTAAAGGACATCTGCTATCTCCATGCTCATTTTATTGTGGGTGATAAGTATAAACTGGGATGTATCGGACATCTCCAGCACCATAGAGTTGAACCTGGCCACATTGGCGTCGTCCAGGGGGGCATCAACCTCATCCAGGAGGCAGAAGGGGGTCGGCTTAAGAAGGAATATGGAAAATATCAGAGATACAGCGGTAAGGGCCTTCTCCCCTCCAGAAAGGAGGGAAACCCCCTGAAGCTTCTTGCCGGGCGGCTGTGCTATTATGTCTATCCCCGCCTCCAGAAGGTCGTCAGTATCTGTCAGCACCATCTCGGCCTTCCCTCCCTTGAAAAGCCTCTGGAAGACGGTCTTGAAGTTTGCATTTACTGCCTCGAAGGTCTCCTGGAACCTCTCCCTGGATATGGCGTTAATCCTCTGTATGGCGGTCTGTAAAGACTCCAGTGACTTATTGAGGTCGGTCTGCTGATCGGTGAGGAACCTGTATCTCTCTTCGAGGCCCTGGTATTCCTCGATGGCGGTAAGGTTCACTTCGCCAAGTTCCTCTATAAGCTTACACAGCTCTTCATGCCTCCTGGAAAGGGGCGCCTCATCCATCTCATGCCCCTTATACATGGCAACAACCTCCTCCATGGATATGTTGTGCCCCTCTCCAACCTTTGCAGAAATGTTCCCTATCTCCATTCGGAGCCTTGATACCGTCAGCTCCACAGAGTTTGTCTCTTTGCGCAGTGCCTCAAACTCCCTGATCGCCTTATGCCGCTCACCTTCCAGGTTCCTTATCTTTTCGGATTCTGCCTGGTAAACCTCTCTCGCCTTAATCATCCTCTCCTCCATCCCGTCCTTTTCGGCAAGGATGGAGTTCAGTCTCTTCTTGATGTCGTATATCTCGGCCTCTACCTCTGCCATCTCCCCGGAACCCTCGGCCATCTCCTTCTCTCTCAATGATGCCCTTTCAAGAAGCTCCTTCTTCCTCCCTATGACCTTTTCGATGGTGGCTTTCAGGGTCTCCTGCCTCCCCTTGAGGGATGTGGCTGCGACCTTTAAGTCTGTCAGGTCTGTGTTGACCCTGTCCATCTCGCCTTTATAGACAAGAAGCCCTTCCTGAAGCCCACCAATATTCTCTTCCCTCTCCTCTTTTACAAGGGAGAGACCCCTCAGTTTATCAGATTCGGATAACAGCTCTTTTTCAAACCCTGCCCTGTCGGATGACAGGTACTCCCCTTCGACCCTCATCACCTCTAATCTCTGGGTGAGCCTGTTAATCTCATCGGCGTGCCTTTCCCTGTCTTTCTCCAGATGGACTGCCTCTAAATCCGCCTGGTGAAGCTCCTTTTTAACGGATTCAAGGTCACTCTCTGCATCAGTTATACCTTCAATTATCTCCTTAAGCCCTTCCTCCATCTCCTGGACCCTGTCTTTCAGGATGGAAACTTCCTCCCTAAGCCCTTTCATCTCCCTCTTCCTCTGAAGGATGCCGTGCCCGGATACCTGATTGCTTCCGCCCACAAGAACGCCCGCGGGCTCGACCACGTCGCCTTCGAGGGTGACAAACCTCAGTTGGGCGTTGGGAGTCGGGAGTTGGGAGTTAATTGACAATGCATCTTCTATGGTATTTACAACATAAGTATTCCCAAGAAGGAACCAGCCAAACTCTTCGTACCCCGGCTTTATAATGACCTTATCAAGGAGTGGTGTCCCATCAATTTCCTTTACTCCTGACTCCTGACTCCTGACTCCTGATTTGTTTATAAACCCGCACCTGCCTGATGAATTTGACTTCAAAAATGATATACCGTTCAGACCATCCGTCAGATCAGCGACAAGCAGGTGCTGAAGCCTGCCCTCCAGGGCTGCCTCAAGGGCTGTCTCGAACTCGGGCGCGGTCTCAAATATATCCGAGACTACGGTGTACTTATCGCCGTTTTCCGATAGCTTTACGGCCTTGACCCCGTCGGAATACCCCTCGAATTTCTCCTGAAGCGCCTCTAAGGAGTGGAGGTGGGAAGATTTCCTGAGAAGTCCGTCCCTCTCTGCTCTCAGGGTCTGCTCCGTCACCTTCCGCCTTTCCTTCAGGGAGTTTATCGTTTCAAAGAGGGCGTCCCTCTTCGAAACCAGGTCATCCTTCTTTTTCTTTACCCCGGTGATATTGGAGCCGACCAGCAATACCTCTTCCTGAACCTCGGAAACCCTCTTTGCAAGCCCCTCGCTCTCCAGCTCGCTCTTTTCTATCCTCCGGCCTGTCTCCTCGATCCTCTTCTCAAGATTCGAGACATTATTCCGAGCATGGGCAAGCTCTGATGCAAGACGGACCATCTCCCCCTTCAGGGCCTCAAGCCCCCTCCCCTTCTCCTCATATACACCCTTATAGCTCTCAAGCTCCTCGACCTTTTCTGAAAGCCTTACCTCTACCTCTGCCTGTTCTTTTCTGTTATTTCCAATCTCTTCCTCAAGGGACTTAATCTCGCCTTCCGCCCTCTCGCCTTCCGCCTTTAACTGCTCCAACTCCTCGGAAGACCTCTTTCCCTGCTTCTCTATGGTATCCCTGCGGCTCCTCAGATATTCGATCCTGTCTTCCTTCTTCTGAATATCCCCTGTGAGCGCGTAAAAGCGTTCCTGGAGGTCATTAAGGACCTTCTCGTCTACCATGAGCTTGCCCTTCAGGGTCTCTATCTCCGACTCATATCCCCTGGCCCTGGTCTCCATGGAGATACCTTCCCCCTCCATGGCCCTGAGCTTCTCCTCTTCAACAAGGAGGGCCTCTGCCAGCCTCAAATAATTAAGGAGGTGCAGCTTAAGCTCAGTCTCCTTTGCCTCCGCCCGATACCCCCTGAACCTCTCTGCCTTCCTTGCCTGCCTGTCAAGGGCATTCATCTGCCTCTTGACCTCACCTACTATGTCGTTCACCCTCTGGAGATTCTGCCTGGTGGACTCCATCTTGGACAGGGCCTCTTTCTTCCTGCTTTTATACTTGGTTATCCCGGCTGCCTCCTCTATGAGAAAACGCCTTTCCTGGGGCTTGGAATTAAGGATCAGCCCTATCTGGCCCTGCTCAACGATGGAGTAGGCCCTGGTCCCTACCCCTGTCCCCATGAAGAGCTCTGTTATATCCTTTAACCTGCAAGGGACCTTGTTTATCAGGTATTCGCTCTCACCAGAGCGGAACAGCCTCCTGGTCACCATTATCTCGCCGAATTCCCTGTAATCTTCAGGCGCGTTCCCGTCCTCGTTTGAAAAGAGAATAGAGACCTCTGCCATCCCCAAGGACTTCCGGCTCTCGCTTCCGCCGAATATGACGTCCTCCATGTCCTTGCCTCTAAGGTGCCTTGGTGACTGCTCTCCCATGACCCATCTGATGGCATCTACTATGTTGGACTTGCCGCACCCATTGGGACCGACAATGGCGGTTATTCCCGGCTGGAATGTAAGGGTGGTCCTCTCCACGAAAGATTTAAAACCTAATATGTCCAGTTCCTTGATCTTCATTAAGGGAACTAATTACCATATCAGGTCAAAAAAGTAAAGGGGGAATATCAATAGGATGGGTATTGGAAAATAAAGACCACAAGATATTGTGGTAAAAGAAGGCTAAATCGGTTGAACTATTTCAGAATGCTGCCATTCAGGACTAAAACAGCTCTATGTCCATATATATATTTGAGGTCGTGCCTGTGGGTCCTCCAGTATTTCTCCTTGACTTTCTCCGCTTTTAAACTTAGAATTTTCAGACATCGGGGCGTAGCGCAGCCTGGTAGCGCACCTGCTTCGGGAGCAGGGGGTCGGAGGTTCAAATCCTCTCGCCCCGACCAATACTTTAGTCTGGAGTTCGGAGAAAAACCTCTATAACTTAATACTCCCAACGCCCAACTTCCAACTATATCCGGAGGCTGCCATCTTTCTCCCAGCCATATTCCTCTCTATAATTTCATATTTTATCGGCTCCATCCCGACAGGGGTTATATTAGCAAAACATTTCGGCAATGTCGACCTGAGAAATGTCGGGAGCGGCAATATAGGCGCCACTAACGTGACAAGGGCCTTGGGCAAAAAGTTCGGGGCCATTACCCTGCTTGGGGATATACTGAAGGGTTTTATCCCGACCATGCTGGCCTTTACACTCCTTGATTCTTACTATTGGACGGCCCTTGTAGGATTGTCAGCCTTTTTGGGGCACATATTTTCCATATTCCTGGAGTTCAAGGGTGGGAAGGGGGTTGCCACCGCCCTGGGTGTCCTCCTTGCAACATCACCTCTGGCAACTGTTATCGGCCTTCTCGTCTTTATTGTAGTCTTTGCCGTATCCCGTTATGTATCAGCAGGCTCAATTGCTGCCGCCGTCGTTATCCCGATCGCGGTTTACTGGACAAAGAGGCCGTTCCCACTGATTCTTCTTGCGAGCCTGATATCGGTGTTGGTGATCTACAGGCATTTTGAGAATATAAAGAGGCTTATGAACGGAACGGAGAAGAGGTTCGGAGAAAAGGGTTGATGGTAGAGACGTAACATGTTACGTCTCTATAACTTTTTTAATTTTTCTCTCGACTTCCTTTCTGCCTTGGGAGCCCTTTTTGATGGCCCCTTCTTGCCCCTCTTAGAATAGTCGTAATCCTCTTCCCCGCCTTTTAATTCGCTAAAAGCAGCCATCAGCATCCTTTCTTCAAACACCCTTGGCTCTATTACTGCACTCCCCTGTCTTTTTGCAAAGCCGGTTATATCATTGTCGGCAGTTATCACGATCCCGCCTTCCTTAAGGTTTGAAGAGATCCTCTTTATCACCTCATCGGCTGTCTCTCCAGCCTTTGAGTATATTATGTCGATTCCCTTTATCTTATCCCTTCCCTCAGAAAGATTATCAGACTTCCATGCGTCAAAGACAACGGTTATCTTATATCCCTTGACCCTCTTGTATGAGGCAAGTCTGTCTATAAGGGCCTCACGCCCCTTCTGCATATTTAAGGCATCTATCCCGGCAAGTGATGAAGACTGCCTGATTAAGTTGTATCCGTCTATGACTATGTGGGTTGCCATTGTTATTCTGATTATCCCATCCCCACCCTAACCCTCCCCTTGAAAGGGAGGGAATAAAATAGTCTCCTCTCCCTCAGGGAGAGGATTAAGGTGAGGGTGGGGTAATGTTTATAGAATTATATCTTCAGCCTTGGGTCTAACGAATCTCTTATCCCTTCGCCAAGGAGATTGTATCCCAAGACTGTTACAAGTATAGCCAGACCCGGGTAGAGGGACAGCCACCATGCTATCTCAATATTATCCTTCCCAGCAGTTAGTATGTTCCCCCAGCTCGGAGTCGGAGGCTGTACCCCTATCCCAAGAAAACTCAGGGCTGATTCCGTAAGTATGGCCCCTGCAACACCAAGGGTGGCAGACACAAGCACAGGGGTCATGGCATTGGGGAGTATATGACGGAATATTATCCTCATGTCGGATGCACCGAGGGCCTTGGCTGAAAGGACAAACTCCCTTTCCCTCAGACTCAGGAATTCAGCCCTCACGAGCCGTGCCATCCCCATCCATCCCGTAATGCCTATCACAACCATTATGTTCCAGATGGAGGGTTCGAGAAAGGCGATGACAGCAAGGATTAAAAAGAAGGCGGGGAAGCAGAGCATTATGTCTACGAACCTCATCATTACGTTGTCTATCCATCCCCCGTAATAACCGGATACGGCCCCGAAGACTATCCCTATCGTAGTTGCGATACCGACTGCAACGAAACCGACCTTCAGCGAAATCCTTGCTCCCCATATCATCCTGGATAGTACGTCCCTGCCGAGCTGGTCTGTCCCCAACAGGTGGGCTGGGCTCGGCCCCATCAGTATCTGCTTTACATCAATATCCGCGGGATCGTAAGGAGCAATGAGAGGAGCCGCCATCGATACAATGAACAGCAATAGAACAACAACAGAGCCAGCCATAGCCAGCTTGTCCTTGATAAACCTGCGGAAGAAAAGCCTGCTCAGACTGAACCGTTCCATGGGTTAAAGATATTAGAATGACCAGGGATTGTCAATAGCCGGGTCACTGGCTTAATTCCCAGTTCATGTTAATATTGATGCGGCACTCTGCTTTTGGAGACTGTTTATTAAAAAAGGAGGTTGAGATGGATATCTACAAGTACGCAATGGAGATGGAAAAGGACGGCGAAGTCCTTTACAGGGAAATGGCGGCAAATACTGGAAATACCGGCATCAGGAACATCCTTATAATGCTTGCGGATGCTGAGGTCAGGCACTACGATATCTTCAAGAAGATGAAGGAGGCAGAGAAAGAGAAGGTCGAGGTACCTGACACCAACATATTGAACGATGTCAAAAATATCTTTAAGAAGATAAAGAAGACAGGGGAATTGTCAAACTTGCATGCCTCCCAGATCGAACTTTACAAAAAGGCCCAGGGGATAGAAAAAAAGAGTGAGGAGTTTTATCTCAAAGAGGCTGATGAGGTGAAGGACGAGTCACAAAAGCGCGCCTTCCGAAAGATAGCAAAGGAGGAGAGCAAGCACTACCTCATCCTCGAAAACATCATAAATCTTATCGAAAGGCCCCAACAGTGGCTTGAGAACCCGGAGTGGTATCACCTGGAGGAGTATTAGCCCTGATCCTGCAAACCGGGGATAAATAACCTGACCAAGTAAGAAATAAACCGAACCATTACAAACCTTCTTAGTATTCATCTTGACTTAGTCTACTACTTAGTTTATTATCTGGTTATCATGATAAGGGTTAATGTACACGAAGCCAAAACACATCTGTCTCATTACCTAGAAGAGGTGGAGCACGGTGAGACAATTCTCCTGTGCAAAAGAAATCATCCTGTTGCCGAGGTCCGTCCCATTGCTGTAAAGCCTTCTGTACCACGCCCCATCGGGTTGGCAAAGAAAGTTTTCCAGGTGCCTGCCTCTTTTTTTGAAGAGCTGCCGGAAGAAACAGTTGCCTTGTTCCGCGGAGAGGCAGCTTGAACATCCTTCTGGACACCTGCACCTTCCTCTGGATAGCATCAGGCAGCCCAGAACTCTCCAATAAGGCCAAGAATTTATTTATAGACCCGGACAACGAGGTATATCTCAGCGCAGCATCTGCCTGGGAAATTATAGTCAAACACAACCTCGGCAAATTGCCTTTGCCTGAGCCGCCGCACAAATTTATCTATAAATGGCGCACAAAACATCAGATTGCATCATTGTCTTTGGATGAGGCCTCTGTGTTGCAGCTCTCCCGCCTACCGGAATACCATAAAGACCCTTTTGACAGGATACTGATATGTCAGGCAATAGCAAACAGTCTTGTAATCCTCACCCCCGACAATCACATTACACAATATCCCGTCAGAACCGAGTGGTAAACCATGAGGGGTCCTGTGGTTGTAGAATCAGGGGTGGTTCAAAGAAGGGCGGGTTGGGGAATTAGGGATGGTGTTGAAATTAGGATGAGCTTATTGCTTCGTTTCCTCCTTCTTATAAGCAAGAGGCGCAACGTTTCGGCAACGTCCCTCTATCGGATTAGAAATCTTTTTTATCAAAACATCAGATAAAACACCCTTATTGCATTTCATCATGTTCTGTGGGTTTTTCCCGTTAAAGACAAAAACATCGCTCGTTTGTTCCAGCTTTATGAACCAACCTGGAATAGCAAGGACAGGCTTTACACGAACATTTTCACCAACTGCTTTAATAAGCCACTCTGAAAGCCATGAAGCCTGACGTTTGGCCTGTTCTATCGGTTTATTTTCACACCAACCAGGGAATTTCAATTGCACCCGTCAAATATAATGTTCGCATCAAATCCTGCTTTGCTATTCCAACAAACACCTGTACAAAACACTATTTTAACGGTAACTCCGTCCTGCTCTGTTTCCTCGGCTGTATCGCCGGTTATAATCAAACCTTCTTTCAACCCAAAGGTCTTGCAACATTCCAGAAGGCCCCGCATCTCCCTTTTTCGGAGAAATAGGGTCAGCGACCATTATCAACCCTATTTCTCTGCAACAGTTTATTATTTCTACTTCTTCTCAGGTGTCCAGCTTGCCAGGTGCTTCAGGTAGTTGTACTTCCTCTTAGCAATGGCGTCTGCCTGCTTCATCAGCTCTGCTGCCAGCTCCGGGTTAGCCTGCTTGAGCGACCTGTAACGGTTTTCATTGTATGCGTACTCCTCGAAAGGAATGGTCGGTTCTGCACTGTCGACTACCATCGGGGCCTTACCCAGCTTCTCCAGTTCCGGGTTGTAGCGGAACAGGGGCCAGTGACCGCAGGCCACAGCCTTCTTCTGCTGTTCCGTCCCGCGGCTCATGTCTATGCCGTGGGCAACGCACTGTGAGTAAGCTATTATAAGAGACGGGCCGTTGTACGCCTGGGCCTCCTGGAACGCCTTGATTGTCTGGGACTGGTTCGCTCCGTAAGCTATCTGGGCCACATATACATTCCCGTACATAGACATGATCACGCCGATGTTCTTCTTAGGTGTCCTCTTCCCGCCGGCAGCAAACTGGGCTATTGCGCCAAGAGGAGTAGACTTTGACATCTGCCCTCCGGTGTTGGAGTAAACCTCCGTATCAAGGATGAGGAGGTTGATGTTCTCGCCGGATGCCAGTACCTGGTCAACACCGCCGTAACCTATATCATATGCCCATCCATCTCCGCCAACTGCCCATACAGATTTCTTTATTATATAATCAGCCTGGGACAGGAGGCTCTTGGCGTCAGGGGAGGTGTCCTTTTTTAGCCTTTCCTTAAGCTGCTCCACAAGCTTCCTTGTCTCTTCGATACTCGCCTGGGTCCCCTGGTCAGCACTCTTTATGGAGTTGAAGAGTGCTACATAATCACTGTAGGCTGGGTTTGAAGAAAGTTTGTCAATCAACTCCATGGCCTGGGTATTGAACTTGTCCATGCTCTGTCTCATCCCAAGGGCAAACTCGGCGGTGTCCTCAAAGAGGGAATTTGACCATGCAGGACCTTTCCCGTCAGGCCGTGTGGTGTATGGCGTGGTGGGGAGGTTGCCGCCATAAATTGATGAGCATCCTGTGGCGTTGCCTATGAGGAGGCGGTCCCCGAAAAGCCTGGTAAGGAGCGTTATGTATGGAGTCTCGCCGCAGCCCGGACATGCGCTGTGATATTCAAACAGCGGTTTTACGAACTGGCTCCCCTTGACAGTCCCTGCATTGAACTTTGACGGGTCCGTGTCAGGTATGCTGAGGAAGTAGCTGTAGTTCTCCACCTCTGCATCCCTCAACGGTTCCTGGAGCTTCATGTTTATCGCCTTGAAGTCAGGTATCTTGTTCCCCTGTTCATCCTTCTTCACGGCAGGGCAGTTGACTACACATGCTGCGCACCCTGTACAGTCCTCAGGCGCAACCTGGACCGTAAACTTCATCCCTTTAAGCTCCTTGCCAGTTGCATCAACAGACTTGAACCCGGCAGGGGCGTTCTTCAGGTACTCGGCATCGTATGCCTTGATCCTGATGGTTGCATGCGGACATACAAAGGAACACTGCCCGCACTGGATGCAGAGATCAGGTTCCCATATCGGTATGTGAACAGCAATATTCCTCTTTTCGTACTGGGTCGTTCCAACAGGCCAGGTACCGTCCGCAGGGATCGCAGAGACAGGGAGTGTATCACCCTTGCCTGTCGCCATCACAGCAGTGACATTTTTGACAAAATCAGGAGCATTGTCAGGGACAGCCGGTCTCAGCCTCTTCGTGGCGGTGACCTTAGCCGGAACCGGGACCTCTACTATGTTCTTAAGCGCAGTATCAACTGCGGCATAGTTCATCTCTACAACCTTGGTCCCCTTTTTCCCGTATGTCTTGTCTATCTCCTTCTTGATCGCCTTTACAGCCTCATCCTTCGGTAAAATGTCGGAGATGATGAAGAACGCAGTCTGCATGATCATGTTTATTCTTGAACCAAGACCTATCTCTTCCGCAAGGGCGATGGCGTCTATTATGTAGAACTTCATCTTCTTGGAGATCAGATGTTCCTGGACTTCTACGGGTAGTGTGTCCCATACCTCTTCTTTCTTGTGTGATGATGTCAGGAGGAAAGTCGCCCCCTCCTCTGCATTTTCAAGCATGTCGTACTTTTCAAGGAACGAGGGATTGTGGCATGCAACAAAGTTGGCCTTTGTAAGGAGGTACGGGTCGTTCACCTTCTCCTTTCCGAAACGGAGGTGAGAGGTGGTCATGGCCCCGGACTTCTTGGAGTCGTAAACGAAATACCCCTGGGCATAGTTGTCCGTCTCGCCGCCTATGATCTTTATGGTGTTCTTATTGGCCCCAACTGTGCCGTCGGCTCCGAGACCGTAGAACATCGCCCTGTAAGTCCCCTTTTCGTCTATGGAGAATGAACTGTCGTAAGGGAGACTTGTCCCTGTAACGTCGTCATTTATACCTATGGTGAAGTGGTTCTTCGGTTTCGCCTCTGCAAGGTTGTCGAATACCCCCTTGACCATAGCTGGTGTGAACTCCTTGGAACCGAGTCCGTACCTGCCACCCACAGTCTTCGGATATGCCGTGAATTTGGCGATACCCTTCTCCATGGCCTCGCCTAATGCCGTTCTGACATCAAGATAGAGCGGCTCACCTATGGCTCCCGGCTCCTTGGTCCTGTCAAGTACCGCAATCTTCTGGACTGTAGTCGGAAGGGCCTCAACGAAGGCATCTATGGAGAACGGCCTGTAAAGCCTTACCTGTATCAGTCCGACCTTCTCCCCCTTGGCATTCAGGGCGTCAATAGTCTTTCTTATGGTGTCTTCGGAGGAACCCATAGCTATGATGACCCTATCAGCCTCAGGGTGTCCGTAGTAGTCGAAAAGGCGGTATTGTCTTCCGACCAGCTTTGCAAACCTGTCCATCGCCTTCTGGACAATGGCGGGTGCCGCATTATAGTACTTGTTTACCGTCTCACGCCCCTGGAAATATACATCCGGGTTCTGGGAAGTGCCGCGGATGGCAGGGCGGTCAGGGGAAAGCCCCCTCATCCTGTGGGCAATGACTAGGTCGTTGTCTATCATGGCCCTCATGTCGTCGAATGTAAGCTCCTCTATCTTCTGCACCTCATGAGAGGTCCTGAAGCCGTCAAAGAAGTGGAGGAACGGGATCCTTGATTCAAGGGTCGCTGCCTGGGCAATGAGTGCAAAATCCATCGCCTCCTGCACGTCCTTTGAGCATAGCATGGCGAACCCGGTGGACCTGGCTGACATCACGTCGGAGTGGTCTCCGAATATGGAAAGGCCTTGACACGCAAGAGCCCTGGCTGTGATGCTGAAGACAGTCGGCGTAAGCTCCCCTGCTATCTTGTACATGTTGGGGAGGATCAAGAGGAGCCCCTGTGAGGCTGAGATAGTTGTTGCAAGTGCGCCTGTGGTGAGTGAGCCGTGGACTGCGCCTGCCACCCCACCTTCTGACTGCATCTGACTGACCTTCGGGACAGAGCCCCAGATGTTAACCTTTCCAATAGCGGATTTGGCATCGCAAATCTCCGCAATTGGGGAAGAAGGCGTTATAGGATAGATAGTAATAATCTCATTCGTTGCATGAACCACGTGGGCGCATGCCGTACATCCGTCAACAGTAATCATCTTTCTGCTCATAAAGCCTCCCTTTCCAAACTGAGTATTGAACCAGATTATATCAGATTTTGTCTCACGTCAAAAACATTATTAATTTTTATTTTGACCCTTGGGTGCCCGAATGTCACCCTGACCTCATCAATCATTCCAATCCCTCTATAAAGAGCGCCACCCCCAATCGGTTGCATCTTTTCCAAAATATGTTAAAAGTTACATAGATTTGGTTACTATTTTCACCTTTTCGGGACATAATGATGAATGAAGAAAAAAGTAGAGAGGAACTCTTAGCCGAACTGGCCGAAATGCGTCGCTGCCTTGATGGGTTGACGGCATCGGAGGCTAACCTCAAGCTGTTACAAGAGAAGACCCTCTTGCTTGAGAGAACTATCATAGCTGTCAACGAGGCAGAGAACATGGATGCCGCATTTTTTGCCGTCCTCTGGAAGATATGCAGCGCCACCGATTGGGTCTACGGGGAGGTGTGGGTTCCCCGTCCGGACGGGAAACTACTGGAGCGAAGCCCTGTATGGTATGGAACAGCCGCCGGCCTTGGAGATTTCAGTGCTATGAGCGAAGGTCTCAGGTTCGCACCCGGCGAGGGACTCCCAGGGCGCGCCTGGTCTTCAAAGAAACATGTATGGATCAAGGATGTCACACAGGACGAGAATTTTCAGCGCGCCCGGGCCGCCAAGGAAGCCGGCATTAAAACAGAGTTGGCGGTCCCGGTTCTCGCTAAGGACGAAACTCTTGCCGTTCTCGTATTTTATCCTAAATCCTGCAATTGGCCGCAGATGCACTGCTTAATTTAGTCACTGAAGCTTGAATCGGAGTCGTGTGCCAGGTCTTCGAATGCCGTGTATTTGTTGAGGAATGCCAGTTCCACAGTACCAATAGGACCGTTTCTCTGCTTGCCTATTATGATCTCTGCCACACCCTTCTTTGGGTTGTCTTCGGACTTGTTGTAAACCTCATCCCTGTAAATGAACATGATCACGTCCGCGTCCTGCTCAATGGCACCGGACTCCCTGAGGTCCGCGAGTTGGGGCCTCCTGTCTGTACGGTTTTCAACGGCCCTGTTCAGCTGGGAGAGGGCCACAACAGGGACGCTCAGTTCCTTGGCCAGGGCCTTAAGCCCCCTGGATATCTCAGAAATCTCCTGCTCCCTTCTTTCAGCGCTTCCGCGACCCCTCATAAGCTGAAGGTAATCGACTATTATCATCCCAAGACCTACCTTCGGGTCAGCCTTCAGCCTCCTGGCCTTTGCCCTCATCTCCAACAGGGAGATGGCAGGGGTGTCGTCTATGAATATCGGTGCCTCTGACAGAAATCCAGCTGCCCTGGTAAGCTTGGGCCAGTCCGATTCCGACAGGAATCCTCCCCTGAGCTTCGATGCATCAACCCTGGCCTCCGAACACAGCATCCTTATGGCAAGCTGTTCCTTGGACATTTCTAGGGAAAATACTGCAACAGGGAACTTCCCCTCTATAGCGGCATGCTGGGCCATATTCAGACACAAGGCGGTTTTACCCATGCTGGGCCTTCCTGCAACAATTATCAGGTCCGCAGGCTGAAGACCGGATGTGATTTTATCCAGGTCCTTAAAACCAGTGGGGACGCCGGTAACAAGCTCTTTCCTTTCATAGAGCCTCTCTATGGTCTTGAAGCTGTCCTTTACAATATCCCTCATGGCATAGAAGGAGGGCCTTATCTTATTCTCTGATATCTCAAATATGACCTTCTCGGCATGGTCGAGAAATTCATCCACATCACCCTCTGCCTCATAGCATTTTGTCGCAATATCCGTGGCAGTGGAGATGAGTTTCCTGAGTATCGCCTTTTCCTTGACTATCCTGGCATAAACCTTGATATTTGCAGCAGTAGGAACACTATCCACCAGATATGCGACATATGAAACGCCCCCGACCTCATCAAGGACATCTTTCTTCTTTAACAAGTCTGTCAGGGTAATTAGGTCAGCCGGGTGTCCCTTCTCCGAGAGGTCTATCATGCAATCGAATATCTTCTTATGGGACTCTCTGTAAAAGTCTTCTGGAGTAAGAATTTCGAGGACGGTGTTTATTGCCTCGTTATCTATAAGGATGCCGCCAAGAATCGATTGCTCTGCCTCTAAATTCTGGGGGGGGAGCTTGTGGGATGAAAGGTCGTTGTTAGCCATATGAAACGCTCAAAAATAGGGGGAAAACAATTATAGACAAAAAAGGGCGAGGCAGCGCCTCGCCCCTACAAATAGAAACTACTCCGCCTTCACAACGGTTACCTTGAGGTTTGCCTTTATATCCTGATGGAGCTTTATGGCGACTGAATACTCTCCAAGGCTCCTGATAGGCTCGTCAAGGAGGATATTTTTCCTCTCCACCTCTACACCCTTCTCTTTAAGGAATTTTTCTATGTCAATGGTGGTAACGGAGCCGAATAACTTCCCCTCTTCACCAACCTGGCACTGGATTGAACAGGAGAGGGCCTCAATCCCTTTTGCAACCTTCTCGGCCTCCCTCTTCTTCTTGTTCTGCTTGTCTGCAATAACCTTCTTCTCATGCTCCAAAGCCTTGAGGTTGTTGGAAGTTGCGGGGACAGCCAGTTTATTTGGAAGGAGGTAATTCCTGCCGTACCCGTCCTTCACATTTACTATCTCTCCAGCCCTTCCAACCCCTTTTACCTCATCTGTCAATATTATCTGCATCTGTGCCTCCCTTTTTTAGCCTTCTAAAGTCAAACCAAAGGTCAAAGAGCCCTAACCCTATGACCAGGATGGTGAATATCTGCTGAAAAAATATCAATAAGTAGCCAAGAACCCTTAAAAATAAAGGGGTTTCCATCTTTTTAAAGTAAAAGGCCGTGATGGCCAGCCCCTGAAAAAGGTATAGACACCCGGTAACAATCAAAAGATTCAAGCCAACAGTAGCGGCCCTTTCATCCTTCAACAGTAGAAGGCCCCCACCGGCAATCAGGACCCAGATCAGAAACTCAGGAGACCGCCAATTCGCCGGCTCAACCTGATATTCCTCTATCCCCCTTTTTTTAAGAAGCCTCTTAAGGATCAGGAGGTTCAAAAGAGAAACAAAAAGGGTACTGACAAAGAGCAGAGAAGGAAAGGTCTTTAAGATAAGGGCCTCTATCTTCCCGGAAAACCCTATCAGCCCCTCTACCTGCTCATCTGAAAGCCCGGACTTCTTGTAAAGTTCGACCGTTTCCTTGACGTTCCGGTTGATCTGCTCCCCGATCATCTCAGTCAAGGGCTTATCAACATTAGATGAAAGGGTCAACAGCAGAACGGCGCTCCCTGCCAGCGATACCATGGCCGGAAGGAGGCTTCCCTTTCCAATAGACAGTTTCATCCTGACAGATTCTGAAAGGGCTATCCCCATTGCAGCAAACTCTGCAATGAAAAAGACTGCCACCTCCAGGCCTGCCACAGAGGCCACCAGAACAACCACGGCGCCAAGCATCAGCGCCCCGTATCTTCTCCCGACCTTCCTGAAATAATATGCAATCGGTACAGGGGTAAGGAGTCCTACTGCGAGACCTAAAATCGGAAGGGTTACTCCTGCCAGAAATAAGGAAAGGGTTAATGCAGCCCCAAGCAGCAAGTCATTTATAACCCTTTTACTCACAGCCATCTGACACCCTTAATAAGAGGGATGACTCTTGACCGTTGTAAATGGGAGAAGCGCTATGTTCCTCGCCCTCTTAATAGCCGCCATCACCTTACGCTGGTGAAGCGCGCATGTGCCTGAAATCCTCCTGGGGATTATCTTTCCCCTTTCGGTTGTAAAATATTTAAGGCTCTTGAAATCCTTATAATCTATTACTATGTTTTTGTCAGCACAAAACCTGCAGACCTTTCTCTTCTGAAAAACCCTTTTTTCCCTCTCTTGCCTGACTGCCATCTATATATCCTCCGAATTCTTTTATACCAAGTTGCTTTTAAGGATTTAAATTATGCTGGTATTGAAAGCTTGCTTGGTATTATGCCAGTATAACTTTACGCCTCAGCCGCCACTTCCGCGGGAGCTTCTACAGGAGCCTCCTTCACAACAGGCTTCTCCTCCTCTATCTGCACCGACTGGTATTTTATAACGCCCTCATTAATCCTGAACATCCTCTCCACCTCAGCCACAAGATCAGACTTCCCTGAGAACTTCATATAGATATAATGTCCCCTGGATTTCTTCTTGACCTCATAGGCCAGCTTCCTGGTCCCCCAGTCATCCGTCTTTTCCACCTGACCGCCCATCTTTTCTATGAGCACCTTTGTCTTCTCAATGATCACTTTCACATCATCATCACTGAGCTCCGGACTGGCAATAAATATAGTCTCGTATCTACGCATCTCTTCCTCACCTCCCCTCGGGTTTAATAGCCCCGGAACTCTGTCCGGAGCAAGGAGTTCTTTATTGATTTATTAAAAACTGTATTTATATACCAGGAGTCCCCAAAAAGCAAGTTTTTTTTGTATCACAGCGACCACTTCCTTATCTCTTTAAGGGAGGCATGGTTTGTAAGGTCAAGGTGAATAGGGGTAAGAGAGATATACCCTTTGGAGATGGCCAGAAAATCAGAGTCCTTTGAGTGGACAAAGCCAAGGTCGTCTCCTCCTATCCAGTAATATTTCCTTCCCCTCGGGTCGGTCTTCTCAACCACAGCGTCTCCGTATACCCTCTTCCCCTGCTTTGTCACCATGTACCCCTTTATCTCTTCACTCTCTATATTGGGGACATTGACATTAAGGAGGGTGTCCTTTGGAAGACCGTTTTTTAAGACAAAGATGGCGAGCCTCCTGGCAAAATCAGCGGCAGGATTGAAATTAAAATTGCTCTTTGCCGTGAGAGACATGGCTATCGAAGGGACACCGAGCAAGGTCCCCTCCATGGCAACAGATACGGTGCCGGAGTAAGTTATATCGTCCCCCATGTTGGGACCCTTGTTGATCCCTGCAATGACTAAATCCGGCCTCATCTTTAGAATCCCGTTTATAGCCAGGTTCACGCAGTCTGTGGGCGTCCCGTCAACGGCATACCAGTTCTTTGCCACCTCCTCAACCCTCAATGGGTGATACAGGGTAAGGGAATGGCTGGATGCGCTCCTCTCCCTGTCGGGGGCAACGACATACACCTCTCCCAGGGACTTCATGGCCTTTGCCAGGGCCTTTATCCCTTCGGAGTGTATCCCGTCGTCATTGGAGATCAGTATCTTCTTTTTAGTGCGAATAGCCATTATTTATCCACTCGTTACGGTAGTTTAGTTTGATAGTGTGGTCAAAAATGCAAAAAAAAGGGTTCAAGGAATAATCCTCAAACCCTTGATATTCTGGTGGGTCGTGCTGGGATCGAACCAGCGACCCGCTGATTAAGAGTCAGCTGCTCTACCAACTGAGCTAACGACCCAGAATAAACAATATCTGTAGAACTACTATATATTCATGGCGCGCCTGAGAGGATTCGAACCCCCGGCAAGCGGAACCGGAATCCGCTGCTCTATCCAACTGAGCTACAGGCGCAATATTGCGGAGTTCGGTTTTAAAATCATATAATTAAAAACTGGACAATCTAAATCCGGCAACCCACAATAATATGGGGTGGGCGATGGGACTCGAACCCACAACGACTAGGATCACAACCTAGTGCTCTACCGTTGAACTACGCCCACCATAAAATTGGTGCGCCTGAAGGGATTCGAACCCCTGGCCCACAGCTTAGAAGGCTGTTGCTCTATCCAACTGAGCTACAGGCGCAAATCCTTTTAGCTTCCCGCTCTTAGTTTAAATGGTCGGGGCGAGAGGATTTGAACCTCCGACCCCCTGCTCCCAAGGCAGGTGCGCTACCAAGCTGCGCTACGCCCCGTCATAAAGAAAAATAAATATATCATACTGGTTTTTAAAAAGACAAGTCTTTTTTTGGTGCGGTATTTTTTTCCAGCACCGGCTTGATAGCCGCATTTACCTTGAAGCGATGGATTATCCGCTTCCTTATTCCATCCCAAGCCTTGCAAGTGCTTTATCTTCGTTTATCAACTCTCATCTGCGGCCTAAACCTTTTTGATTTTAATTCTGAAGAAAGAGAGTGACGGGTGACAAAAAATAAAATATAATAAAAATTTTCAAAATGTGGATATCGAAACTTCTCAGGAGACAAATGTGTCGGCAGAAATGAAAAAAATCAGAGTGGTTATTTATGACAAATAGCAATCCTCCGAAAGGCATGCGTGACCTGACACCTAAAGAGGTGGAATTGAGAAATTTCGTAGTGAATACTGTTTTAGGCGTTTATAAAAAATTTGGATTTTCTCAAATCGAAACCCCGTGCGTAGAAGATATTAATCTTCTTTGCAGCGGAGAAGGTGGAGAGAATGAGAAAATGCTTTTCAAGATATTAAAAAGAGGAGAAAAACTAAACCTGAACGTAATTCAAAATGAAAATGATTTAGTTGATTTAGGGTTGAGATATGATTTGACAGTTCCTCTTTGCAGATTTTATGCAAGGAATAAAGCTATACTTCCGCAGAACTTCAAGGTAATTCAGATAGGGAGTGTCTGGAGAGCAGAGAGACAGCAGAAAGGCCGCTTCCGCCAATTTACTCAATGTGATATCGATATTATTGGCGTACCAAATGTAATTGCTGAAATAGAATTGATACTTGCCACATCTGAAGCACTAATTGAAGTGGGGTTTAAAAATTTCAAGGTTAGAATCAGTGACAGGAGAATATTAGAAAACCTGGCAGGTTATTGCGGCTTTGAAAAATCGGTTTACGGGAAGGTATTCATCATACTTGATAAGCTCGACAAAATCGGCCTGACAGGGGTAAAGGAAGAACTTGAAAACTCTCTCTTTCCTCAAGCCTCAATCGACAAGTTTATTGATATTGTCAGACAGGGAACGGAAAGAAACCTCACAGTTGAGGGTATAAAGATAATCCTGCCGGAGATTGATGAAAAGGTTTTAACAGATCTGAATTTTGTAATGGACGCCGTTACTAAACAGGCGGGCTCAAGGTATTCAATTGCATTAGACCTGTCGTTAGTCAGAGGTATGGGATACTACACAGGACAGATTTTTGAGATAGAGGCAGAAAATTATAAATCCTCAATAGCAGGAGGAGGAAGATACGATAAGATGATAGGCAAGATCCTGGAAGGTCACGAAGATATTCCTGCCTGCGGATTTTCAATTGGCTTTGAAAGAGTAATATCCATTCTCGAAGAGCAAAATTTTCAAATTCCAAAAACAGAAAAGAAGATTGCTCTTCTCTATGACAAAAACAGTTCTATTGACCTTTTACTATCCAAGGCGGAAGAACTAAGAGGAGAAGGGAACATTGTCTCTATAGAGATAAAAGGGAAGCACGTCGGGAAACAACTCGACAGATTGGCTGAACAAGGTTTTAACTCATATGCAATATTTACGGAGGGACAACCTGTAGAAATAAAACCACTGAATAAACTGAAGGCTGAAGGCTGAAGGAAAAACCCTTCGCCTCTCGCCCTTAGCCTTCAGCCTTCAGCCTAAATACCTGATTTATTAATACCGGATTGACAGCCGTAATTGCTCTGAAACGATGGCTTATCCGGTTCTTGACCTCCATCCCGAGCTCTGCAAAGGTCTTATCAAACCCGTTCGGGATAAAAAGAGGGTCGTAACCAAACCCTTCATTTCCCCTCATCTCAAATCCGATAGTACCTCTGCACTCGCCGGTCACCACCTCTTCAAATCCATCAGGAGCCACAACGGCTATTGCACATTTAAATGCAGCCCCTCTGTCTTTCAAATGGACGTCTTTCAGGTCATTCAATAGTTTGAGATTGTTTTTCAGGTCTGTGGCGCCTTCGCCTGAGTATCTTGCAGAGAAGACACCCGGGGAGCCGCTTAAGGCATCTACCACAAGGCCGGAATCATCTGCAATGGCAACATCCTTAGTGAATATTGCCAAGGCCCTGGCCTTTTTGAGGGCATTTTCTTCAAAGGTCCTTCCATCTTCGATTATCTCTGGAAAATCAGGAAAGTCTATAAGTGAAACTATCTCCACGGGAAGGTCTCGCAAAATCTCACGAAACTCTCTGACCTTCCCCTCATTTTTTGTGGCAAGCACCAGCTCTGTCAAAAAAGCTGCCCCACTATTTCTCTCTGCCTCGCCACAAGTCCCTTTATCCCTTCCTCCGCAAGTGAAGTCATCTTTTCCATCTCCTGCCTCGTGAACGGCACTGTCTCGGCAGTCCCCTGGACCTCGACAAAGGCGCCCTTGCCTGTCATAACCATGTTCATGTCCACCTCTGCCGAGGAATCTTCATCGTAGTTCAGGTCAAGAACGGCATCCCCGTTCACTATCCCGACACTGACAGCAGCAACAAAGTCCCTTAAAGGTACCTTTTTTATTATGCCTCTGTCCTTTAAGAAACTTAATGCATCTGCCAGGGCTATAAAGGAGCCTGTTATCGATGCCGTCCTTGTCCCTCCGTCAGCCTGGATGACGTCACAGTCTATCCAAATGGTCCTCTCCCCAAAACCTTTCATATCTGTTACCGACCTGAGGGACCTTCCAATAAGCCTCTGTATCTCATGGGTCCTTCCCCCTATCTTGCCTGTAGCCGCTTCCCTGACTATGCGGGTGGCTGAAGACCTCGGAAGCATGGAGTATTCGGCAGTGACCCAACCCTGCCCGCTCCCCTTCATCCATTGCGGGACCTTCTCCTCTATAGTCGCCGTGCATATTACCTTGGTGTCTCCCACCTCTATCAACACAGAACCTTCAGGGTGCTTAAGATACGGCCTTGTGATCCTGACAGGCCTCATCTCATCCAGTCTTCTCCCGTCCTTCCTCATTTTTCCTCCTTATAAAATTTCCCTTACCTTTTTAATGATCGCATCTCTTGATATCTCCTCATATTCGAGGAGTTCCTCCGGCCTCCCGCTCCTCGGCATCCTTCGGACCGCCAGGGAATGAACCGGTATTGCATGCAAGGCAAGGGCGCTTTTTACTGCCTCTCCGATCCCCCCTTCTTCAAAATGGTCTTCCACAGTAACTATACCCCTTGTCGAACAGGCTGCCTCATAAAGGGTTTCAAAGTCTATAGGCTTGATACTGTAAAGGTCTATCACCCGGATAAAAACCCCCTCTTTTATTAATTCATCATAGGCGCTGAGTGCCTCATGGAGAGTTATCCCTGCCGCAACAACAGTAACAATATCTTTTTCACTTTTTCTTAGTACCTTGCTCCCTCCTATGGGAAATTCCTCTTTATTTCCATAAATAAGAGGGGTATCGCTCCTGGTCGTGCGTATATAAACTATCCCCTTAAACTTTACCGCCTCCTCCACCAACCTTTCCGCTGATGTTGCATCGGAAGGGTAAAGCACCACGCTGTTCAAAACGCTCCTGAACATCGATATGTCCTCAAGCCCCATCTGGGAGGAGCCATCCTCCCCTATGGATACTCCTGCATGAGAGCCTCCGAACTTGATATTTGCATCTGAATACTGGCTCATCCTGATCTGGTCGTGGGCGCGGGAAAAGAATGCCGCAAAGGTCGAGACAAATGGTATCTTTCCCCTCCTGGAAAGGCCCAGTGCGGCCCCCACCATATTCTGCTCTGCTATGAACATCTCAAAAAAACGCTCAGGATAAGCATTGGCGAATATCTCGGAAAAGGTGGAGTTGCTTACCTCGGCATCCAGAACCACCATGTCTGGATACTTTGGGAATAACCTCCTCAAGGCGTTGCCATAGGCCCTTCTCGTAGAAACGGGCTTATCAGGCTGGTAAGAAACCTCTTCAACCATAAGGGGTTTATGCCTTTCAGGGGCTCTATCCCCCGGCCTTGTAATCTTCCCACATATCTCTTTATCGACCTCACCCAGCTCCTTCAATCCCCTTCCAAGTTCCTCCTTATTGAGGGCCTTCCCGTGCCAGCCGTTCCTGTCCTCAATGAAGGAAACCCCTTTACCCTTGACGGTCTTTGCTATTATCATGACCGGCCTGTCCTTGACTATGAGGGCCTTCTCATAGGCATCAAGTATCTCTGGGATGGAATGACCGTCTACAACAAGGGTCTCCCAGCCGAATGCTGAAATCCTCCTTTCGTAAGCAGACAGGTCATGACCATACATGGTTTCCCCCCTCTGCCCCAGGCGGTTTACGTCTATGATACCTACCAGATTGTCCAA
This sequence comes from Deltaproteobacteria bacterium, assembly GCA_030646755.1. Lineage (GTDB taxonomy): Bacteria > Desulfobacterota > JAENJC01 > JAENJC01 > JAENJC01 > JAUSKU01. Next base: position 23,904 of record JAUSKU010000078.1, read on the forward strand.
TCTGTAATGGGCTGCAACCTGCATCGCCTCCCATACAGAGCCTTCAAGCATCTCGCTGTCGCCCAGAAGCACATACGTCATGTACGGCAATTTATCGATATATTTGGCATTTAACGCCATCCCAAGACCTATGGGAAGCCCCTGCCCCAGAGAGCCTGTCGACGCCTCCGTGTACCTGAATGCAGTGGTCGGATGACCATCCAGAGGGCTGCCGAATTTCCTTAACGTCATCAACTCCTTCTCCGTCACCTTCCCAGCAGCAGCCCAGAGCGCATAAAAGAGCGGGGATGCGTGCCCCTTGGAAAAGATGAGACGGTCGTTGTTTGGGTGATCAGGTTTATCAGCGTCAAATCTGAATATCCCGCTGAACAGAAGTGTCGTCATCAGGTCCGTAGCGGAGAGAGAGGAGGTTACATGCCCTGAGCCTGCCTCTGTGGTTGAGACAAGGATAAAGTATCGGATCAGTTTTGCTATCTTTTCTAAAGACTCTTTAGTTGCCATTTGTCTAATATTGCAAGGTTTTAGCGTGCTGTCAAGGTCTATGCGACATCAAGGACGGCGGCCCTTATCTTATCAAGCTTTCCCCTCAAGCTGCGTTTCAAGATAAGCGTGTGCGTCCTCATTATTCACTCGTAACCTCCCCTCCCCTTGCGGGAGGGGATTGAGGGGAGGGGGAACTAAATTGTAACACCTTGATATTACAGTCCAACTCACCCGCCCCCTAACCCCCTCCCGTCAAGGGAGGGGGTTATAATAGTTTCAAGATGGAGACTACCAAGAAATTTGTCGCACACCCGAGGCGATGGGCTCAATTGACTTATGATACTCAATTTGGTAGACTGATTTTCGAGGAGGCAATATTTTATGGAAAAGACTGTAGAAGCGATATATGAAGGAGGCGTTTTTAAACCCATCAAACACTTAACAATTTCTGAACACGAAAGATTCAAGCTAACCATTACACCTATCGCAGAGGATGAGAAGGAAACGAAAAAAGTGGTGGGAAGGCAAAGGGAAGCCCTGCTTGCTATTGCGGGGGTTGCTGATAGCGGCCTCAGTGATGTAAGTAAAAATCATGACAAATACCTTTACGGCAAACCATGCGGGACAAAATAGGTGACCAGCCGTGCCGTCATGGTAGACACCTCTGCCTACTTTGCCATCATTGATAAAATTGATTTCTTTCATTCCGATGCCCTCCATTTCGTCAAAGCAAACACCCTTCCTGCTGTGACAACCAACTACCTCCTTGTTGAAACCCTTAATCTGATTAGCCAGCGTCTCGGACATCATTATGCTATAGAAATCGGGAAGAGGCTCTTTGATCCCCTGAAAACAGATGTAATCAAGGTCTCAGATGAGGATATGTTAAAGGCTTGGCATATCTTCCAGCGTTACGATGATAAAGGTTTCAGTTTTACCGACTGTACAACCTTTGCCGTCATGGAAAGGCTCAATATCCGGTCAGCGTTTACATTCGATGAACATTTTAAGATGTACGGCAAGTTCAGCGTGTTTCCTTAAGTTAAATAATCAGGGGGTTATCCCCAGAAAACCTTAAGAGAAGCTAAAAAACACAATTGCGCATAAAGGTAAGAAAAGTAGCCGCTGCGTGGGCAGATACATGACTTTCAGCAGTTCTTGATTCAGGATTTGTGGAAGCTTTCGGCGTGCGAGAATAGAAATTTAACCTGTGGGTTGTCCCCGGCTTTCCGTAGTGTAAAGGAGATTCTTGTGGCGGGGAATGAGAGGCGGAAAATGTATTTACAAACTACACGATAAATTTATCATGCTCCTTGCGTGAAATGAGACATGCAATAAAACAAGGGGAAATTTATGCCAGCCGGCGCAACAGCATCCTACAGAGGTTATAGAAAACAGGCACTATATGCCCTTTCAAGGATATGTTCCAATTCGCCTCAACATTTTTTCCAACCAGAAAAATATGAAGACCTCACAATATTTGATGATAAGAGCAAAGTATTAGAGGTCATTCAAGTCAAAGATTACTCTGATCCCCTTTCAATTTCTGACTTTTCTTCTCCTGATAAATCCGATTCCTTTTTTAGGCGCTCACTGCAATTGGTTAAGGAACATCCGGCGGCTATCATCAAAATAATTAGTTTTGGGCCTATAGGAAAAGAAATGGCGGACGCCTGGAACGGAGATAAAAGCGCCCGTCAGTTAATAACAAAAAAGCTGAATAAACATGGATTTACACCTCAAGAAAGCGATAGGCTTTTTAGCTGTGTTTATATTCACAAAGAAGATGAATGTAGTTTGACGGATCAGATTTTTTTATATCTACAGCAAAGCCTGACAGGTATTGATCCGGAAAACACTTTTGATCTCCTTCATTATTGGCTTTTCAAGGCTTCAGAGAAAAAAGAAGTCATAACCTATGGAGACTTGATAAAGAAAATTAACAGTGTAGGTAGTTATCTTGCTGAACGTGCTACGCATCATCAAGAGTGGTTCACTTCAATTATTCCAGTAGAGGACAGTGTCATTGGCATAGAAGAACGGTCTGGCTTGGAATATGAATTCTATCAAGGTATTGGTACACAGTATCGCCACATTCTTTCAGGGCTTGATGTTCTCAGGCAAGATAAGCTTCTGGCAATTGACAGTGCTTTAGATCAGAAAAGAGTGGCTGTTATTCACGGAGCATCTGGCCAGGGGAAATCTACTCTCGCTTACCGATACTTACATGATTTTTTTCCTGAAAGGTGGCGTTTTGAAATTCGTCTCATTGAAAGCAGGCAACATGCGTTAAAAATAGCACGGGCATTGGCAGGGCATGCCAAAGCAATCAACCTTCCTCTAATTGTGTATATGGATGTATCCCCCCGTGGTATTGGCTGGCCCGATTTAGTAAAAGAGTTATCCATTCATAAAAATATCTATGTACTCGTTACAGTCCGTGAGGAGGACTTCAGGCGTGAGTATATATCTCGAAGCGAGTTTGAATTTGAGCCTATTGAGCTAACGTTCAGTGAAACAGAGGCACTTGAAATATTCGACAGCCTTTCTACTGGTAAAAAATCTGTTCATTTTCTAACATTTGATGATGCTTGGAAACGTTTCGGCGCAAAAGGGCCATTACTAGAGTTTGTCTATCTTGTAACTCAGAATGAATCACTGCAAGATCGGTTGAAAAGTCAAGTAACAAAGTTAAACCTTAAAATAGACATTCCCCTCTCAAAAGCGCAAAAACCCCTCTTGGATAAAGGGTTTCAGTGAGGTATACTCCTCACCAGTTAGGTGAAACCACAATATCACAAAGAGGGGGTAGAAAGATGATACAACAAACCTTG
>JAUSKU010000079.1 GCA_030646755.1 Deltaproteobacteria bacterium
CAAGGTTTGTTGTATCATCTTTCTACCCCCTCTTTGTGATATTGTGGTTTCACCTAACTGGTGAGGAGTATACCTCACTGAAACCCTTTATCCAAGAGGGGTTTTTGCGCTTTTGAGAGGGGAATGTCTATTTTAAGGTCAAGTCAGGAGATAAACATGATGAACAGAGAAGAGATATTAGAGGTAATAAAAGAGGCCAACAGGCCCGTTGCCTTGAGGGAGTTAGCCCGAGGGCTCAAGGTCAAAGAGAAGGACAAAAGAAAGCTCAAGGCGCTTGTCAGTGAACTGCTTATTGAAGGGGCGCTGGTAAAGACCAAGGAGCAGATGATAGGCCTTCCAAAGAAGATGGACCTTGTTACGGGCAAGGTTTCTTGCCACAGGGACGGTTATGCCTTTGTGATCCCGGAGGAAGGAGAGGGTGACGTATATATACCGCCGAGGCACCTGAGAGAGGTCATGCACGGGGACAAGGTGCTTGTCAGGGTGGAGCATGTGAAGAAGGACGGGAAGAAGGAAGGCAAGGTAGTAAGGATACTTGAGAGGGGCCTTGTCAGTGTCGTCGGAAGGTTTGAGGCCGAGAAGGGCCACGGTTATGTGATACCGACCGAGCAGAAGATCTTACAGGACATTCTTATTCCAAAAGGCCAGGCAGGTAAGGCCAAGGACGGGCAGATCGTTGTGGCAGAGATAATCAGCTATCCTACTGCCCACAGGATCGCTGAGGGGAGGGTTATAGAGGTATTGGGGAACCCTTCCGATCCTGATGTGGAGGCGATGACCATTGTGAGGAAATACGGCATCCCTTATGAGTTCCCGGAGGACGCCCTTAATGAGGCCAGGAAGGTCCCGCAGGACGTGGACATGGAGGAGATAAAGAACAGGGTTGACCTGAGAGGGATGAATACAGTAACCATTGACGGAGAGAGGGCAAAGGACTTTGACGATGCTGTAGCCGTGAAGAAGGAGAGGAGCGGGAACATCAGGCTCTGGGTCTCCATTGCCGATGTCTCTCACTATGTAAGGGAGGGGAGCCCCCTGGACAGGGAGGCATACCTTAGGAGCACCAGCACCTACTTCCCTGACAGGGCGATACCAATGCTCCCCGAGGAGTTGAGCAACGGGATATGCTCCCTTAACCCGAAGGTCGACAGACTCACTATGACCGCAGAGATGGCCTTTGATAAAAGCGGCAGGATGGTGGATTGCAGCTTCTACCAGTCCATTATCCACAGCGTGGAGAGGCTCACCTATACGGCGGTCAGGCAGGTGCTGGTGGATAAGGACAAGGAGCTGATAAAGAGATACAAGAATATCCACAAAGACCTTCAGGTCATGGAGGAGCTATGCCTGAGGCTTCGCGAAAAGAGGTTGAAGAGGGGAAGCATCGACTTCGACCTTCCTGAACCCCAGATAATACTTAATATAGAGGGGAAGACAGAGGACATAATAAAAGCGGAGAGGAACCTTGCACACCAGATAATAGAGGAGTTCATGCTCGCGGCCAATGAGGCCGTGGCATCCCATGTATCAGGCCTTAAGCTCCCCTTCATCTACCGGGTCCATGAGGAACCTGATGAGGACGAGGTGATGGAGTTCAGCGAGTTCGTCCATAACTTTGGATTCACCCTGAAGTTCAAGAAGGGAACGGGTGTGTCTCCGATGATATATACGAAGCTGCTGGAGGATGTGAAGGGAAGGCCTGAGGAGAAGATGATAAACACTGTCATGCTCCGCTCCATGAAACAGGCGAGGTACTCAGAGGAGAATATCGGACACTTTGGCCTTGCTGCCGAGTTCTACACCCATTTCACATCTCCTATCAGGAGATATCCTGACCTGATAGTACATAGGATATTGAAAGAAGCGGTGGTCAGTGGCCAGCAGTCAGTGGCCGGTAAGGGGCAAGGCGTCGGGAGTCGGGAGTCGGGAGTTGGGAGCGGGAAGTCAGAAGCAGGAAGCAATCTCCCAACGCCAAACTCCCAACCCCGAACGCATTTCTGGGAGTCTCACCTCCCGGCAATGGCTATTCATACGTCCAAGAGGGAGCGTGTCTCCATGGAGGCTGAGAGGGAGATTGTGGATCTCAAGAAAGTCCAGTTCATGCAGGACAGGGTTGGGGAGGAGTTTGACGGTCTCATAAGCGGTGTTACATCGTTTGGTTTCTTTGTGGAGCTTGTTGACTACTTTGTAGAGGGTCTGGTTCATGTATCAAATCTTAAGGACGACTACTATCACTTTATTGAGAAGGAACATCTCATGAGGGGTGAGTCTAAAAAGCGCACATTCAGGATAGGGGATCAGGTGAAGGTCAGGATAGATAACGTCAGCCTGGAAAAGAGGCAGATAGACTTTTCTCTGGTTGGGGAGGAGATGCCGGCCCGAAAACCCAAAAGTAGAAAAAGGGGGTAGGACAGGGTATTAACAGTTTGTTGGCACAGTCTTATCTGTGCCGGTAACCATCAAGAGGGGGAGACAGGAATGTCTTCCCCTCTTTTTTTTCGTGCCTACGGGACGCAGTTTGACCCGATGGTCGTAGAGGCTTTTCTTAAAACCCTTCAAAATAAACCATTGTAAGCCTCTATTTTTGACAGATTCAGCCAAGTAGTGTATAAAAATGGCATGCAGTTACTCAAAGTCCACATGACCTATAAGAACATCCAGAGGATGCGGCATATCGTCGCCGTCTTCATCAAACACGGCCTTTACAACGTAGTGGAGAGGATGAACCTCCACCGGATCGTCCCTTTCTCAAAGAGGCTAAGGAAGAAGGCTGTAGAAGAAGCGGAGCTTTCCCTTCCCGAAAGGATAAGGCTTGTATTTGAGGAGCTGGGTCCAACCTTCATAAAGTTTGGCCAGCTTCTTAGCACCAGGCCTGATATCCTGCCTGAGGAATACATAGAGGAGTTCAGGAAGTTCCAGGACAACGTCCCCCCCTTCCCTTTTGAGCAAGCGCTACAGCAGATAGAAAAAGAACTCAAGAGATCAGTAAGCGAGCTCTTTCAGAGTATTGAGAAAGATCCTGTTGCAGCGGCATCCATTGCCCAGGTCCACAGGGCCGTCCTTCTTGACGGGAGAGAGGTTGTAGTAAAGGTACAGAGACCCGGCATAGAAAATATGGTTGACACGGATATAGGCATCATGTACACCCTGGCCAATCTCCTTCTGAAATACTTCCCTGAGCTTTCCATCCTTGACCCGGTCGCCATTGTGGATGAATTCTCCAGGACGATAAGGAAGGAGATGGACTTTACCCTGGAGGCCTCTAATACCATAAAGTTCAGGGAGATGTTTAAGGATGACCCTCATGTCTATATCCCTTATGTGTATTGGGAGTATACCGCTAAAAGGGTCCTTACCGAGGAAAGGATAAAGGGGATAAAGGTAGACAATGTAGAAAAGCTCAGGAAGAAGGGGATAGACCCGGCGAGAATTGCGCATTTGGTGGGTGAGTCGTTTCTAAGAATGGTGATGGTGGAAGGGTTCTTCCACGGCGACTTCCATGCAGGGAATATATTTGTCCTGGGCCCGGAAAGGATATCACTGGTTGACTTCGGCATAACAGGCCGTGTGGATAGGGAACTGAGGGACAGCCTTGCAAATATATTCATAGGCCTGGCCACACAGGACTACGATATGCTTGTTGATGAATATGCCAGGATGGGGGTCCTGCCGGACGGGATAAACATGTCGGAGTTTAAAAGGGACTACAGGGACCTGATGGAACCGTATTTTGCCAGGCCTTTAGAAACGACCAGCCTCGGAGAGCTGCTGATGGGGTATATTAGGGTGTCATTCAGGTATAAGATAAGGCATCCCAGGGAACTTCTGCTTATAAACAAGTGCATTATCGAGATAGAAGGGATAGTGAGACTCCTGGACCCGAAGACAGATCTTCTTAAAGAGGCCCAGCCTTTTGCAACAGGGTTTATTAAAGACCGGTTCCGGCCCGGGAGGATAATGGAAGAGGTGGGCGAAGACATTAAGGAGCTCAACGCCCTGGTAAAGGAGTCCCCTTCCCAGATAAGGCAGATAATGAAGAAGATGATAAACGACAAGTTCACCATCGACTTTGTCCATGTGGGCCTTGAGAACTTTTACAACGAGATAGACCGCTCCTCCAACAGGGTTTCCTTTGCCCTGATTATCTCCGCCGTAATAATCGGCTCTTCCATGATAATACAGTCAGGGATAGGGCCTTTGTTCATGGGGTATCCTATTATAGGAATAATGGGGTTTGCCTTTGCCGGGATTTTAGGGCTGAGTCTTGCGATTTCTATATTGAGGTCGGGAAGGTTTTAAAAAACAGTGGTCGGTGGCCGGTGGTCAGTGGTCAGCGAAGGGATGAGATAAATGAACAGTGACAAGGGCAAAAAGATCAAAAGCTATCAGGACTTGGATGTCTGGAAAAAGGCCATGGATTTAGTGATGGAGTGCTATAGAGCGGTAAACAAGTTTCCCAAAAATGAAGTCTATGGATTGAGCAGTCAGCTTCAGCGCGCTGCGGTTTCAATTCCGGCCAATATTGCTGAAGGACAGGGAAGATGGCATACAAAAGAATTTATTAATTACTTGTCTATAGCCTACGGTTCACTTGCCGAGTTAGAAACTCATCTTCAGATTGCTGAGCGATTACAGTACATCGATAAACCTCAATTACATCACCTCATGAATATGACCGGAGAGATCGGACGGATGATCAATGGCTTAGGCAGAGCCCTGGAGAGTAACAGTGGTAAGTAATCATTTGCCGGTTGTTGGTTGTAAACTGACCACCGGCCACCGACCGCTGACCACTGGAGTTTCACATTGACAACTCTGATGCTTTTCACATTACTGGGCGAGGTCGGCCTCCTTCTCTACGGGATAAAACTCGCTGGAGAAGGGCTTCAGAAGGCCGTGGGAGCCAAGATCAGGGGGATCCTCTTCTCCCTCACAAAAAATCGGCTGATGGCGGTAGTTGTCGGCGCCGTTACAACGGTCCTCCTTCAGTCCTCCAGCGCCACGTCTGTGATGCTTATAGGATTTGTTTCCTCAGGCCTGATGGCCCTCCCCCAGACCATAGGCGTTATCCTTGGGGCAGATATCGGGACCACCGTCACGGTCCAGCTCCTTTCCCTGAATATCTATAATTACGCAATAATCGTTGTCGGTGTTGGCGCTGCCCTTATGTTTCACGGGAAAGCAGAGATAAAGAATATAGGGCAGGGGGTCCTCGGTTTTGCCTTTGTCTTTATGGCAATTGGCCTCATGTCCGAGACAGTAAGCCCTCTAAAGAATAATGAACTTTTCAGGGAACTTCTCCTTTCTCTTCAGGAATCCCCTTTCTTAGTTTTAGTACTCTCTGCTGCTTTTACTACCCTGGTTCACAGCAGCGCTGCAACCATAGGGATAGCCCTCGCCTTTTCACTTCAGGGTCTTATAACGCTTCAGGGTTCCATTCCCATCATATTCGGGGCCAACATAGGCACATGCGCCACTGCCTTTCTTTCAAGCATAGGGGCAAGCATTGAGGCAAGGCAGGTCGCTTTTGCCCATGTAATGTTCAAGGTCATCGGAGTTGCCGTCTTCTACCCCTTTATGGGCTCTCTGGCCGGAATTGTGGCCAACTCCGCAACGGACATCCCGAGGCAGATTGCCAATGCCCATACCTTTTTTAATATTGCCATTACCGTGATCTTCCTCCCTGTTGCCGGCCCTATGGCAAAGTTGATCCAGAAGCTGGTCCCTGGAAAAGAGGTGGAAGGCAGGTTTTCGACAAAGTATCTGGATGAAAGGGTCCTGAGCTCCCCTTCCCTCGCACTGGGACAGGCGACCAGGGAGGCCATACGGATGGCTGATATTGTCCAGGAGATGTTCAAGAACAGCATAGAGGTATTCAAGAAAGACGATGCTGAGCTTGCAAAGAGGCTTGAGGAGAGGGATGACGATGTGGACCTTCTCGACAGGGAGATAAAGTTATATCTCACACGGCTCAGCCAGGAGAGCATGGAGGAGACACAGTCCAAGAGGCAGATACAGATCATCTCATTCATAAACGATATGGAAAACATCGGAGACATAATAGACAGGAACCTCATGGAACTTGCAAAAAAGAAGATATCCATGGGGCTTTCGTTTTCAAAGGACGGGCTGAATGAGATCTGCCACCTGCATCAGGAGGTGCTGGAAAACTTCGATCTTGCCATATCCGCCCTTGCAGGCGGAGATGAGGAACTGGCCAGAAAACTGATAAGGCACAAGGCAGGGATAGGGGAAATGGAGAGGGAATTGAAGCAGGCCCATATCCAGAGGCTCCATATGGGATTCAAGGAGTCCATAGACACCAGCGCCATACACCTGGATGTCCTGACGAACCTCAAGAGGATAAACTCACACATCTGCAATGTTGCCTATACAATGCTGGCAGGTAAGTAAACCAGTGGCCGGTGGTAAGTGGTCGGTGGTCGGTGGTCAGACGCCCAGAACCTCCCCTCCCCTGGCGGGATGGGGATTGAGGGGAGGGGGAACTAAATTGTAACACCCTGATATTACAGTCTAATTCACCCGCCCCCTAACCCCCTCCCGTCGAGGGAGGGGGGATTTAATAGCTTCAAAATGGATAATACCAACAAATTTGTCGCGCACCCAGTCAGAAGATTGTCCTTGACACTGGCGGCCTGGCACCTTAAAATAACTGCCAGTTGCTGGTTTGGTTTGGGATAGGTTGGTTGTTTTTTCTGACCACTGACCCCCGGCCACTGACCACTGGAACGCGAGAGTGGCGAAACTGGCAGACGCACCAGACTTAGGATCTGGCGGGTAAAACCTTAGGGGTTCAACTCCCCTCTCTCGCACCATTCAAGCATGCCCGGGTGGCGGAACTGGTAGACGCAAGGGACTTAAAATCCCTCGGTACTATGTGCTGTGCCGGTTCGATTCCGGCCCCGGGCACCATTTAAAATAAAGGGTTTGCTGGTTTTTATAGAGTGTTAATTTTCAACCTTTTTTCTTTTGAAAAAGTCATTCTCTCCCTAATCTCTCCCTAAAAATAAAAAAAGCCACTCCCATTTAAGAGAGTGGCTGCGTGTGTAACATTTTGTTGCAGTTAAAAAGTGGAGGCCCCTAAAAAAGAGGCCTCCCATGTGTTCAACTAACTTTTTAACCAATGAGGCCAGCGGTCAAGGAACTCGTTTACAACCTCCGATGCTCCCAGCCTTTCGCCGGCTCCATTATACCTGGTTTCCCCGTCTGCGGATACGGCAAAAACGACACCCTCTTCCTCTTTAAGCTGCCCCCGTGTTAGCATAGCTACTTGCTCAGAGCTATGGACACTTTTCCCACTTGCTGATATTGCAAGTAGTATCTCTGTATTGATATTATCCATTTTTTATATCCTCCTTTTAGGTTAATGTTTATAACAAAGAACCGCCAACCGTCCTTTTAAGCCTGTCTTCTGCATTGAGAGAGATTGCCTGTTGCTCCTCGGCCTTATTGTACTTAGAAGGCTGCCCAAGGGTCTTTATGGCCCTGTCTGCTGTTTTAAACACGGCCTGGCAGAAGTCCGCAAGATCATCATACAATTCCTGAGCGGCAACTATCTTCGGAACAATAACTTTGAAAAACTGGGTTTTGAACTTTTTTCGGTCTTCCTCGGTAAGACCAGACAGATACGCCGGTGGTAAGAAGACAGCGGCCAGGCTTTCACCATCTGCGGCAAGGATTCGATCCTGAATGAATTTCACCCTCTCGCCTGGAGACATAGGCCGGGTCATCCCCCTGATTTCAGAAGAGAAAGGACCGTACTTGAGCCCACTAAAATCCTTCAATGCTACATCGAAACTCAATGCTGCATTGGTGGTAATCTTGTCAAACTTCTCCTTTGCAATATCCAATATTTCCTTTAACTTCTTCCCGGCCCGGCCCGGCCCAGTTTGATGGAGTGAGAGTCAAGGGACTGCTCGGGGTCAGGGTTGGCGGCAAGAATTTCGAGGGCTCCGGCGCCTTCTGCTATGCTGTCCATCAGCTTCTTAAGCTCTTCGTGCTGTGAGTTGCCGGACTCATACCTTTTTGAAAAACCGTCTTTCAGTAAGCTCAAAGTGGCGTTAATCATTTTTATCTCCTTTTGATTTTAATGGTTCCTTTTGCTTATGGGCCTTTGCCCCTTTCTCCTTTTTTTGAACCACTGAAAAAACCTTTACAGCGGCATCCAACAGCTTTTTTATTTTATTTATCCTTATCACCTCCCGTTTTTGGCCCTATCTGTGGCCCTATGTAGTTTGAAAACTCACGCAACAGCTCGTTTATTTCTCCTGTAAGGAGAGCTATGACCTTGCTCTCCGCCCGGTCTTCATGTTTAGCCAAGTGGCATATCTGACCGGCAACCTTCACAGGCAACTGCATTAAACGGCTTCTCACGGTCAGGAAGAGATCCTTTAAAGAAAATAACAACTCATCTTTGTTTATGAGCTCTCCCTGCTTTTCTTTTGCTTCCAGGTCTCTCAGGGTGGCAAGGGCGGTCTCTTTGGCTGTTCTTGCTTCAAGCAAAGTCAGTGAAACAGGCTGCTTCACCCTCTTACCGCCGTGGCCGCCGTGATCTATGGCTCCCTGTAAAGCCTTCTTACCCTTCAAAGGGTCAATCTTGCCGTCCTGGAGCTTCAAAACACCCGTTTTTATCAGCTTATTGATATACCCAGGTGTAACCCCCATTTGCCTTGCAAACTCGCTTTGTGATACTGTTTTAATCATTTTAAACACCTCCTTTTTTTGCATTTTGATACCAAGTTTTGGAAACTTAAAATCTACACAAGACGCGCCGATGGACCCTGCTAAGAAAGTAGGACTTTAAGACCCAGCATACCCCCTGGCCTTACTCCTGCAACGTTCTTGCTCTCTTCCTCACTCTCAGGTGCGGGCTCGGTCGCCCCGATCCTTTTCAATCGGATAGCTTCTATCATCCTGGCCATGCCTTCCTTATCCTCATTGCTTCTGGGCCTGTTCTTCTCCGCCATTATTCTTTGAAGGTTGTTCATGCTGTAACTCTCCTATGTTCTATAACCCTGGCCCTATGGAAGAGGGTCTTTACCTCATGCGCTGCCTTGACCTCTTCCGGTTCCATGTCAAGCATTGCCTGGAGCTCCTGGGCTGTGTATGAGACAGCATCAAGCGGGCTGCATCGGTTTATGACAGTATCAGAGGAAAAGTAGACATGATCTTGTAGTACCTCTGAAAATACCTTTACGATAAGCCCTGAGTTTTTAAATTCTGACAGACTCATTTTCTGAATTTCTACCCCTGAAACCACTGCAACTTTTAGTGCAACTTTGGGGTCATTTTCGGGTGAAAGTTGCATAGATAGTTGCATACCTTTTTGCATAGTGGGTTGCATGGTTGCATTAGAGTTGCATAGTGAGTTGCATAGTCTAACCCTTGCTGCAAGGGCTTTTAAGCTTGTCGGTTGCATAGTAGTTGCATTCATGGTTGCACCCCTTAGTTTAAATAGTTGCACTCAAAACGGCTGTGCAACTTTAATTAGTTGCATACATAAATCTTATGCAACTTTTGGTTTTTCAGAGAGCTTGCCTTCGTCCTTTCCTTTACGAATATGTCGGCAAACACTCGACTTATTTATTCCAAGTTCACCGGCAATATCTGCCTGAGAAAGTCCTTCATTGAAAAGAGATACTACCCGTTCATAAGTTGTCTCTACCACGTCCTTAAATACCCATAATTGCTTGCCGTGTTCATCGGTTGATAGGGTAGTCTCAAAAGAAGTGGTGTCTGTACCTGTCAGGTGCCTGGACTTCTCAAAGACAACCTCAAAACAGGCTCCCTGAGATGGTTCATAGTCAATGGGTCTCTTCAGATTCAGGACCAGGTCAAGGACATCTTCTTTCTTGCTGCTTCCTCGCTGAGTTCCACCCTTCCCGCTGTGGTGAATGAAGAGAACAGTTCTCCCGGCGGCTCTGTGTCGGAGAGCCCACCCTTGCACCGGCAACCAGGACTCACTTTCATTCTCACGCCCTGAGCGTAAAAAGCAGGATAGGTTGTCAACCACAATCAGGGCTGTGTCAGGCGTTATAAGTGCGTCAATGGCTGCTTGCCCTTCAGGTGTTGAGAGGTCAGGCATGTTTCCGGGTTCCTGTAGATCAGGTGTGAGTACCTGAAAAAAGCCTGGCGGTGGTTCGTTCTCGTTAGAGTCAATTATGCCAGCTAAGCGGGCCTGTAAGCTGTTCCCTGGCATTTCTCCGTCTAAATAAAGCACCCCACGGGGTTTTTCAGCATGCCACTTTAGGAACTTCCCGCCGCTCGCCACTGCATAAGCTAAGCATAAGCCAAAGAATGTCTTGCCAATGCCTCTCCAGGCGTGAATCATATTCAATGACTGAGTGTGCAGGATAGGGTAGAGCAGGTATGCCAGTACCGGGAAGTCGTACTGCATGAGATCAAAAATAGACACTGTTTTTAGTTTTGGTGTGTCGTGGTCGTGGTGTCTGTCAAATATACTTTTGCAAGTCCGTTTGACTTCTCCCAGTGGTAAAGGATTTTCAAGGGCCTTATTCCACAATACGGCCATGTCTATCAACTCAGAAAGTGTGATCCCTTTGTGGTCGTTCAGCCAGCTTCCTAACAGTCTGGTTAAGGCGTCATTCCGGCCCCCTTCCTTTGCCCCGTAAAGATCAACCGCCTTTTCGTTAGATGAGGCCGCTTCAATCAATCCAAAGGCTTCAATAATGTGTTTTGTGCTGTAAGCAGGAAAATCGTTTGTTTCAACCAGCTTGCTTAAAAAAGGTGTATCAGTTTTAAGGTGATAAAACCCAGGGACCCGAAGGACACGGGGGAGATCACAACATGACTTGTCACCGTCAAACTTCTTTGCTATATCCTGTTGTAGCTGCTTGAACTGTGCCAGGCTGCAATCTGAAACTTTCCAGTAGAGGTGCCAGCGTCCAGGTGAAGATTCAACCCTGATGTGTGGTTGTAGCTCCCCCGCTGCCGGTTCATAGGGTGAGCCGTCCAGGTCAATAAAGAGGGCGCGAATTTTTGTAACGTTTTTTTCAGACCGGCCTTTTCCATCCCCCTCATTAACCATGACATATATGCCAGCTCCCAAGCTCTGCCTATTTGAGAGGTAGGGATAAGATTCCCCACGTTCCATATGCCGGTGTTCGGCAAGCCTTTTATTTTCTTTTTTATCATCGAAGAGCTGGAAAGTGACAGGTTCAGTGCTGCCAGTCAGTGCGTCCAGGTAACGGTTGACCATGTCGAAGTCAGGAACCCAAATTCCGACATAGAATCGGGCAGCTATTCGGGGCATCAGCAGTATAGGCTGTTATGCTGCAATAATATTACCAAAACTACTCTTTTTTTGTCTTAACCGCCGTTGCCTACCGAAACGGTTTTGAGCAAATCGTTT
>JAUSKU010000080.1 GCA_030646755.1 Deltaproteobacteria bacterium
ATATAAACTCCCCTCCCCTGGCGGGAGGGGATTGAGGGGAGGGGGAGACCGTTGTAAACTCACGATCTTTCACCCCCACCTTAATCCTCCCCCGTCAAGGGGGAGGAGATAGAATTTAGATATTTAATTGCCGTTTTAATAGTTCAGATCGACGTTACTTTACCGGCCATCCGCCGTGCTTTTCTATCACTGCGTCAATCTCACCCATCAAACGCATCGTCTCGGCCAGTACCGCAACAATGCGCTGATAATGGGTCAGATCGTCATACGTCAATGGCCGTCCTTTGCGGTCCTTCAGCCACTTCTGGCAGACCTGATACCCGCCGACATGGAAGTTCCAGACCTCCGGCGGGATGCCCTCGAAATATTGGGTTTTATTGATCCAGACTCTGCCGGACTCGCTGTGCTGGCCGGGTTCTGTATATCGGACGTTTTCAACTTTGCTGTCCCCGGCAATTGGGTACGCTGTAGAGACGCCCCGTCGGGGCGTCTCTACAGATTCCATCAAATGCAATACAACCAATTCTGAACCAATCGCGCAAAGCTCACGGAGCAGTTTTGCATTTGAGGTCAGCGGCAGGCGGGGGAAATCTATCTTCAGGAATTCGGCATACCGGCTGCGGTAGGTTGGGGAATGGAAGACGGTGTACATGTAATCAAATATGTCCTCCGGGCCAAAGGTTTTTGTTCTGTCTCCTTTACCGTCATTTATAAATTCCATGCCGAGGCGCTCTGCAAACTCCTTTATAAATGACGGGGCAAGGTTGGGACTCCGGCTTGCACCTGTTCTTTTTTCTATTTCTGTTTGAGGATAGAGGTAGAGAGGGAAATATTGAATTCCTCCGCGATAAAAAAGATTAGTATCAGCAACATATCTACCAACAGTAAGTAAATTCCATTCCGCGCCACCGACTGCTTGCCCTTGCCTACCAGTTGCAAGACAAAGATTGTCAAATAATGCATGACTAAGCTCTGCCTTACGGGGCCAATCCATTAAGTAATGACCATACAAACAAAAGCGAACATCAAATGGCCTGTAGAGGCAAGGAACAATGCTTTGCATTAGGTCGTTGGTTGTTCTAAGGGCTTTTCTGGCATCTTGTAGCTTCCAGTCGCGCGTATCACTCAATGAATAACGGTTTGCCAATTCGGCATCAGATATTTGAGGATCTAAAAAGGTGGTCACAAGAGCTTTAATATCGTCTTGTGTCCATGCTATTGCAACGTGATCACGATGGGTTTTAAAACCATTCGCACTGCTCTTGAAAAGTTCAGTAACTTTTCGCTCTTGCTCATATTCCTCCAGTAGCCCTGCATCCTGCGGCACAAAGAGATAATGTGGTTCTTGCGGTTTTACGGTTGTCCATTCAGTGCCGGAAAGTTCATTTTCAGACAACCAGGCATATTTATCTTTACGCTGGCCCCAAAGGTCTGCGTGGCGGACTTTGGCGCATTCCGTTCGTGGTGAGCCTGTCGAACCATGCACGGAATCTCCTTCGACAAGCTCAGGACGAACGGTATTGAAGGGTTCAGGACGAACGGATTTATTTCCTTGCCGCTTAACAAATATCCCTATGGCAACCCCTTGCTGGATGTCAAAGACGTTCTCATCCTTTGAACCATCGGGGCATTTTTCCTTCTTCTTGCTGTTCCCATGAAGGTTGAGGATATAGATATCGTCGAAGGTGTCCATCAGGCTCTTTCTCATGCCCCTGAATGTTGGGTTGTCGAGATAGCCGTGGTTTGTAATGAAGGCGAGTATTCCGTATCCGGTCTTCTCTATGCGCCATTGGGCAAACCGGATGAACTTTACATAGTCATCCTGAAGTCCTTTAGGGTTCCTCTCGCCCAAAGGCTGGCCGTCTATCTGATAATAGTCGCGTATCAGCCCGGTAATCCACTCTCCGGTGTTTTCAGACTCATAAGAATAGGGCGGATTACCCATGACAACCATGACAGGAGAGTCCTGCTTTATATTCCCAGCGGCGTTCGCCTCCTCCGCAAGCCATGAGGCCAGCAGCGGGAGGTTCGAGAATTTATAAACCTCTTCAAGGGTATTGGTAAGAAAGACCTTTAGACGCTCATCTGTAGCGAAGTCGTAACCTGTCTCAGCCAGTTGAAGCCCAAGCTTCATGTGCGCAACCGCATACGGGGCCATTAGGAGTTCAAAGCCGAATATCCTTGGCAGTAGGTGTTGGGAGACATACCCAGACCACATCCCCTTGTTCCCGGCGAATGATTCATGGATGTGGTCTATGACGCCGTGCAGGAATGTTCCTGTGCCTGTGGCAGGGTCAAGGACCAGGACCTTATGGACTTCGGTCTTTCCTTTGCCGTCGGGGTTCGGAATCTTTACGGTCGAGGTGTCGGCAAGACCTGCCTGAATCTTAAAATCGGTCTTGAGGATATGGTCAACAGACCTGACAATATATGAAACGACAGGCTCAGGAGTGTAATATACGCCCCGCGCCTCGCGCATCCTTGGGTCGTATGCAGAAAGAAAGGTCTCGTAAAAGTGGACAACCGGGTCTTCCTGCCGGGTGCGCTTGCCGAAGTTTCTGAGGATGGCCTCTATATCGGCACGGTTCAACAACTCCGCCAGGTCATCAACTGCCCATGTGATGCGCTCGTCCAGGTCAGGCCCGGCAATGTGACCGAACATCTTTCGCAGAAAAGGGTTGGTCTTGGGCAGTTCGTAGGCTGCGTGCTGCCTGGTAAACCGCCCCTCACTCCTGCCCTCTCCCGGCTGGCGAGGGTTTGAAGAGACGTTGCAGCGTGCCGCAAAAAGCCCGTAACATATGGTCTGGGCGTACATGTCCGCAAACTGCCCCTTGGTGAGGTCATGCAGAAGTACCTTGCGGAATGCCTCCATCTGTTGATGAAGGGCTCCGCCTCCTTCTTCGCTTTCAAAGGCAAGACCGATGGTGTCCCTTATGATATGTGCAAGGGCGGCCATGCGCACTGCAAGCTCTTTTGGTGTGCCTATGGTTGGGGTCAGATTGTTAAAGAAGGAGTCAATCTGCTCAAAGAATTGCTGAGTCCCTTCTTTGTCTATCTGGAGCTTCCCTTTTGCATCAACCTTTGCAAGGCGGGCCGTGAGGCGATGCTTGCCTTCGGCATACCAGCGGAATTCAAGGTAGTCTGTAAGGATCAGATTACCAAGACCCTGAAGATAGCGGGCCATCTGCTCGCTTTTTTCAACTTCATCAAGACGCTTGCCGATGTCCTTGGCCTCGATATACCCTAATGGTACGTCGCCTTTCATGATTATATAATCAGGGGCTCCGCAAGCTATCCTCTTAGGCTCATTGATTGCTGTAATATCGGTTTCTAAAGACTCTATCAGCTCTTTCAATGCAGGGCGGAAGGTGTGCTCGGTGGCGTTACCGGCAGAAAGGGCCTGTTCGATGGACTTCAGATAATTTTTGATGTTGTCTTGCATAGGATAGGGTTACTCATTTGATGACTGCAAAATTAGATTTATAATGACCTGATAATATCTATGAAGCATTTTGCAGTCAAGGGGTTTAAAAGGCTTGGATGTAAGTTCTTTCATTTTTAAAACTGCAAAACACTAAAGGCGGGCCTTTCAACTTGCTTAAATACACTATTTACTGCTATATATAACCCATGTCCTTGCTTGAAGTCAAAAACCTTACCCGCTCCTTTGGCGGCCTTACAGCTCTCTCAAATGTGGACTTCAAAGTCGAGGAGGGGGAGATAGTGAGTCTGATAGGCCCCAACGGCGCAGGGAAGACCACATTTTTCAACTGCGTTACAGGGATATATTCACCGACTTCGGGCTCCATAACCTTTAACAACGAGCGTATAGCAGGGCTCAGGCCGAGCAAGGTTGCAGAGAAGGGGATATCGAGGACATTCCAGAATATCAGGCTTTTTGCCAGCATGACAGCCCTGGAAAACGTCATGGCCGGATGCCATGTAAGGACAAGTACCGGACCTCTCGGTGCTATTCTTAGAACCAAAAAGAGCAGGGATGAAGAGAAAGCGACTGAGGAAAAGGCCCATCACCTCCTGAGATTTGTCGGGCTTTCTCCAAGGGCGAACACAACAGCAGGGAACCTCCCTTACGGCGACCAGAGGAGGCTTGAGATCGCCAGGGCGCTGGCAACAGAGCCAAAGCTTCTCCTCCTTGATGAACCTGCTGCAGGGATGAACCCCCAGGAGACCGAGGGACTCAAGTCCCTGATATCTAAGATAAGGATCAACGGCATCTCCGTTCTCCTGATAGAGCACCACATGAAGGTGGTAATGAGCATATCCGACAGGGTTGTGGTCCTTGACCATGGGGAGAAGCTGGCTGAAGGGACTCCTTCAGAGATACAGAACAACCCTGAGGTTATCAAGGCATACTTGGGAGGGTGACGGTGTGCGACAAATTTGTTGGTAGTATCCACTTTGAAGCTATTATAATATCCCCCCTCCCTTGAGGGGTGGGGGTTTGGGGGTGGGTGAATTGGACTGTAATATCAAGGTGTTATAATTTAGTTCCCCCTCCCCTCAATCCCCTCCCGCAAGGGGAGGGGAGGTTACTATTGAATGTACCAATATTTTTGTCGTACACCCGGTGGGTGTACTTTACTCCTTCATCCCCAACACCCAACCATATTTTCCTCCCTCCCTTGCAAGTCCAAAATATCGTGCTATATTCTACATCAGGGAAGAAGAAGTTACGATTTTTGGTTGATAGAGGATACGGGAGATGAGAGACCAGGACAAGACAAAAGAGCTGCTCATAAATGAGCTGGAAGAGATGCGCCGGCAGACTGCCGAAACGGATATCACTGCGCGCAAAGAAACAGTAGACTCTTTACGAATGAGCGAGGAGCGTTACAGGCGTCTCGTGGAATCTGTAACTGATTATATCTATACAGTGAAGGTAGAAAACGGATTTCCAGTCTCTACATTGCACGGACCAGGGTGTGTAGCAGTGACAGGGTATACATCTGAGAAATATGAGGCTGACCCAAACCTCTGGTATCGCATGGTTTATGAAGAAGACCGGAAAGCTGTGATAGGGCAGTCTGTTAACGTTCTTTCTGGCAAATATGTGCAGCAGCTCGAACACCGGATCATCCACAGGGATGGCTCAATCCGCTGGGTGAGGAATATACCCGTTCCCAAATACGATGAACATGGTCGTCTGATTGCCTACGACGGCCTCGTGTCCGATATCACCGAGCGGAGGAAGCTTGAAGAGCAGCTCCGACATTCCCAAAAGATGGAGGTTGTTGGGACCCTTGCAGGAGGCATAGCCCATGACTTCAACAATATCCTTACTGCCATGATGGGTTATGCCAACCTGCTACAAATGGAGATAAAAAGTGATGAACCAGCGAGTCATCATGCAGGACAGATACTTGTTATGGCGGAGAAGGCAGCCAATCTGACCCAGGGCCTCCTGGCATTCAGCAGGAAACAGATAATCAATCCGAAGCCGACAGACGTAGATGGTGTAATAAAGAGGGTAGAAAAGATACTGCGAAGGCTTATCGGCGAGGATATTGAGCTAAAGGTGATACTTGCGGGGAAGAGGTTAGCTGTAATGGTGGACAGTGGCCAGATAGAGCAGGTCTTAATGAACCTGTGCGTGAACGCGAGGGATGCCATGCCGGATGGGGGGTCCCTGACAATAGAAACAGAGATTATGGAGCTGGACAGTGAGTATATAAAAAAGCATGGGTATGGTGAGCTGGGGCATTATCTCCTTGTCTCTGTGACAGACACAGGGACAGGGATAGACGAGAAGACAAAGGAGAGGGTGTTCGAGCCGTTCTTTACAACCAAGGAACTTGGTAAAGGGACGGGGCTTGGGCTTTCCACGGCTTACGGGATAATAAAGCAGCACAACGGTTATATCAACGTCTCAAGTGAGTTGGGGAAAGGGGCGAGATTTGATATCTACCTGCCTGTAGTCAAGTCTCCCTTGGTTGAAGAAAAGAAATATGCAGGGCAGGTACTCCCTCTGGGAGGGGAAGAAATAATCCTCTATGCAGAGGACGAACTGTTTCTACGAGAGGTTACAAAAGAGGTGTTTGAGGAGTTTGGTTACAAGGTAATAGTTGCCGTGGATGGTGAGGATGCAATAGACAAATTCATGAAGCATAGAGACGATATCGATCTTCTACTCCTTGATGCGATAATGCCCAAGAAGAACGGTAAAGAGGTTTACATGGAGATAAGGAAGGTCAGGCCTGACATCAAGGCGATTTTTCTTAGCGGTTATTCCACAGATGTCATACAGAATAAAGGGATTCATGAGGAAGGGTTGACCTTGATATCAAAGCCCATCTCGCCCACAATACTGGTAAAAAAAATAAGGGAGGTGCTTGACAAATGAGCAGGGAAGATAAGGAAACCATTCTTGTCGTTGACGATGATCCCTTTGTACTTGAGTCTCTTTCAGGGATACTGAATGAAAGCGGTTATCGTGTCCTTTCAAGCGGGACTGCCGGCGAGGCAATTGCCCAATTGGATCAAAACAGTATCGATGTAATATTGGCAGATATTATGATGCCAAGGATTTCCGGGCTTCAACTCCTTGAAAAGATCCACACCCTGACCCCTGAAACTCCTGTGATCATGATGACCGCATATCCGGAGCTGGACCTGGCGATTGATTCAATAAAGAAAGGCGCCTTTGATTTTATAACCAAGCCTTACAAATATGAATCCCTGATATCTGTGGTGGCAAAGGCGGTTAAGTATAGTAAGGCTATCCAGATGGAAAAGAACTACAAATACCTCCTTGAGGAGACTGTAAGAAAAAGGACTCTCGAACTGTCCGATGCCCTCTTGATGGTCACGAACATAAGCAAGGAGATCACCACACGCCTGACAGCGGCTGCGGAATACAGGGATACTGATACAGGCGCCCACATATCAAGGATTGGTTTCTATTCAAACAAAATTGCAGAGGCATTAGGCATGGCGTCCGATTTTACCGAGATAATAGCGTTTGCAAGCTCTATGCACGATATAGGGAAGATAGGGATAACCGACAGCATACTTCTGAAACCCGGCCCCTTGACTGCCGAAGAGTTTGAGGTCATGAAGACCCATACAACCATGGGAGAAAATATCCTGTCCGGCTCGACCTATCCATTAATTCAAGCTGCTGCATCCATTGCTATGAATCATCACGAGAGATGGGACGGCAAGGGATATCCGAGAGGATTAAAGGGAGAAGATATCCCGGTTGAAGGCAGGATCGTCACGCTGGTTGACCAGTATGACGCCTTGCGCAGCAAAAGGCCATATAAGCCAGCCTTTGACCATGACAAGGTATTTAAGATCATAACAGAAGGGGACGGGAGGACTATGCCGGAACATTTCGACCCAAAGGTGTTAAAGGCATTCATTGAGGTTGCCCCTGTCTTTGATAATATCTTTAATGAGTATCAGGATTGATGAACCCCCACCCTCACCCAGACCGTCTCCCTGAGGGAGAGGGATAAATAGAATTTCCTCCCCTACAAGGGGAGGATTAAGGTGGGGATGGGTCAATCATGCGCAACTTTTTATGTCGTTACATTAATACTGCGTCACACCTTTAAACTTCGCCACTGTCCCTATCCCTGAGAGGTTGAATACCGCATAGTATTTTTTCTCCTCCGGCCTCTCGGAGTAGCTGAACTGGAGGCTCCAGCACTGATGACGGTAGTCAATGGCATAGATGTTTTCCAGGTAGCGGTCTTCCATGATGGAGTATCTTGCGTCATATGAGAGATTCAGCGACTCGGTTGCCCTGACAGATACCACTCCTCTTATGTATTCGAGGGAATCCTTTGTAAACCTATATTCGAGGGATAGGGAATCCCCCCTGCCGTCGTTGACCCCTACCGAAGTGTTCAGGGTACTCAGGTAGCTGTCGTATGTATTTATGGATGAGTCTGAGATGATGCTTATGTACTGGATTGGTGTCACCCTCAGCTGGACCGTGACATCGGTGAGAGGCCGCCTCTCGTCGTCTGTTGTGGCGAGGTCCCTGTTCGCCTCATTTATGTCGTACCCCTGACTTATCTTAAGGAGCACAAACTCTCTTACCTGGTAGTCTTCCTCCGATGTATATACCTTTCCTGCAATACGGTTGGTCAGGGAGAAGGTTGTCAGGTTCTTTTTTGCTATCCTGTCTACCGGATCAAAGAGCGGGAGGTCGTCCTGATCGATCTCAGGGATATATTCATATACTATTTCAGGCTCAATAGAATGCCTTATCTTTCTCAAGGTCTCACCTTTCAGGTTGTACGTTCTCAGGAACGCGGTTGATAATGTGCCTTTAAGGTCATACATCTCCCTGCTTTCCCATTTATCCACTCCCTCAACCCAATAGGCCGTCTCCCTCAAGCCGAGTTCCGGCGTGAATGTGAAGTACCCTTTGGGGCTTAATGTCATGGAAAACCTCGGGTTCAGGTCCATCCTTTCCCCCTTTTCCCCTTCATCCCTGTAATAGTTTACGGCAGAAGAGTTGAGGGAAAAATAAAAAGGTGAGGCTCCTATGGGCTGCCTCAACCCTGTAAGCAATATCTCCGGGAGTTTTTGAAGGGTTGTATCCTGCTGCTCCCTTAGGTCCTTGAAATATTTGAACTGGGTCACAAGGGAAAACATTGGCCAGTTTTTGGTGAATGATACATAAGATTCAAGCTTGTCCTGGGACCGTTCCTCCACTGCTTCACCGTAAATTTTGTAATACTCGTCGTCGCTTACATAGTTTATGTTTGTCTTGTTGTAAAATGTGGGGGTAAAGAACTGTTCATGTTTGTACTTAAGGGTCCATCTCTCGTTCCCACTCCATTCATTCAGGTATGTGCCGTTAAAGGTCCCCTTTGTGTTCTTGCTTAGGACATACCTGTACTCCAACCCCTCCTCCAGACCCTTCATAGTAAGGTAATTAAGTGAGATCGTTGCATCTGTGTTTTTTGAGATCGCCCAGAAGAAGGAGTTGTCTATCTCAAAACCGTCCTGGTCCGAATAGCTCACGCTCGGTATAAGGAACCCGGACTGCCTCTTATCTTTTATAGGCATAACCAGGTATGGAAGGTAAAAGACTGGGACTCCCTTTATCTGAAATGTCGTATTCCATGAAGTTGCGTACTCCCCAAGTGTTATGTTTGCGGTAGATGTGGAAAAGTTCCAGGACGGAGATTTCCCGTCACATGTTGTAAATCTTCCTCGTTTGATCTTGTAATCACTATCTCCGGTCTTTTCTATCTCTTCCCCGATAATGTAGACGTTCCCTTTCCTGAAAAATATCACTCCATTGCCGATAATCCCCTTCCTGGTTTCCATGTTTATGTCCAGTGTATCGCAGGAGATGATGTCCCCATCTTCCAATAAAACTACCTTCCCTTCAGCATGGGCATCCTGTGTGTCCTTGTTCAGGGTGGCCCTCTCTGCAGAAAGGACCCTGTTCCCCTGGGTGATCTCCACGTTCCCCTCCGCAATAAAGAGGTTTGTGTCGGGGTCGAAGGTGAGGTTGTCCGCCTTGATGTTGACAGGCTCCTCGCTTGCTTCAAATCCGCCAATCCCCTGGGCATGGGCGAAATCAGCAGGAAGGAGTAAGGAGTAAGCAGTAAGCAGCAATAGTACCGTGAGACGTGAGAAGCATCTTCTAATTGCTGACCACTGACCACTGGCCACTGACCACTGAGACGTCACTCCCTCACCTCTATCCCGCAGGCCTTAATCTTTTTGTGAAGGTGGCTCCTCTCTATTCCCATCGCCTCGGCAGTCCTTGATATATTCCATCCGTTCTCTTCAAGCCTCCTCAAGATCAGCTCCTTCTCAAAGAGGTGTTTCGCCTCCCTGAGATCCAGGACGGAAAAAATGTCGTCCTTTGGGCCGCCTGAAGGCGTTCTCAGATATGGCGGGAGGTCATGAGGTTCTATGATCTGTGATGGTGTCATGATAACGAGTCTCTCGATAAGGTTCCTCAGCTCCCTTACATTCCCCGGCCAGTTGTACCTCTTGAAAAGAGCCATGGCCTCCTGCGACACCTTTTTCCAAGGTTTCCCGCTCTTCCTTGAAAATTCACCAACGAAATGCTCGACAAAGAGCTGGATATCGTCAACCCTTTCCCTGAGAGGCGGTATGTGTAATGGAAGGACGTTCAGACGATAGAACAGGTCCTGACGGAACCTGCCGGCGGCTACCTCTTCTTCAAGATTTTTGTTTGTTGCGGCAACGACCCTGACATCAACCTTTATGCCCTTTGTCCCTCCGACTCGTTCAAACATTTGTTCCTGCAATATCCTCAGGATCTTTGCCTGGGTCTTGAGGGACATATCTCCTATCTCATCAAGGAACAAAGTCCCATCGTGGGCCATGTCAAACTTACCTTTCTTCTGGGATGTGGCGCCGGTGAATGCGCCTTTTTCATAACCAAAGAGTTCGCTCTCTATCAACTCCTCCGGGATGGCTGCACAGTTCACTGCCACAAAAGGTTTATTGTTCCTCAGGCTGAGGTTGTGTATATTCCACGCCACCACCTCCTTGCCTGTGCCGTTTTCACCTGTAATCAGCACCCAGCCGTTTGAGGGGGCGGCCAGCTTTATCTCCTCCCTGAACCTCTTCATTACCTCGCTTTCACCGATAAGTGTGTGGCGTTCGTCACCCTTGAGTATCAGGTTTTCCTGCTCAAGCATTGAGGTCTCCAGGGCATGCCTGATGGTAATCATGACCTTTTCAATGGAGAGGGGCTTTTCTATGAAGTCATACGCCCCAAGCCTTGTTGCCTTTACAGCGACCTCGATGGTGCCGTGGCCCGACATCATGACAACAGGGAGCTTGGGGAGGAGACGCTTCAAGCGGTTAAGGGTTTCAATCCCGTCTATCCCCGGCATCCATATGTCAAGGAGGATCAGGTCCGGAAGCTCATCGGATGCCCTGGCAATCCCGCTTTCCCCATCAGGGGCTGTAAGGACCTCGAATCCCTCATCCTCCAGCGCACCTTTAAGGGAGGCCCTGATGCTCTCCTCGTCGTCTATTATAAGTATGGTCTTTGCCATTATTCCCCCGGAAAATGTTTTATACCCCATCCCCACCCCCGCCCCCGCCCTCCCCTTG
Source organism: Deltaproteobacteria bacterium (assembly GCA_030646755.1). Lineage (GTDB taxonomy): Bacteria > Desulfobacterota > JAENJC01 > JAENJC01 > JAENJC01 > JAUSKU01. The sequence continues at coordinate 11,086 of JAUSKU010000080.1, forward strand.
AAGGGGAGGGAAATTTCCTCTCCATCAGGGAGAGGATTAAGGTGAGGGTGGGGTTAATTTTATATCTTTACAGGTAATTCGATAACGATCCTGGTCCCCTTCGGTTCGTTGTCCAAGACCCTTATATATCCGTTATGGTCTGAGACAATGGTATTTACAATTACCAGACCCAGACCTGTCCCGCCTTTTTTCGTGGAGAAGTAGGGCTCGAAGAGCCTTCCCTTGTCCTCCAGTAGGATTCCTGAGCCGTTGTCAGCCACTTCTATCCTTGCCAGCCGCAGGTCATCATCATAAAATGTTTTAACCCTGACCTCTCCATTTTCACTTACTGCTGCAACGGCATTATCTATAAGATTTATCAATGCCCTCTTTATCTGGTCCCTGTCAAGGTTTAGTTCCGGCATCATCTTGTCCAGCTCCGTCTGAAAAGCCACACCCTTGTGTGCCTCCTTAAACAGGAATATCGCCTCCCTTGCGATTTCGTTTATGTCGTTCGGTGAAGGGTTTGCTGCCGGCATCCTGGCGAAATTGGAGAACTCATTGACTAAAACCTTTAATTCCTCCACCTGCTTGACTATTGTCCTCGTGCACTCCTGGAAGACCTCGCTTCCATCTCCAACCCTGTCCCCGAACCTCTTCTGAAGCCTCTCAGCTGAAAGCTGTATCGGGGTAAGGGGGTTTTTTATCTCATGGGCTATCCTCCTGGCTACCTCCCTCCAGGCTGCCATCCTCTGGGCCTTTATGAGCTGGGTGAGGTCGTCAAATACTATGACCATGCCAAGATAGTTCCCTTTGTCGTCCTTGAGGGTGGTTATGCTGATCATGACCGTCAAGGTCTTGCCCTTCAGTTTAAGCTGGACCTCTTTTTGAAGTGTATCTTCATGGGATGCGTTCAGCTCCCTTATAAGGCCCTTCATGAGATCGAGATGCTCCTGAGAAAGGACTTCCTTGTAATTCCTTCCTATAAACCTCGACGTGTCTATTTCCAGTAACTTCTCTGCCGAATGGTTAACGGTGGTTATCTTCCCTGCTTTATCGAGGGACACAACTCCCGCTGCAACGCTCCCCAGAATAATCTCTATATAGTGCCTTCTACTTTCGAGGTCCCTGTTCGCCTCCTCTAATCCGGCCTTCCCTGCCTTAAGGTCAGCAGTCATGCTGTTGAATGAGTCTACAAGGATGCCGAGTTCCGTATCCGCCGGGGGATTTATATATACATCCAACTCCCCTTCCGCAACCTTCCTGGTCCCTTCAGCCAGCTCCTGAATCGGTACTGTTATCCCTTTTGCAAGATTGAAGCTGAACCATGTGGCTGAGAATATTATCAGGAGGGCGACCATCGCAAACAGTAAAAAATAACTGAGTTTTATAGGTGTCTTGAATAGCTGATACTGTTTGAACTCCTCAAAGGAGTTGGATATCTCCCTCATCCTTTTAACAAGCCTTTTGGGGATGTAGTGATCAACTACCACAACCCCAATGATATTTGAATCAGGGCCCCGGACAGGGGACAGGCCGCGGACCACCTCCCCCTTTTCGAGTGTGTCAACTGTATAATATTCGCCTTTTAAGGCCTTTGTAATGGCATCTTTATCAGGCCTGGTAAGGATTCTCTTCGGGATATCACCTGATATCGAAGAGGCCAGTTCTTTCCCTGACTGGGAAAAATACCAGAGGGCTCCGATCTTGTACTCCCTCTGTTTTTGTCCGGCTGTAGTCTTTATGTCATCCGGTATCCCGCCCGAAGCGACGGTCCTGGCGAAGTGGAGTACTTCCTCCGATGAGGACTGGTAGTAAATCTGAGCGACATTGAGGGACTCCTCCAACGATTTTTCTATCTGGAGGCTGAACCACTTGTTCATGGTGGAAGAAACGCTTCCCCACGCCAGTATGAATAATATGACGGTCGGGACAAAGGAGAAGGCGACAAAGGCCGTCACAAGCTTTGTCTTAAGCCTTGCACCGAGGACACCCCTTTTTCTCTCCAGGACAAGCTTTGCCACATTCCTCATGACGAGGACCATAAGGAGAAGCAGGAATAATATATTCACGTTGAGAAAGGTTATAAGGAGGGTTGATGAAACAGAAACCCTCCAGTTTGTCTTCACGAAAAGGAAGTATGCCTCGGCGCCTATTAAAAGCAGAAATACCGAGAAAAGGATAAGAGCAGATCTCTTTCTCCTTCCTTCAGATTCAGGATTTAATGCATCGCTGTTCATTTAGTACGTAAACTCCACCGTTTCCCACTCCGTCTCAAAATCCCAGTATGAGGCAAAGAAAAATAGATAATTGAGGGGAGGAGGGAGCTTTATGGTATCCAGTTCGGCCTTTATCTGTAAAGAATACTGAGAGTCTTTTTGCAACTTGTCGAGATGTACCAGGGGGAATGCATCGACCCCTGCCATGAGCTCTTTGGCCTTCTTGAAGTCCTGGGTTACCACGGCCTCCTTTTTCTCGCTGGCTATAATGGTGAAATCCTTTCTGAGGGGGTCATACTTTATGGTATGGGAGATCCTTCTTGATTTTATTTGGGGGCCCAGCGTATCTCCAGCCTTGTTGTAAAGATGTATTCTATAGATGAAGGTGGTCGGTATCCCGCTCTGGATCGCCTCTTCAATCTTCGGCGTGAAAGAGCCGTCAACATAGAAATATATAGTGAGGTCTTTTTTGTCATTCGTGATAAGGGTATTCTTTATCCTGGCCTGTTCTGAAAAGGCAGGGGCAGGAGACAGAATCAGGAGAATCGCAAATGCAATTAATATTGTGGTTTTCGGCATGAAATAATAACCAATCTTATTAAAAAATAAGAGTTAGAATAGCTAATTTTGGGAGGGAAGGCAAGGATAATCGGGGGAGGAAGCGTGATCAGTAGTCAGTTATAAGAGGTCAGTTAGACTTTATGTATTCCCAGCTTTCCGTGTCGGAAAGGAGCTTGCTTACAAGTTTGTGGGTGAGGGTATGCCCGCCCTTGTAAGACATGAAATGGCCTATCACAGGGGCCCCCATAAGATAAAGGTCTCCTATGGAGTCCAAGACCTTGTGTCGGACGAGTTCGTCAGGGAACCTTAGCCCTTCTTCATTTATGATCCCTGATTCATCGATAACTACGGCGTTTTCCAGGGAACCGCCCAGGGCAAGGCCGCTGGCCTTCAACATGTCGATGTCTTTCAGGAATCCGAAGGTCCTGGCGTCGGAAATATCCTCTTCAAAGACAACGCTCAATGTGGAGACTGTCAATGACTGGGGCTCCAAGGCCTGGTGGTTGAAATCCACGGCGCATGTTATCCTTGACTCCGCTGCCGGGTATATGGCCGCCTCGCTTCCGCTGCTTTCAACCAGTACAGGTCTTTTCACAACTATGTATCTCCTGAACCCTTCCTGATCTGTGATCCCTGCCCCCTTTATCATCTTAACGAAAAAAGAGGCGCTTCCGTCCATTATCGGGACCTCAGGGCCGTCAATCTCTACTATGGCATTGTCAATCCTCATGAGGGAGAAGGCGGCCAGGAGATGTTCTACAGTAGCAACCATGGCATCACCTTTTTTGATAGTAGTGGCCAGGCGGGTATCGGAGACATAATCGCAGATGGCCTTTACGGAAGGGGAGCCTGGAAGGTCGACCCGTTTAAAGATTATACCTGTATCAGTTACGGCTGGCCTTAATGTGATATTCACATTCTTCCCGCTGTGAAGGCCCACACCGCTTCCTGATATGCTCTTTTTTATGGTCTTCTGGTAACGCATTTTTCCTTATCCATAGATTTCACAGATTGCACAGAACAATCCTTATCCTTTCCATCCCATCAGAAACTCTGTCAGCAGTCTTACGCCAACACCTGTAGCCCCTTTGGGCCTGTATGGTCCCTCTTTTGAGTCCCAGGCTGTACATGCGATGTCTAAGTGTACCCAGGGGTAATCGATGAACTTCTTGAGGAATATCCCTCCCGCAATAGTCCCTGCCTCTCGAACCCCTGAGTTCTTTACGTCAGCTATGTCGCTCTTGAGGAGGTCCTCGTATTCCTCCCACAAGGGAAGCTCCCATACCCTCTCGTAGCTCTTATCTCCGGCATTCTTGAGCAAGGCCTTTACCTTATCATCTGTCCCGAGCATACCGGTGGCATGCCTTCCAAGGGCAACTACACAGGCCCCCGTAAGCGTTGCAATATCCACTACTACCTTTGGTTCATACCTCTTGGCATAGACAAGGGCATCGGCAAGGATCAACCTCCCTTCCGCATCCGTGCTTATGACCTCGATGGTCTTCCCGTTCATGGCCTTGAGGACATCCCCTGGTTTGTAAGCAGTGCCGCTCGGCATGTTTTCCGTGGCAGGTATCAGGCCAACTACGTTTATCGGGAGCTTCAGGCCTGATATTGCCATGAATGTACCGAGAACAGCAGCACCTCCGGCCATATCGGATTTCATCTTCTCCATGTTCTCAGAAGGCTTTATAGAAATACCGCCTGTGTCAAAGGTTATGGCCTTGCCAACCAGGACTACTGGCTTCTCCTTTTTGTTCCCGTTGTATTCGAGGATAATAAACTTCGGAGGCTCATTGCTTCCCTGCGCCACGCCGAGGAGTGAGCCCATGCCGAGCCTCTCCATCTCGTCCCTGTCCAGTACCTGGCATTTCAACTTGAAGTTCTTTGCCAGGAGCATGGCTGTCTCTGCCATGATGGAGGGAGTCATATGGTTTGAAGGTTCATTTACCAGGTCTTTTGTAAAGTTGGCAGCCTCTGCCAGAACCTTCCCTGTGAAGGCCCCATCCCACGCACCCCTTTCATCATTCTTGCTGTCCACAAGTAATGTGACCTCTTTAATCTCTTTTTTACCATTTTCCTTATCGTTGGTCTTGTACTTATCAAACCTGTAAAGCCCAAGGATGCAACCTTCCAGCAAGGCCTGGGAGGAATCCTTAACAGGTTTAAGTTCATGGTGAAGCAAGGTGGCAAAGGAAGAAAGGCCGAGACAGGAAAGGTATGAAGCCGACTTCCCTGACGCCTGCCTGAGCCTGTCTTTCGTGAACTCTTTCTCTTTCCCAAGCCCTGTCAACAAGACCCTGGATGCAGGTATCTTCGCCATTGCAGGGATAAGATATGTCTGGTTCAGCTTACCCTTAAAGTCCCCGCTGTTCAGTGCCTCTCGAATTGCTCCGCTCAGGGCCTTATCCAGGGAGGTGACCTCCCTGCTGAACCCCTTTGCCCCCTCAAAAAGCCCTACAACAAGAGCCTCCGTCTTTTCTTTCTCAGGCCTTCCTATCTTAACCTTAATTTCCACATCCCCTCCTCTATTTCATTCCTGCGGTTCCAGATGTATCACAACGTCTATCACATCGGGCATCTCTGACTTTATCTTTTTCTCTACCTTTTCTGCGGCATCATGGGCGTCCTGCATGGTCATATCTGAAGGAACCAGGATGTGGCAGTCAAGATGGACCGCGTCACCCCTTCCCCTTACCCTGATATTATGGCACTCCCTGACCCCTTCCACGGAGTTGGCAATGGCCTCTATTTTGGCCAGATCAGAACTTATCAGAGGTGAGGCGTCAACCAGTACATGAGATGCCTCTTTGATTATGTTATATCCGAGATGACCTATCATTACCGCAATCACGACCGTGGCTATGGGATCTATAATAGGATATCCCATCCTGCCGGCAGTAAGGCTGATCAATACTACGAAAGATGCCAGGAGGTCGCTCATTGTATGCTTTGCATCAGCCACCAGGAAGTCGCTCTTAAGGGCCTTCCCCCTCCTGTATTCATAAGTGGTGACAAAGAGATTTATCCCCATGGTTACTATGACAATGCCGAAGCTCAAGTCCGTTACCACCAGCGGCTTCGGGCTCAAGAACTGTTCAGCCGCCTTCTTGAATACCTCAATGCATGCTACAAACAGGAGGGTGGCTATACCCACTGTCGCCATGGTCTCAAACTTCTTATGGCCGTAATGATGTGTCCCGTCAGGCGGCTTAGAAGCCAGCCATATCCCTATAAGACCTATGATATTGGATGCCCCGTCGAATAACGAATGGACACCATCGGCCTGTATGCTGTTTATCCCTGCCAGATATCCATAAAATATCTTTACTATGGCGCCAAAAATATTTAATAGGAGTGTTATCCACAACACCTTCCTGACTTCAAGTGCATATACCATTGCTGAATATTATCTTTATAAATAGTTCAGAGTCAAGGGTATATATCTTTTCCCCTTGACAGTGAACAAACGTTCACCTATAATTGCCCTCATGAAAAATGAAATACAAAGGGACAGATTAAAGTCCAGGGCAGAGGCGGTATCAGGGTTCTACCAGAAAACAGGGAGGATGCCGAGCTTCTCCGAGATAGGGGAGATGCTGGGGCTAAGGTCCAAGAACGCCGTATCTAAGCTTGTTTCAAGGCTTGAGGGGATGAATGTCCTTGAAAAGGACAAGACAGGAAGGCTTATCCCAGGTTCCATAGCATATCCGGTAAGAATCCTCGGGACTGTAGAGGCAGGGTTCCCAAGCCCTGCTGAGGAAGAGCTGGCAGACAATATTTCCCTTGACGACCTGCTGATTCAGAACAGGCAGGCCACATTCCTTCTAAAGGTATCAGGGGACTCCATGCTCGACGCGGGGATAATGCCGGGTGACATGGTGATAGTGGACAGGTCCCAGACCCCAAAGAGCGGAGATATTGTCATCGCAGAGGTGGACGGGGCATGGACCATGAAGTACCTGAGAAGAAGAGGTGAAAGCGTGATCCTTATCCCTGCAAACCCCAAATACAAACCCATAAGGCCGAAGAACGAGCTAAAGGTTGCTGGGGTGGTCACTGCGGTGGTGAGGAAATATGGATGAGATGCCTTGACACCATATTGATATGATTATACTATCCAGTAGGGTGGGCTATGCCCACCGTTTTTCTGGAAAAATTAGGGGGAGTAAACAGATGGGGATATTTGGACTTACGTTGGGGAGGGCTGGGCAGAATGAGTTGTCTTGCAACGTCACAATATGCTATATTTTGAGATATGATTTCAGATAACCTTTAAAAGAGGAGAATTTATGGCGGCTGCATGGGAAGTGACACCACAAAAAGTCAAGAGTGTTATCGAAAAGATTATAGAGATCAGTAATCCTCGTAAGGTCATCCTCTTTGGCTCCTATGTTGCCGGAAATATGGATGTGAACAGTGACCTTGACGTGTTGGTAGTGGAAAGAGAGGTTGACAATCCCCGAAAAGAGAGCGTCAGGATTCGCAGGGCTTTGAAGGGCATATTGATGTCTATTGATATCCTGGTTGTCCAGGAAGACGTCTTGGCTGAAACGGCCGATACTCCCGGCCTTATTTACAGGGAGGCTATTAAAAACGGGAGAGTAGTTTATGAATCCGCCTCGTAAAGGTCGCATACCCGCTTCGCCTATCCCTTCTGATGTTGCTGAAAAGACGATAAAGTGGGCGGAGGAAGTTGTTCAGAAGGCGCAATAGCCTCCTGATTACGCCGCTGTTAGCTGGATTATCGATGTCAGGGATAGGGGTTTTAAGGGAGCGGAAGGGTAAGACAATTATTCGGCTGGACTCTTTCAGCTTTGGGTTTATTTTTGCCTTTGGGATGGCGTTAGTCAGGTTTATGTATACGAAATAGGTTGGAAGCGATATTGCAATCAGGGAGCAGACGGGCAAAGAACTATAACGGGAGAGTGCTGCTTGGGCGGACATGGGATGGTAATAAGGAGAATGAGGAGAGGGAGAGGATAAAGCGGCGATATAGAGGGTAGATAATAAATCGATTGTTAGGAGGATGAAATGAACAATTTTTATAAGCAATTATTGCTGGGCCTGTTGCCACTCTTAATTGGGTGCTCGGAAAAATCGTCCGTATTTGAATGCAATGGTTCAATTGGAACTGCCCTCTCTGAGACTGAAGAATCTTATAAAATAGTCGCCGAACGAAGTGTCACATTCTCATATAACTGTACAACGTTATCTCCGGGGGCGGATTGCCTCGTAAGCATCGGTGATACAAACGTAAAAGGGCTTTTTTCTATAGGCGCAATGGGTAGAAAAAACATCGCTAACCCATTATCTGATCCAGCCTTTCTTTTTTACATGGACACTTCGGTTCTCAAATTCAATCTACTAAATAGCGACGGAAGCCGTGGAAGTAATTGGTTTTCCGGCAAATGCACAAAGTCATAATATCTTAATCAACCGGATTGTCAAAAATCCAGCGGAGGCTTAGAGAAATAATTTGGGACAACGGTTCCATTTTTGTGAAGCCCCTATAAATACCTATTCCTTGCTCTATTACAACCAGCGCGATTCATGAGAAGGCGATCACAAGGATCGCCCCTACAGGAAAACATATGAAATTCAACCCCGACATCCATCGCCGCCGTTCCATACGCCTGAAAGGTTACGATTATTCAAAGGCAGGGGTGTATTTTGTGACGGTGTGCGCGTGGCAGAGGGGATGTTTATTCGGGGAGATCGTTGACGGGAAGACGCGGTTTAATGAATACGGACGGATCGTCGAAAATGAATGGTTGATAACGCCGAATGTTCGGGACAATGTGGAATTGGATTATTACATCGTCATGCCAAACCATTTTCACGGGATATTGATAATCAATGATGTAGGGGCGACCCGGTGGGTCGCCCAAGGTATAACGTCCCATGAAAGGGCGATCCACCGGATCGCCCCTACAAAGACATTGAAATCAAATACAATTGGATCAATCATGGGACAATTTAAATCGATTGTCACCAAACGCATCAACGAATTGCGCGACAATCTCGGCTGTCCACTCTGGCAGCGCAACTACTATGAACACATCATCCGCAGCGATGACGAATTAAACCGCACCCGGCAATATATCATCGACAATCCCTTGAAATGGGAATTGGACGAAGAAAATCCTGCCAATATACCGGTAGGGGCGACCCGGTGGGTCGCCCAAAACAGGGCGATTCATCGAATCGCCCCTACAGAATAATAATTATGACCACCCAACCCCTAACCATCCATTCCTGGCCCCGCGCCATCTTGCATATTGACGCGGACGCATTCTTTGCCTCATGCGAGCAGGCGATACATCCTGAATTGAAGGGGAAACCTGTAATTACAGGTAAAGAGCGCGGGATCGTCTCTGCCGCCAGTTATGAGGCGAAGGGTAGGGGGGTCGAGCGAGGGATGAGGCTCTTTGAGGTGAGAAGGGTCTGCCCCGATGCCGTAATCCTTCCATCTGACTATGAGACCTACTCCCTATTTTCCGTTCGGATGTTCGAGATACTCAGGCGTTTCTCGCCTGATGTGGAGGAGTACTCCATAGACGAGGCGTTTGTTGACCTGACAGGCCTCAGGAGGACGTTTCACGGCTCCTACGGGGAGATCGCAGGAAAGATTCAGGAGACAATAGAAAAAGAGTTGGGAATAACCGTGTCAATAGGCGTTAGCCTGTCAAAAGTGCTGGCGAAGATAGGCTCAAAGCACAAAAAACCCAGAGGGATTACACTTATACCTGGGAGGGAGATACACAACTACCTTGAAAAACTCCCGGTGGGAAAGGTCTGGGGGATAGGGGCGAATACATCGGAATTCCTTAAAAAGTTCGGGATAACCACAGCCCTGGAGTTCGCTATGAAGGAAGAAACCTTTATTAAAAGGCACCTATCAAAGCCTTATCAGGAGATATGGCACGAACTTAACGGGAGGAGCGTATATCCCGTTGTGACTGAATCTAAGAGGGAGTATCAGTCTATAAGCAAGACAAAGACCTTCACCCCTCCGTCCGATGATGAAGAATTTATATTCGCCCAGATTTCAAAGAACCTTGAGAACGCGTGTATAAAGGCAAGGCGCTATGACCTGGCTGCCACAAGGCTTATCGTATTTCTGAAACAGCAGGACTTCAGAGATATCGGGATTGAGCTTAAGCTGAACCGCCCCACCGCCTATCCGGCAGAACTGATGGAGCCCTTAAAAAAGGGATTCAGGGAGGCATACAAACCAAATACCCTGTATCGGTCGACAGGCGTAGTTTTGGCGGGACTCATACCGGAGAAGAGCGTCCAACACACCCTGTTTGACGATGTTGCAAGGATAGAGAAGATGGCCAGGGTTTACAGCGCCGTTGACACGCTGTCCGAGAGGTTTGGAAAGCACACCGTTCAGCACGGTTCAAGCCTTTTTGCAAATATACAGGTTCAGCACGAAGGTGAACGTGGTGATGTTGCCTTCCGAAAGACCGAGTTATTCAGGGGCGAAAACAGGAGGCAGAGGGTGGGGCTTCCGGTGCTGAATGTGAAGGTTTGACGCCTCCTAAATAACAAATCTTTACCTTGATAACCCCATAGAAAATAACTAATCTAAAGCCCTGTCAGCCATGATTAAAAATTGCGTTTAGCATGAAACTTCTATAAGGAGGAGGACTTTAAAAATGCCGAAGGTGTCATATTGGAAGGTCATATCCGTATTAATGCTAACTGCCTTATTGGGGAAAAGGGACAGCGACCATTTAAAGTATTAGTCTCAGTCCATCGTTCTTCTGTATCTTTTTGAAGTGTTTGTCCAGGGTCAGGATCGAACAATTGTGCTCTCTGGCAATAACGGCAATGTAACAGTCCGTGAGGTTTATGGTTTCCCCCTTTTTCTTTAGATCATACGAAAGCTTTCCAGCCTTATGCCAGGTTTCTTTTCCTTCTTCTACTATCGTAAAGGCCTCAACGAACTCCTTTATTACACCTATTTCCTTTTCAGACCTGGCGCCCTGAATGAGTTCGGCAATTACGACCTTGGGAACGTAAACGTCTCCGTGGGAAAGGATTCCATCCATCAGCTCCGAACCGGCGGAGTTTGTATCCTGAAAATAATCTATCCAGACGGAGGTGTCTATAAGAACTCTATCTTTCATACTGCCTGAGGTCCTCAGCCGTTTTATCAAACTTGAGCTTCCCCTTCATCGCCTTAATCTTCTCGATCTTCCTGCGCTTCAGATATTCTGATATGGTTTCCCTTACTGCTGAGGCAGCGCTTTTAGCCCCAGTTTCCTTAACAAGTTCATCCAGCATCTCCTTGTCAAGCGTGACAGTTGCTCTCATTTCTACCCCCTTTCAAATGGAGCTTATATAATAATTGTGCAGTTGTCAAATAATATTAGTGTAAATAATTTGCACAAATATTTATATGGATGATGTGCTAAAATCAAATTTTTGTGGGACAAGGGTATGGACAAACTATGGGCTATATCAGTAGGGCTGAAATCCGATGCATAGGGCTTGACAAGGATGAAAATGCTGGTATGATTCATTTTAATTCGCTAAGCCTATGACATTGAACAAATATAGAGGGTTCGGTGTATTCGACTAATGTAAGACTAAGTTATTTCATCACGGTCAACTCTCCATCCAAATCAATTTCATATCTTATGAATATATCTTTACAATCTTTACAAAAAATAAATCTTAAGGAGGCTATCATGCCAAGAAAGCTGTTCTTAATCCCTCTGTTCCTGGGTCTTTTTTTACCTGGACTGGTTGTCGCAGGGCTTTTTGACGACTCAAACCAGGTCATTGAATCCCTCGGTGCCGGAGAGGTGAACTGGTCTACAAATGTCATCAGGGGTGTGGGCAGCGGAGCCCCGAACCAGGATGCCCCCAATATAGCTGTTGCAAGACTTGGGGCAGAGAGAGCGGCAAAGCTGGATGCCATGAGGAACATCCTTGAGACTGTGAAAGGTGTGAGGATAGACTCTCAAACGACGGTAGTGAACTTCACTACCCAGAGTGACGTCATAAACTCTAGAATCGAAGGGTTCGTGAAGGGTGCCATGGTGGTCAAGACGAGATACCTTTCCGACGGTGGGGTAGAGGTAATCATAGAGGTGCCGATCACCGGCGGGTTGGCCGACACTGTTTACGGGAATATCGGTGGTTTAGGGACCTTATCCGTTCCAAAGACAGGGAACCCTGTATATACGGGGTTAATAATTGATGCCAGGGGAACTGATGCAAGGCCTGCCATGTCTCCAAAGATTGTCGACCAAGATGGCAAGGAGGTTTACGGCTCGGCTTATGTAAGCAGGGACTTTGCCATAAAGCAGGGGATAGTAGGGTATGCAAAGGATGTGAATGCCGCAAGGCAGAACGAGAGGGTGGCTGCCAATCCTATAGTGGTAAAGGGGTTAAAGACCACAGGGGCCGGAAGCAGCGACATAGTGATAAGCAATGCAGATGCAGCAGGACTCAGGGATGCATCAAAGAACCTGAGCTTCCTGGAACAGACGAGGGTGATTATTGTAGTTGATTAATCTCTTTTGGAAGACCGAAAACCTAATTGGGAGGAAAAACCATGAAAAGAAACAAATTCAGGATATTAGCCTGTTTGATTATTTCGGCATTTGTTCTGTCCATCGTATCCTGCGCCCCTAAGCCAAGGAAGGAGGTAAGCGCCCTGGATACCCCTGAGCACCATGTGTTCAGCGGGAGCAAACTCCTGGACAAGGGGCAATACGACGAGGCAAAGAGGGAGTTTGAACTGGCCCTTTCCATGAACCCCAAATATTCACCTGCCCACGCCGGATTGGGGCTTGTATACGGCTATCAGAAGAACTTCGACAAGGGTTACGATAGCCTGAAGGATGCGAAGAGCTATGCCAAGACAAAGGACGACAAGGTCACTGTTAGTGTTTATATGATAAGGCTACTCTCCCTCGAAAGAAAGGGGAAGTGGCTCGACAGGAGCGAGGACGAGTTCAAGGCAGCTGTAAAGCTCGACCCGAACGCTTCAGCTGCGTATTACTACATGGGAAAGGCATATAAGGTTTCTTTTGACTTTGACAAGGCGGGGGAGATGTTCAAGAAGGTGCTGGACATAAATACCAAATATGTGAATGAGGCCTCTGAGGAGTGGGCCCTGGTTCAGAAGATACAGCTGGCTGCCCCAGGCTCCATGATAGGGAAAAAGATCGCCCTTATAGATGAGATTTCGAGGGCAGATATTGCGGCCCTTTTTGTCCAGGAACTGGAGCTCGAAAAGTTATTCAAGAAGAGGACTCCAAAGAGGTTCGACACGTCATTTCAAGCGCCAATTCAGAAGATGGAAACAGAAAAGGTTGTTAAGATGGAGGCGGCAACAGATATCAAGGACCATGTACTTAAGACAGATATAGACACGGTAATGGAACTTATGCTAAAAGGTCTTGAGCCTTACCCTGATCACACGTTCCAGCCGGACAAGAAAATAACGAGGGCTGAGTATGCCATTATGTGTGAAGACATACTTGTAAAGGTAAGCGGGGATGAGAAGCTTTCGACGAAGTTCATAGGCGAGAATTCACCATTCCCTGACCTTAGGAACGACCTCCCTTACTTTAATGCCGTGATGGTTGTGACTACGAGGGGTATAATGAAGGCAAAAGACCTTACCACCGGAGAGTTTGCACCCATGGACACAATATCAGGGGCGGATGCCCTGCTTGTAATAAGAAAACTTAAAGACGAACTGAGGTTTTTCTAGTGAATACTTTAAAGTCAGAAGTCACGTCTTACGTCTCACGTCTCACGCTCTTTCTGTTGCTTACTGCCTATTGCCTACTGCCCACTGTCGTTCACGCCCAGGAGAGCCAGACTGTCACATCCGATGGAATAGCCGCCATAGTGGACGGCAACACGGCGATTGCCAGGGACAATGCCATTGGGGACGCCCTGAGAAAGGCCGTAGAGCAGGCCGTAGGAACCATGGTTTCCTCCGAAACCGTTGTTCAGAACTTTCAGCTTCTGAGCGACAATATATACTCCCAGAGTCAGGGATATATCCAGAGCTACAAGATACTATCTGAAGGGGCAGCAGAGGCAACTATTTATAAGGTGACTATCCAGGCAGTAGTGAGTATCGGAGGCCTGAAAAACGACCTGGCTGCATTAGGGCTCCTTATGCAGAGAAAGGGGATGCCCAGGGTCCTCTTTATGATCGCGGAGCAGAACATAGGGCAGCAGTATTATATCTTCTGGTGGAGCTTCTGGGGTGGTGGAAGATCCGAGTTCAAGGCCCAGCAGATTGATATGAGTGTTGCAGAGAATGCCTTGACCGAAAAATTCCTGGAAAAAGGTTTTAACATCGTTGACCACAGTGTCCAGACAAAAAACATCAGGCTCGGATCTTCCTTCGGAGTCGTTGACCTGACCGATAATGCGGCAAAGACGATAGGCAGAGAACTCGATGCCGAGGTGGTCGTCTATGGTAAGGCTACCGCAAAATTAGCGGGCAGCGTCATGGGCTCTGGGATACTTTCCAGCCAGGCCAACATCAACGCAAAGGCAGTCAGGGTCGATACTGGTGGAGTCATAGCCTCTGCCTCGGCAGCAGGAGCCGCAGTTCACAGTGACGAGATAACCGCCGGAAGCAAGGCCTTGGAAAAGGTCAGTGCAGAGCTAGCTGACAAACTAATAGACCAGATTGCAAAGAAATGGGGACAGGAGGTTTCAGGCAGTGCTTTGGTCCAGATGGTGATCTCGGGGATAAACAATTATTCAGATTTTGTTAAATTCAAAAATGCCGTCCAGGGCAAGGTCAGGGGGGTCCAGGCGATTTACCAGAGAAGCATTTCAGGGGGCACGGCAACCATTGACGTTGATATAAAAGGGGATGCCCAGTCGCTGGCAGATGGGATTACCATGGTAGATTTGAAAGAATTCACGGTTAACATCACCAATGTGTCTGCCAACAGGATTGAGTTGACCCTTTCACCTAAGGGGAAGTAAAAGTAGCGGCGAGTTAACGTAACAATAGCTTAACTATTCCAATATGTTAGGGAGCAAACATGACAATGGTTCTCAAATTTTTAATATCAGTATCAACATTAGTCCTCCTTGCAGGTTGTGTACCGCCTCACGTCCCGAAGCATTATAACTTCAATAACCCCATAAAGAGGGTAGTACTCCTTCCCATGAGGAACGATACAAATGATGTAGGCGGCCCGGATGTGGTAAGAAGTAAGATGGAGGCGGTCTTAAGGGACAGGGGATATAACGTTAAACCTGTCAAAGAATCGGACCAGATACTCAGGGATCAGATGGGTATAAACCTCGGCGGCCAGTTGGACATGACCACGCCTCAGAAGCTGGGAGAGGTACTGGGAGTGGAAGGAGTCTTTTATGGTACTCTTATGGACTTTGAAGACACCACTGCCGGCGTATATAATGTAAAAAAGGTCAGGGCGAAGTTCAAGTTCATAAATACCATGACAGGTGATACCATCTGGGAGAGAGGTCTTGGCGTAAAGAGCGAGATGAGGATGTCGGGAGGCATTGGAACGGCAACGGCCATTGCTGCAAACATAAAGGATATCAAGGAAAAAGAGGTTCCATGGGTCACTCTTGAAAGCGTCTCTTCTGATAGGGGGTTCGGAGAGACAATGGCCATCGGGTTGGGGACTAAACTCCTCACAAAGGCCGTCGGAATCCATCTCGGCCGAGAATCGACAGAGCTGGCAA
Organism: Deltaproteobacteria bacterium; assembly: GCA_030646755.1. Lineage (GTDB taxonomy): Bacteria > Desulfobacterota > JAENJC01 > JAENJC01 > JAENJC01 > JAUSKU01. The sequence goes on from JAUSKU010000080.1 coordinate 26,565, forward strand.
GAAGGGTTACCGGCAATCTTCAGTGGGGGCCTGGGCCTGGGGCAGTTGCAGCCGCTCCTCCTGTTATCAAAATGCCTGAGATAAAGATGCCTGAGCCCCCTTCCTTTGCATATATGGACTACGGTAAAAAGGACTTCTCAGCCCTTGTAGTTTCCACATCTGTCAACAGAGGCACTAATGAAATTTACACCTCTGATATCCCTTTGGCCAAGGCTGGGGAAAAGATAAGGATGGATATCGACCTTTCCAGGATGGCAAAAGGGGGGGAGATGCCTCCGGCCATAAGCAAGATGTCAACCATCCACAGGGGAGACAGGAAGATAAGCTATACGTTGTATCCAAATAAGCAGAAATATCTAACCCACAAGGAGACTGAGGAAGGTTATATAGGCGAGGCGCCTAAGATTGAGAAGACCAAGGTTGGGAGCGAGGTCATAGATAGGCATCCGTGCGACAAGTATAAAGTAAAGATCACTTACAAGAATGGTGAGGTTCAGGAAGGTTATATCTGGAATGCCAGGGACCTTGACGGCATGACCATCAAGAGTGAAATAGAAAATAAGGAGTTCAAGATCACTACAGAGCTCAAGAATATAATCCTCAGGACACCTGATGCATCCCTATTTGAGATACCGGGAGGTTACACAGAGGCGCAAGGTTTTATGGAATTGATGATGGAAGAGCATAAGCCGTAGTTCAATATTAACCTGGACATCAGAATGGCGGGAACGGCATAAGGGGCCGTAAGGTGTTAACCAGAAAAGCACTGGTTATTCCATCAACGGCCCCTAAATAAAAGGTCAGCGACGACTAAAATAAGGAGGACAGGATGAAAAGCAGAAAAAATTTATTTCTGGCAGGTTTGATTTTAGGAGCCGCAGCTCTTAGCAGCGGTTGCGGAGTTACCATGACCGGGGCGGTGAAGGATGACACAACCCTCACAGGGACATCAAAACAACTCCCCACGGAGTCCACAGTAAGTGAATACAAAGGTCCTAAGCTCAGAGTCGGGGTCGTCAATTTCCAGAACAGGACCCCGTCGAAGGTTCTTGGAATCGGAGAGGCCGCATCAGACATATTGGGAACCATACTCCAAAAAACAGAAAGGTTCATTGTCATACCGCAGCAGGATATTCAGTCAATACTTGAGCAGCAGAGGCTCGGCGCCTCAGGGGCTATAAACCCGGATACCGCTGCAAAGATGGGAGAGATACTTGGGCTCAATGCGATTGTTACCGGGGCTGTAACCGCTTATTCCGAGGCTGAAGAAGGGAAAGACCTCCTTGTCTATCAGACCAAGAAGCAGATAGCCAGGGTGACCGTGGACTACAGGGTCGTAGATACCACAACAGGAGTCCAATTGCTGGCTGATTCCGGTGCAGGTATATATGAGAAGCAGGTAAGCAGAACCCTAGGCCTCGGAGGTAGGGCAGGATACGACCCGGATCTGAGGGACGGCGCCCTCAGGGATGCCCTTACAAAGGCTATGGTAAACATGATGAAGCAGCTCGGGACAAGGAGATGGGCAGGCAGGGTAGCTCAGGTAGACGGCAATAGCCTTTACATAAATGCCGGACAGAAGTCGGGGCTGAATGTAGGGGACAAACTCGATGTATTCAGGGCCGGGAAGGAGATCATCGATCCAGTCACAAAGATGAAATTGGGCGTAACTGAAAACCTGATAGGACAGGCGATAATAATGAAGAACGACATTGGGGATCAGGCCGACCTGTCCATAGCAAATCCGACTTCAGGAAGCGGCTTTAGATCGGGGGATATAGTGAAGTTTAGCGGGAAATAGGAATGTAAACGCCCCCGCCGTCGACACCCCCTCTTTAGTAAAGAGGGGGTTGGGGGGAGTTAGTCTTCTGAGACCTCTGTGGCAGGTTTTGATGTTCAATGAGAGCCTAAAAGTGATAACAATACTAAGATATCTTTTAATCATCGTCCTCTTTTCTCTACCGGCATCTCCTTCATGGTCATCCGATAATACGGCATCTGTATCGTTTTTGGAAGGTTCGGCCTTCAAATCAAAGAATGGCAAGGATTGGAAGCCTCTTCCCAAAGGTGATTCCCTGAGTGTAGGCGATAGTGTAAAGACCGGTACCAAATCCAGGTTAGAGCTTACACTGCCGGACGGCAGCAAGGTGAGATTTTCCGAAAATACAAACTTCAAGGTGGAGGCCTCTCTCTTCAAAGATGAAGCGAGGAGCTTTGGAGTGAAGATGTTTTTAGGCAAGGTATGGGCAAAGGCTTCAAAGGCAAAAAAGGACTCCAGGTTTGAGGTAAAGACCGCCAATGCAGTGGCCGGAGTAAAGGGGACAACCTACAGAATAGATGTCCAGGAGGACACATCGTCACTTGTGAGGGTTTATGACGGTGAGGTCGTTGTTGGAAGTCTTCCAATTGGAATAGAAGGCAAAGGCCGTGAGCCGAAATATGTCCCAGGTCCAACGGAGGTACCCGGTCCCCATGAAGTAACAAGAGAGGAATGGTCGTACATAATAAAGTCATGGCAGCAGATTACCATATCACCAAAAGGAATAGCCTCAAAACCTGTTTCATTTACCCAGGAAGAGGACAGGGATGAGTGGGTGGCCTGGAACCAGGAAAAAGACAAAAGCTGATACAGTCCCGCAATAATTCACGATGAACATCCCAAATCTCCTAACTCTCTTTAGAATACTCCTGGTTCCCCTTTTTGTCATATTCCTGATTTACGGGCATACCTTTTATGCACTCCTGACCTTTGTCCTCGCTGGCATTACAGATGCCCTGGACGGGTTGATAGCCAGGGTATTTAACCAGAAGACTTTGTTGGGTGCCTATTTGGACCCAATTGCGGACAAGCTCCTGCTTTCGGCTTCTTATATCATGCTGGCAGTTATAGGCGTATTACCTGCCTGGCTTACTGTCCTCGTGCTCAGCAGGGATATTTTCATTCTTATAGGGATAGCGGTTTTGTTCGCCAACCATAGGCCTCTTGAGATAAAACCAACTATTTTAGGAAAGGTCTCCACATTCATACAGATATCTACTGTAGTAGTAGCCCTGGCAATTCCGAGCTTGCAACCAGTCTTGGCCCCAAGTATCTATCTTACAACAATTTTTACCCTCATTTCTGGTTTTCATTATACCTATATAGGCATCAGGCAGATGGGGGATTGAAAGGGTAGGGCGCTCATTTTCCCGGCAAATCGCTGGAAGCCACTTTTACTATCAACTCATATACTTTTGTAGGTATCTCTTTCCCCTTGACCTTTACCGAACCAAGCTCCCTGCATTGCAACTCGCCTTTAACCTTTTCATAAACAGTTTCACTTATGACGATGGGAACGCCGTAATCCTTTGTCAGACCTTCAAGTCTCGAGGCAAGGTTCACGTTGTCTCCGACTGCCGTATAGTTGAACCTCCTTTTGGAGCCCATATTGCCGACAATCATCTTCCCTGTGTTTATACCTATTCCTATATCTATCCTCGGTAGTCCTTCCGATTCCCATTTCTTCTGAAGATATCTTAACATTTCCATCATCTCAATGGCTGTCAAGCAGGCCTTTAGGGCATGGTCCTCTTGCTCCACCGGTGCACCGTAGACGGCCATAATGGCATCACCTATATACTTATCAAGATATCCTTCATATTTAAACACAATATCCGTCATGGCTGTAAAGTATTCATTGAGCAGTCCTACAAGGGCCTCGGGAGGGATTTTCTCAGATATGCTGGTGAACCCGCGTATATCGGAAAAGAGTACCGACAACTCCTTCTCATCGCCGCCGAGTTTCAGTTTGTCCGGGTGTTTGAGTATCTCTTCCATCACCGATGCCGTGACATAATATTGGAATGCGCCTTTTACCTTTTTCTTCTCCTTTTCTTCGCTGAAATAGCTGTAAACCGTTATTGCGGTGTAGACGGAGGTAAATGTCAGGAAAGGAAAGACGATGTTCAGCCACAAACCTTTTTCAATGAAGAGGTATCGGTCGAAATAGAAATACCCGACCATCAAGCAGGCTGTAATAACAAAACCACCCAGAGCCCTGAGTCTCTGGAGTGATATAGTCAGAAGTGTCCCTATGGAAAGGATTGAGAGGAGGTCAAACAAGGCAAACCAGCTGGGGCGTAAAATGAATTCCTGGTCAAGTATATTTTCTGCGACCGTGGCGTGGATCTCTACTCCGGGATATACGCTTTCAAAAGGAGTTACCCTCATGTCGAAGATGCCGGTTTCAGTGGCCCCGACAATCACTACCTTGTCCCTGAATGCCTCAGCCGGGACCCTCCCTTTTATTACGTCCACAAATGAATAATGCCTGAAGCTCTTCTGAGGGCCGTAATAGTTAATCAGAAGCCTTCCCTCCTCATCAGACGGGATATCTGTGTCACCGACCTTAATCCCTGCAATACCATACCCTGCCGTGACCAAAGAAAGAGGCTGACCGTCTAAATACTCCCTGACGAGTTGAAGGGCAAGGGGGGAGTAATAGTCATCGCCATATTTAATTGCCAGGGGATACCATCTGATAGTCCCGTCCTTGTCCGGGAAGATATTGAAATACCCCAACTCCTTTGCTGCATCGGAAACAGGTCTTATATTTGTTTCCATCGAAGAGGCCTCTTTAACCGGTGTTGCAGCACCCTCTTCCAATGCCCTTACAAAAGAATATCTTCCTTTCCCTGTCTCATCATCTTCATTTATTCCTGACCCTTCACCAAAGTGGAAGAAGTAACCCAGGACAGCCCTTTTGGATTTTTCTATTGCCTCTTTGAGTGCGGAATCAGTGTCGAACCCCTTTTCCATCCGATCAAGATAGTTCAACAATTTTTCGTCAAGTTTTAAAGAGATTGTTTTTTCCTTCAAGTCACGGATGGTCTGGAGCCCGGAATTCTGGTCAGGCTCTGAAAAAACGATGTCAAAACCTATGGTCTTTGCTCCGCTGTCGGAAAGGGCTTTTAAAAGCTCAGCAATCCTTGTACGCGGCCACGGCCACCGCCCCAGCTCGTTTACGCTCTTTTCATCTATTGCCACTATTACAACCTTTTCGCCGGCCTTCCTTTCCCCTCTCTCCCTGAATCTGAGATCAAGAGACTTAAGCTCTCCCAGGTCAAGGATAGGATGGGAAATGAAATATATGACCACGACCAGTAAGGTAGCAGCGATACCGACCCTTTGCCTGCTTAACTTGAATAATATCTGCCTGATATCCATATCTTCGCGATTTTATCAGCAATCGTCTGTAGATGACAAGGCTTTTTGTAGGCCAAGAATGCCAAAAAAGGCTTGACAGTACCGGCCTTGTATGTTAAAAAATCTATTATTTATGCCCTTTTACGGCCCTTTGGGGCCAATGATGTTCACTTAGGCGTATAATACGTTCCCCCTCCCCTCAATCCCCTCCCGCCAGGGGAGGGGAGATTTATTAGAGTTCCCTCCCCCTTGATGGGGGAGGGTTAGGGTGGGGGTGAACTAACTAATAACACCTATCTGAAAAGTATTGTGATAAACGCAGATATTAGTTTTAATGATGTGAGGAGGTAATTATATGTGCGGAATAGTTGGTTATGTCGGGAATAAGGATGCTGTGCCTATTCTCCTTGACGGCCTCAGGAGGCTTGAATACAGGGGATATGACTCTGCCGGTGTTGCCGTCATCCGTGACGGGAAGATAGATAGGCGAAGGAGCATTGGGAAGCTCATTAACCTTGATGAGCAGATAAAAAAAGAGCCTATTTCAGGCAGTCCCGGTATCGGCCATACAAGATGGGCCACCCACGGGAGGCCTTCGGAGGAGAATGCTCACCCACACAAGGCAGGACCTGTGGTTGTTGTACACAACGGGATCATTGAGAACTATCTTCACCTTAAGGAGATGCTTAAGAAGGAAGGTCATGCATTTGAATCAGAGACGGATACAGAGGTCATTGCCCACTTGATAGCAAAGCACCTGCAAGGCAGTGATTTTGAGGCAGCCGTTAAAAAGAGCCTTAAGGAGCTGAAAGGCGCCTATGCCATTGCAGTCCTATGTGAAGACGAGCCCGGAAAGCTGATAGCAGCCAAGAACGGCTGTCCTCTTGTGGTTGGTCTTGGGGATGGCGAAAACTATGTTGCCTCTGATATCCCGGCCATACTCAGTTATACAAGGAAGATGATATTCCTGGAGGACGGAGACCTTGTCATCATGGATGGTGAAGGCCTCAGGCTTGAAAACAACGAAGGAGAGAGGGTTGTCAGGGCGCCTAAGGAGATTACATGGTCTCCCACAATGGCTGAAAAGGGCGGTTACCGCCACTTCATGCTGAAGGAGATATTCGAGCAGCCTACAGCCATTACCGATACCTTCAGGGGAAGGGTCTCGGAAGAGACCGGAGATATTTATCTCGATGAAGTTGACCTGTCTAAGGAAGATATTTTAGGGATAAGGAAGATCGTCTTTGTTTCATGCGGGACGTCATGGCACTCATCATTGGTGGGAAAGTTCCTTATAGAGGAGTTCTGCAGGATACCGGTAGAGGTTGATTATGCGTCGGAATTCAGGTACAGAGACCCGATTGTGGATTCTTCCACCCTCGTCATAGCCATAAGCCAGTCCGGGGAGACGGCGGACACATTGGCTGCCATCAGGGAGGCCAAGAATAAGGGGGCAAAGGTCATATCCATCTGCAATGTGGTGGATTCCAGCATCGCCAGAGAGTCTAACGGCGTTATATACACCCATGCAGGGCCTGAGATAGGCGTAGCCTCCACTAAGGCATTTACCTGCCAGCTTGTCGCCCTTTACCTTCTTACGATTTATCTGGGTAAAAAGACAGGCAGGATCGGGGAGGAGCTTGCAAAAGAGATGGTATCCGAGCTGGTCAAGTTGCCGAGATATCTTGAAGAAGCACTTAAGCTTAACAAAGAGATAGAAGGGCTTGCCAAGACATATATGCACGCAAGGGACTTCCTATATCTTGGAAGGGGGATCAACTACCCGATAGCCCTGGAAGGGGCCCTGAAACTGAAGGAGATCTCTTACATCCATGCCGAAGGTTATCCAGCAGGGGAGATGAAGCACGGCCCCATCGCATTGATAGACGAAGAGATGCCTGTCGTATTCCTTGTCCCGAAGGGGAGGAACTATGAAAAGGTCTTGAGCAACCTGGAGGAGGTAAAGGCGAGGGGAGGAAGGGTCATTGCAATTGCAACCTCAGGGGATGCTGGGGTTGCAGGGAAGTCCGAAAATGTGATTTACCTCCCGGAGACAACGGAGGCCCTCACCCCGGTCCTGCTGTCAGTCCCGCTTCAACTCCTTGCCTACCATATAGCAGTCCACAAGGGGACTGACGTGGACCAGCCGAGGAACTTGGCAAAGAGCGTTACCGTAGAATAGTAAAGGAAATGTGTTTTGGTAAGGATCAGAATGAATACGAAATCCCTGCCTTAAGGCCGTGGATAAGGATGTCCCTCTCAATAAGCTCTAATGTTTCTAAAAATGCACTCTCCCTGGTCTTGAGTTCAAACGGCATACCACCGAAGAAGGCTGCCTTATAGTCCAGATTTAGCGAGAGATTCTGTCTTAGCTGGTATCTGACTCCCACTTCCCCGTCTATAACAGTTAAGGCATTGTCATATGTCTGTCTTTTATCCAGAGCGGCTTGAGGAACAGTATTATCATACTCGAACCTCTTTGCGTTTACATGATCCCATGCAAGAGAGATGTTCAGCAGGCCGTTGAACCTTAACTTTCTTAATATCGGACCATTCCCGTATATTCCGAAAACGGGACCGAGTAACGTGTTTTCAACATCGGACTTGATATTATAAAGTGCGGATGATATTGACGAGTAGGTTATTGTATAATCACTGTCTGCTTGGGCGTATTTAATCCCCAGGGCGACTCCGAACTCCTTGTCCTGGCCCTTGCCTATAGGTATGGTATGGAGCAAGTCCAGATTGGTAACATTAAGATTTGAGTCTGCGTCAACCCTATCGACCCCTTTGATTGCAAAGGTAGTGGTTCCCCACGGGTTGTTCTGATAATAGTAATCCGACCCTTCAGTGCCACTTATTCCAACAGTTGAAGTGGAGCTGCGGCTAAGGGAACTGCCGTCAGTGAGGTGCCAAAGCCTTATAAGAGTTGTCCCTCCGTTCCGGTGTCTATAACCTCCTGAAGCGACAAATGCGTTGGCCGGACCTGCGGATATGTCTACGGCGTCACCTATAGGCTGTTTTGTGTCGATATTGTAAAGAGAGGCAACTTCCTTATCCCCGCCCTCAATGTAAGCAAGCCAGTAGTTGCCCTCAATGAAAAACCTCTTCTCAGCCAGAGGAGCGAGAGTTTCTTCCATGGACACCATCGGCATCGGTTTTTCCTGAGGAATTAGCTGTTCAGTAAGTATCCTTAGCTTTTCCTCAAGACCTTTCCGTTCACTCTCTGTGATGCCTTCTTTCCCTAAAAGCTCTTTGAGTACCTGAAGCTTTGTTTTGAGCGTTTCCATCGGTTCATCTGATTGGGCATTCTGTAGAGATTTTTGCAATTGCTCTAATCTTTGCTGTTGTTCCCCTGCATCTGCTGCAAAGGCATTCGCAGCGAATACTGTTACCAGCAAAGTCACAGACAGTAATTGAAAGACCCTCATAATGATTGATAGGCGCATTGTGGAATATATAAAAGCACAGAATGGCTTTTTAGTCAATATTGATTAACTGGGGTATGCAACTGAACGAAATGTGCTATAATAGCACTGTTTTATTACAGAAATGGATGGTTGTTAGCAATGGAAGACAAACGTTACAATCCCTTTTCCGGGGAGCTTAAAAGGGTCTTTGGCTGCAGGGTACACAGGATATCCATTGATGCCGGGTTTACCTGCCCTAACCGTGACGGGACCCTTGGAACTGCGGGCTGTATTTACTGCGGCGGAAGAGGTTCCGGTTCCTTCGGCATTGCCCGCGGTCTATCTGTTGCCTGTCAGATAGAAGACGGCAAGGAGATAATGGTCAGGAAGTATAAGGCCGGGAAGTTTATCGCCTATTTCCAGGCATATTCCAACACATACGGATCCGTGGATTTGCTCAGGAGGCTCTATGATGAGGCTCTTTCTGTAAAGGATGTGGTAGGACTTATAGTAGCCACAAGGCCTGACTGCCTTCCTTCAGAGATACTGGGTTTAATGCAAGAATATTCACGCAAGACATATTTCTGGCTTGAACTGGGTCTTCAATCCGTATCTGACAGGACATTGAATTTTATAAAGCGGGGGCATGACCTTGCCACTTTCGTCAATGCTGTAAGTAAGTGCAAAGAGAGAGGTATAAGGGTTTCTGCCCATGTCATTCTTGGCCTTCCCAGCGAGAGCAGGGACGAGATGCTGGCCTCGGCTTCTTTAATTAATGATATGGGTATTGAAGGGATAAAACTCCACCTGCTGCATGTCATGAAGGATACCCATCTGGCTGAGCTGTATGAGAAGGGGGAGGTCAGGGTCATGGATAGAGACGAGTATGTCCGACTTGTCTGTGACTACCTGGAGAGGTTGAGGCCGGAAGTCTTGGTGCAGCGTATGACAGGTGACGGGGGAAGGGATTATCTTATCGCACCTTTATGGTCTTTGAAGAAGTTTGAGGTATTGAATGCGATAGATGCTGAGATGAAAAGGAGGGGGAGCTTTCAGGGGAGAAGCATCTTAACCAGCTCTGTTCCAAATTTCTCTGCCGCTTCGGGGCCGCATCCGGTGATCAACTTTCCATCTATCTCTACATCTCCGCCGGTATAAGTGGCCCCACCCTTTTTCAGGCTATCAGCCCCGCTGGGGAAGACAGTGGCCCTCTTACCTTTCAAAAGTCCTGCATTGGCAAGTATTACCGGGGCTATGCATATGGCGCCGAGTATCTTCTCCTTCTCTACGGCCTCCTTGGCCAACCGATGGGCAATGGGATCGTTAAAATACTGCTCAGCCCCTCCACCGCCTATGAATATTAAGGCGTCGAGCTTGTCCACATCTATTTGACTGACAAGTGTATCCGGCTTGACCTTAAGGCCCAGTTTCCCTATCGCTTCGCCGGTCGTGGTGGACGCCGTTATCACTTTTATGCCCGCCTTAGCAAGGACCTCTTTTGGCACCAGGTATTCTTCATCCCTGAATACCTTCTCAGCAATAATAAAAACAACAATTTTCAAGTGATAAACTCCTTTCTTCAGAGATATAACAAAGCCATTTCGATTATAGCAAAAAGATATTTAACGTCAATAGTTTCCTATCTTTATAATGATTTGACACCCCTTTTATACTCTGCTATCCTGCAATCTACCCTAATTTCTAAAGAAGAGGACAGTATGCTTTTAATGATCGATAACTACGACTCCTTCACCTATAACCTGGTCCAGTATCTGGGTGAGCTGGGGGAGGATGTAAGGGTTTACAGGAACGATAAGATAACTGTAGAAGAGATAAAGGAGATGCGGCCCGACAGGATCGTAATCTCTCCCGGTCCTTGCACGCCAAAAGAAGCGGGTGTTTCTGTAGATGTCATAAGACATTTTATGGGAAAGACCCCTATCCTTGGAGTCTGTCTTGGGCATCAGTCTATAGGTTATGCCCTGGGCGGCGATATAATAAGGGCTGAAAGGCTTATGCACGGAAAGACCTCACCAATATTCCATGACGGGAAGACCGTGTTCAAGGGTATTGAAAACCCCTTTGATGCCACAAGATATCATTCCCTCTTGATAAAAAAAGAGACCCTGCCATCGGTGCTTGAGATATCGGCATGGACAAAGGAAGGGGAGATCATGGGGGTGCGTTATAAAGGCAGTGGTCAGGGATCAGTGGCCGGGGATCAGAAAGGAATAATTCTGGAAGGTATCCAGTTCCATCCTGAGTCTATACTGACAAAGGCCGGGAAGGATATATTGAGGAACTTTCTTGAAATGACGAGAAAGCGGCCTGTTGCATGATAAAGAGTTTTGATGAGAGGCAGTAAAGAGGCTGTAGGGTGGGCTGTGCCCACCAAAATGGAGGCTGTTATGAAACATATTCTTGCAATCCTTGTTGTTGCTCTTCTGTTCAGCCAATCCTATGTATTTGCCGAGACCAAAGAGATCATCTCCGAAGGGACATACAACATGGGAGACGGGGAGACGCCGACTGTGGCGGAGAGCAGGGCGCTGCTTCAGGCGAAGAGGACGGCTGTTGAAGAGGGAATGAAGAGGGATGTAAGGAATTGCAGAAGGCTTTAGATAAAAAGCGGTAACTATCAATGAGCGAAGACATAAATCAAAATATAATATCCGAAGCTCTCAATAAACCATATTCAAGGTTCTGCTTAGATATTATAACCTTGCAGAATGAGCACCAGGAAAAGACGTTAAAGGGTATGTATGTTTATGTAAAATTGTTTGAGGATAATCTGGAACAATTATCTTCTGCTATTCTTGGATTAAACCATGTTCCAAAAAAGGATTGGAAACCACATAATGCCCTACAAGCGGTTTTAATATCAAAAACCCCTAAAACATTGTTTTCAGCCTTTCAACAGGTTCTTCATGGTGATCATCATGAAGGATTGGCAACTTGTAGAATCGCATATGAAACTTTGCTGGCCGTCTGCTTTATAGCTAAATATCCGGAGAGCCAATGGTCTATAATAAAAGCACAAAAAGGAGAAAGAGCATTTAACCCATCCAATTTTCTGAAAGATAACTTAAAGGTAGTTGATGAAGATCCTTTTTATGGATTCTTGAGTTACCCCATACATTGCCAAAAGCTCTCAGTTATGTCCGATCTGAAGGTTGGCATGGAAAGGGGATTAATACTTGACTTAGGATATAGGTACGATGATAAAGAGTTGAGCATAGCCTTAAATAACCTTATTGCCGTTCTTTATTTTTCCTCCAGACTTTTTCAGCGAATATTTAATGATTTTTTACATAACACAAGGTATTATTTAAATGATTTAAAAGCACTCGAAATTTCTATAAAAGGAATGCCAAATCAATTCTCGGAATTTCCCGTTTTAGTTGATAAAATAGTAAGTGCCTTATAAGTTCGTAGGGTGCGTCCCACGCACCATTATATATGGACATGATATGCCCGAATACCGCAGACCAAAAACTGCTGGCGGCACATATTTTTTCACAGTCGTCACCTACTGTCGCCACCCGATCTTAACCAGTGAAGTTATGCGGCATAGTTTGCGAGAGGGCATCATAAGGGCACAGAGAACGCTTCCATTTAAAATAGAGGCATGGGTATTACTGCCGGACCATTTGCACTGCATCTGGACATTGCCGGAGGATGACGCGAACTTTTCCTCACGCTGGGCTATTATAAAACGTCATGTAAGTAAAGTGGCAAATGAGATTCATCTGGTGCGTGAGACGCACCCTACGAGGCCGGCACTCTCGGATTCAAGGCTAAAGAGAAAAGAGACAACAATCTGGCAAAGACGGTTCTGGGAGCATTTGATTAGAGACGAGACTGATTTCAGGCGGCATCTGAATTATATACATTGGAACCCGGTAAAGCACGGGTATGTTTCGCTTGCAGCGGATTGGTCGTTTTCGACGTTTCACCGTTTCGCAAAAGACGGAATTTATCCGAAGGACTGGGGCGGGGATGTGGCTGCTGATAAAGTGAATTTCGATTACGGAGAATAATGAGATTTTTTTTGGTGCGTGGGACGCACCCTACACAAGGCTGGTCGTTATGACAGTAAGTAGGATGGGTGCCGTGAAACGCAACCCATCGTTTAACGTCGGTTTTGTGTGATGGGTTTCACCCATCCATTGCTGAATAAAGTAGGGTGGGCTGCGCCCACCAAAACATGAATTGGATTGGTGGGACAGGCTTCCAGCCTGTCAACATGGAATAATAGGGGGGCTTTTATGATACCAAAGGATGAGCTTGAAACGGTTATTGGGATTGCGAGGAAATACCATGTTGGGGAGCTGTATTTGATTGGTTCTGCCTTGTATAAGGAGCCGGAAGAGGTCAACGACTATGACTTTGCGGTGAGAGGCGTACCCGAAGGCAGCTTCTTCAAATTTTATGGGGAGTTAATAAGGACTATGACTAAGAATGTTGATCTTATAGATCTTTCAGGAAAGGTAACAAAATTTAAGGACATTGTAGCGAGGGAAGGTAAGCTCATATATGCAGGAACAAATGCTTGAAGAATACTGCGAGGCAGAGTTCGAGAATATAGACACCGTGCTATCTGAACTATATACAGTGGTCAAGCCTGAAAAGGCTGATTATTCAACTGCTGAACTGGCTGCCATTGCAACGTTCATTCACAATTGTTACAACGGATTTGAAAATATCTTGAAGAGGGTGTTATCGTCGAAACAAATAAAGACAAAGGAAACTCCTACATGGCACAAGGACTTGCTCAAGGCGGCTTTAGATGAGGGGATTGTTCACAATGATTTATACGAAACCCTGTCAAACTATCTTTCTTTCAGGCACTTCTTTGTTCATGCCTATAGCTTTAGCATAAGGTGGGATGAGTTGAAGCCGCTTGTTGATAATCTTCCTGGGACACTGAAAGAGTTTAAGGCAGCAATTTGGAGGCTGACTTAGCAAGTAGGATGGTTGCCGTGAAATGCAACCCATTGGTTAACGCCGGTTTTGTGTGATGGGTTTCACCCATCCTACATTGCTTTCTGGAGATGACGAGGGGTTAACCGCTAAAAGGATCGATACTTTATAGGTGAATGGTTATGATAACCACGAAAGAAAATATAATTAAGTTTTTAAGATAAAATAAAGAACTTTTATCGAATCGGTTTTCTGTTACTCAGATAGCACTTTTCGGGTCGTATGCACGCGGCGAGGAGTCGGAAGATAGCGATATTGATATATTGATTGATACAAAAGTAAAGGATGCAAAAAATAAGTTTTATCTCAAGGAGTATCTGTCTCAAAACCTGAACAGAGATGTGGATATTTGCTATTCCGATGGTTTAAGAAGTTTTATAAAAAAGAACATACAGAGTGAACTGATCTATGTCTAAGAGGTTTGTTGAATTCTACATTGTGGATGTATTAACCGCGATAGATAAGATAAGGCGCTTTCAATGCAGCTATTGAATTTGTATGTGATGAAAAGGGATTCGATGCCGTCATGCGGGAACTTGAGATAACAGGGGAGGCAATTAAGCATCTCCTGGATTCTGAAGAAGTCAGGCATTTGGCCAAACCGGAATGGAGGATCATCGTTGACTTCAGGAATGTGATTGTTCATGAATATTTTGGAATAGATGCGGATGAGGTTTTTAAAGTCGTCAAAGACAATATTAACACCCTTGAAGAAGAGATTATGGAGCTGATCGCCGGAATTACGGACAAAGCCAGATTATATGATGCTCTGGATTGTGCGATAGAGGACTTGTATAAAATGAATAGGAAAGAAAGCATTGATTATCTAAAAAGTATTTGTGAAAAGCTCAGTTTGCAGTAAGTAGGATGGGTGCAGTGAAACGCAACCCATCGTTTAACGCCGGTTTTGTGTGATGGGTTTCACCCATCCTACATTGCTGAATAAGGTAGGGTGGGCTGCGCCCGCCAGAACATGAGTTGAATAGGTGGGACAGGCAAGATGCCTGTGCCACTGATAATTGTTTACAATAGGATTAACGGGAGGTTGACATTATGTACGCAGTTGAGTTTACGGCAAAGATTAAAAACGGGATCATTGAACTTCCAAAGAAATTCAGGGACAAGGTAACGGATAGTGTTAAGGTAATAATACTTAAAGAAGAGCCTGCGGCCACTGCTGAAAAAGCCTCTGGACTGGATATTATTGATAGATTGCTTGCAAAACCTCTGCACGTAAAGGGATTTAGGCCACTTAAAAGAGATGATATATATGAGAGATAAGCCATGCTTTCTTGATACCAATATATGGCTGTATGCATTTATAAAATCTGAAGATAATGATAAGACAGCAATTGCAGACCAACTGATTAAGAGTCATCGGATCCTTGCAAGCAGCCAGGTTGTGAACGAATTGTGTGTAAATCTAATCAAAAAAGCGAAGCTGTCTGAACCTCAAATACAAGAACTAATAACGTCTTTCTACAAGAAGTACAGTACTGTTAATCTTAACAAAGAGATAATGGTGAAGGCATCCGCACTTAGGGAGCAATATAAATTTTCGTTCTGGGATAGTATGGTAGTTTCTGCCGCTTTATTTTCTGATGCTGGAACTCTTTATACAGAAGATATGCATGATAGTTTGATTGTCGAAGGGAAACTGAGGATTGTTAATCCGTTTAAGCAATAAGTCCTGTTTGAGGTGTGGTAGGACAGGCTTCCAGCCTGTCAACCCAGGCAAGGATGCCTGTGGCAATGATGATTAGGAGGATAGTATGTTGCAGACAGTAAAACTTGAAGTGAAGCCTAATGAGATTATCGAGGCAGTGAAGGGAATGAGAAAGAAGGAAAGGGATGAGTTTCTTGAAGACCTTCTGGCCGCTACATCTCCGACTTACCTTAAAAGTATCAAAGAGGCGAGGGCCGATTATAAGGCAAAGAAGGTAAAAAGCCATGAAGAGGTCTTTGGTAAGTGAAATACCGGCTTGCTTATACCAACAGAGCGGTAAAAGACATCAAGGGTCTGGATTCAGCCTCAAAGGAGAGGATCGGGAAAACGCTTCTTCGCTACGAGGAATACCCTTTGCAACATGCCGAAAGACTCACTGACTCTAAGCTTGGCGGCTACCGGTTCAGGATAGGCGATTATCGGGTTATTTTTGATATCGAAGGCGATGAGATAGTTGTCCTGAGGGTTGGGCATAGAAGAGAAATCTATAAAAGAGGGTAAATCGGGTGGGACAGGCTTCCAGCCTGTCAACACAGGCAAGGCTTCGTCGGAAGCTCAGCCGAGCGATGCCTGTGGCAGTCAAGGAGGTTGACATGTTAACAAATGATGAGCGTAAGGCCCTTGAAAGCCTGAAAAATATGATTTCCAGGAAATATAAGCTTATTGATTTTATCTTGTACGGTTCAAAGGCCTCCGGAAGGGACACCGAGGAATCTGATATTGACGTGATGGTTGAGCTTGAGGAGGAAAGCAGGGATGCACGGTGGGATATCTACAGCATGGCGGCAGAGGTTAATATGGGCTTTGGCTGCGTAATCAGCCCCATTTTGTTTAGTAGAAGGGAGCTTGAAGAAGGACCGATGGACGAATCGCCCATATATAGGCGCATTGCAGCAGAAGGGGTCAGGATATGACCGTTGATGAGAAAAAGGATTCTCTGGTCAAGTATAGATTGGAACAGGCAAAAGAGGCCATTGATGATGCCGTTTTCTTGTTTGAGAATCACAGAGGGGCAAGAAGCATAGTTAAGAATTTACTATGCAATGTTCTATGCAGTATTGGCCCTTCTTGTTACTGAGCCTTTTCAAGGCTCGGAACACAGTGGCGTCATTGGCTATTTCAACAAACGCTTTATAAGGGAAGGAGTATTCCCACCCGATGCAGGCAAATACCTGAATCTGGCATTTGAAGCTCGACAGGAAAGTGACTACAAAGAATTCTCCGAGTTGACAACAGAGAATGTCCAGGAGCTTTTAGAACATGCTAAGGCGTTTATAGAAGAGGTCAGGAAGTATTTGAAGAGGTAAGTGGACTATGCTCACTTAAAAAGTTGAACAGACTTCCGGCCTGTCAACACAGGCAATATGCATTGAAGTAAGCTTGCTATATTGAGGAGAATCATTTGAGGACGAATTATGATTAAAGAAGCCATTGCAAAGGCCGTTGAAAGAAAGAACCTGACTGAAGAAGAGATGCTCTCAGTGATGCGTGAGATCATGGATGGGGAGGCAACGCAGGCCCAGATAGCCTCGTTTATTACTGCCCTGAGGATGAAGGGTGAGACAGTGGAGGAGATAACAGGCGCTGCCAGGGTAATGAGGGAAAAGGCCCTGAAGGTGAAGACCAGGGCCTCGGTGGTTGTAGACACATGCGGGACAGGTGGAGACGAGTCCTTTACATTCAATATATCAACGGCAGCCGCCTTTGTTGCAGCCGGAGCAGGCCTGACCGTTGCAAAGCATGGTAACCGCTCTGTTTCCAGCAAGTCAGGGAGTGCCGATGTATTGAGGTCTCTTGGAGTGAATATCGAGGCTGAGGTGGAGAGGGTAGAGGAGTGCCTGGATGCTATAGGCATAGGCTTCCTCTTTGCTCCCATGATGCATGGGGCCATGAAGCACGCTATAGGGCCGAGGAGGGAGATAGGGATAAGGACCATATTCAACATCCTCGGCCCCCTTACAAATCCCGCAGGCGCTCAGTATCAGGTGTTAGGTGTTTACAGGAGCGAGCTGACAGAGATGCTGGCCGAGGTCCTGAAGAATCTTGGTTCCATCAGGGCGTTTGTTGTAAGTGGTAACGACGGACTTGATGAGATAACCCTGACATCTGAGACTAAAGTCTCTGAATTGAAGGATGGGGTTGTAAATACATACTATATAAAACCTGAAGACTTTGGAATGAAACCTTGCAAGCTGTTTGAGCTTCAGGGCGGGGACCCTGATGACAACGCAAGGATAATCCTTGAGGTTTTAAAAGGTGAAAAGGGACCAAAGAGGGACGTGGTAGTCCTCAATGCCGCCGCTGCCATTGCCGCTTCAGGCATAGCCAAGGACATTAAGGATAGTATAAAACTGGCGGAAGAGTCCATAGACAGCGGGAAGGCCCTGGAAAAGCTTGAAAGGCTTATAGAAATCACTAACAAGGTTTAACAAATGATCCTTGATGAAATAATCAGTTACAAAAAGAAGGAACTTGAGGCCAGGAAGGCCGAGATCCCTCTAAAAATAATAACATCGGCCATCTGGAATCTCCCTTTGCCCTTGAACTTTAAGGACGCCCTTTTGCCTGCCAAAGACGGCAGGACAAGGGTGATTGCGGAGGTAAAGAAGGCCTCACCGTCGAAGGGTGTTATCAGGGAGGATTTCAACCACCTGGAGATTGCAGAAACATACCAGAGGAACGGGGCGTCGGCCCTGTCCGTCCTTACGGACCGCAACTTCTTCCAGGGGAGCATAGATTACCTTTCAGAGATCAGACACCACGTGGCTATCCCACTTCTTAGAAAGGACTTTGTCTTTGACGAATATCAGATTTTCGAGGCCAGAGGTTACGGGGCAGATGCAGTCCTCTTGATTGCAGCGGTCCTTGATGATAAGGAGTTAAATGACTTCGTTGAGCTTTCACTTGATCTTGGGATATCCCCGCTGGTAGAGGTGCACGACGAACTGGAATTGGAAAGGACATTAAAAACCGGTGCGGAGCTTATAGGGATAAACAACCGGAACCTCCAGACCTTCAAGACAGACCTGAACACAACTGTGAGGCTTATAGACAGCATACCTGATGAAAAGATCGTGATAAGCGAGAGCGGGATAAATACGAAAGAGGATATAAAGTTCCTTAAGGATGCCGGAGTGGACGCCTTTCTGATCGGCGAGGCGCTTATGAGGGAAGCTGACATAGGAAAAAAGTTGAGGGAATTCGTCTATGGTTAAAGTTAAGATTTGCGGTATTACCAACCTTGAGGATGCTTTAACTTCCGCCGAATACGGCGCCGACGCCTTGGGTTTTATATTTTATGAAAAGAGTTCAAGGTATATAACACCTGAAGATGCCGGCTCTATCATAAAGGAACTCCCGCCGTTTGTCACAACCGTGGGAGTTTTTGTGAATGAGACTGTAGAAAGGATGAATGAAATAAAAAGGATTTCTGGAGTTGAGGCTTTTCAGCTCCACGGCGACGAGACGCCTGAGATGTGTGGGGCATTGGATGTGAAGGTGATAAAGGGATTCAGAGTCAGTGATCAGTGGTCAGTGGCCGGTGACCAGTTCCCAAAATATAAAGTCAGTGCCTATTTGCTGGATACGCATCGAGAGGGTGTCCCAGGCGGCACTGGAGAGACTTTTAGTTGGGATGTGGCGATAGAGGCCAGGAAGTATGGAAGGATTATACTTGCGGGAGGGCTTACACCAGAGAATGTTTCGGATGCTGTGAAGAAGGTGAGGCCATATGCCGTTGATGTTGCCAGCGGTGTAGAGGAGAGGCCCGGGAAGAAGGATCTGAGGAAGGTAAGGGAGTTCATAGAAAGGGCGAAGATGGTAGAAGGCTGAAATCTTTATTGACTAGTAAGGATTCCTCTTGCCTCGCCTACCATAAAGAGGGAACCGGAAATAATTATCAAATCCTCACTTCCTGCCTTTGACCTTGCATAATTGATGGCCTCTCTCAGATCCTCAATTGCCGTACAATTAATATTATACCTTTTTGTTAACGGCAGCAAGTCAGAGGGGTTGGATGCCCTTTCATATTTAGGCCTGGAGAGTATAACCTCATGTGCCAGAGGTGCAAGAGGTGATATTATCCCATCTATCTCCTTGTCTGCCATTATCCCCAGTATGAGATAAAGCTTATCATACTTCAACTCTTCGGCTACTGTCCTGGCCAACACCTCAGCTCCAGCCGGGTTATGGGCTCCGTCAAGGATTATCATCGGATTTTGACAAACAGTCTCCAGCCTACCGGGCCAGGAAACCTTTCCGAGCCCATCAATTAAGGCCTCTGGAGGAATTATAAATCCTTTATCCTTAAGCATTTCTACAGCAGCAATGGCAAGGGATGCATTCTGAAACTGATGGCCTCCTCTTAAATTAAGGGTCAGGAGATCAAAACTCTCATTTATTCCATTATATGAAAAGTTATTAATCCCCTTCCTCTGAAAGGAGAAATCTCTGCCCAGTCTGTAACGAGGAGCCCCTTTTTCATTACATGCCCTCTCAATAACCTGGAAGGCAGCTGGCTGCTCCACGCCTGTTATAAGAGGCACTCCATCTTTTATTATGCCGGCCTTCTCTGAGGCAACAGCCTCTATTGTGTCTCCCAGATACTCCTTATGCTCCACTGATATATTGGTAATGACAGAGACAAGAGGTCTTATCACATTCGTGGCATCGAGCCTTCCTCCCATCCCAGTTTCCATTACGGCTATGTCCACTTCTTCCTCTTTGAAGTAAATCAAGGCCATAGCTGTCGTAAACTCAAAGAACGTTATCAGCTCCAAATCATCTTTAAACTCAGAATCCTGAATCTTTGATCTTATGCATTCTGTGAGTCGAACAACTTCGCCCTCTTCTATCTCCTTGCCGCTGATCTTTATCCTTTCGGTAAAGTCGATAAGGTGGGGAGATGTATAAAGGCCGACCTTGTACCCGGCCTCTTTCATTATGGATGCTATTGTAGCAGCAGTAGAACCCTTCCCGTTAGTCCCGGCAATATGGACTGTCTTTAAATTATAATGAGGGTTGCCGCAAAGCTCCAGCAGCTTGTTGATCTTTGACAGGCCAAACTTTATGCCGAATTTTTGCAGACCGAATAGGTAAGAGAGGGTTTCTTGATATGACATAGGCATTAATGTAGGGGCAACCCTTCGTGGTTGCCAGGGCGGCCACACAGGGCCTCCCCTACAATCAATTTGTGGCGCATTCCGTCTGGTCGCCTTTGATCTTTTCAACTGCATGGGAGATTGCAGGAAGGATGGCTGAGAGATTTTCCCTGACGCCCTTTGGACTGCCTGGAAGGTTTATTATAAGTGTGCAGCCCCGGAGTCCCACTACGGCCCTTGATATCATGGCCCTTGGAGTCTTCTTCAGGCTCTCAAACCTCATTACCTCTGCCATCCCAGGTATTTCCTTGTTAATGACCTCCAAGGTGGCATCAGGTGTGACATCCCGCGGACTGACTCCTGTCCCTCCTGTAGTGATTATTATATCAAGACCCAGCTCATCGGCATATTCGATGAGTTTATCCTTTATCAGGTATTTTTCGTCAGGTATAACCTCATAGGCCTTTACCTCTGCGGGGATATCGGCTACAAGCCTCTTTATCTCTTCTCCGCTAAGGTCTTCCCTTTCTCCCCGGGCCCCTTTATCGCTCATTGTAAGGATTCCGACAGTTATCATCTAATTTTCTTTTTCCTCTTCAATCTCAATCGTTACATCATCATCTTTATGCTCTTTTGAAGGGGTCCCCTCTTCTTTTAACCACTCCTCAACCAGCCGTTCTTCCTCGAACTCCTCGTCGGTCAGTGGGCTTAATTCAACCTTCTCCTCTTCCTTTTTTGGCTCACCGAGGGCTTCTTCGGCCTTTGGGGGTAAAAGTTCCTCGACCTTTATGGATATATTTATGGAAAACTCTCTCTCCAGGTCCTTTAGCTTGAACCTGAGAGGTATCTTGAAAAGGCCGTCAGATACCATCTCGGGAGAGCCTGCTGACAGGAGCCCTGCCTCACCTTCCCAGGTGGAAGCGGGGGATACTGCTAACTGGTAACCTGCTTCTTTTGCAGCCTCAATCCCTCTTTCCGGAGCTATGACACCTGAAGGGATCTCCTCTGGTTTCTCGCGAAGATTTCTCAGGACCATTTTAGCTGCGGCTGAGAGAGTCTCCATAACACTCTTTCCATCTACAGCAACGGCTTCAAAGAAAGGAGCATTATATTTATTGAGCTTTTTATATATCTCCTCCAGAGGTACGACATTTGGAAGGTCCCTCTTGTTGAACTGAATCACATGGGGGATCTTCTCCAAGCTTTTCCCGTACGCCTTCAGGTTTTCCTCAAGGTTTTTCAGGCTCTCGATGTTGGCATCCATCATCTGCCGCTGGGAATCTGCCACAAAGATCACACCGTCTGCGCCTTTAAGGACCATCTTCCTTGTAGCATTGTAAAAGACCTGGCCTGGGACTGTATACAGGTGAAACCTGGTCTTGAACCCTTTTACCTCGCCCAACTCCACAGGGAGGAAGTCGAAAAATAGTGTCCTGTCTGTCTGGGTGGCAAGGCTTACCAGCTTACCTTTCTGTTCCGGCTTGAGCTTCTTGTAGACCACATCAATGTTTGTGGTCTTTCCGGAAAGGCCAGGGCCGTAATATACTATCTTTGCATTTATCTCTCTGTTTGAATAGTTGAGTAACGCCATCTTAGTGACCTTTTTTTTGGGCTTTATGTGCTTTTTGCATTATCATCCTCTTGGCAGTAGTCGATAATGCAGCCGGAACCGCTTTGCTCTTGGCAAGCTCCGCGACCTCTTTGTCGCTCAACCTGTTCATTAACTGCATGCTTATCGCAATAGGGGTTCTTGGATTATTTACGAGGGCCAAGACCATATCCTTGCCCCTCATCCACTCCTTTTTCATTACAATAAGCCTCAGTACATCCTGACTTACAGTCCTCGACTTTGCAAAGGCTAAAACCTCTGTTTCTGTCAGCTTTGGACTCTTTATCACAGCTGAACAGATCAGTTTGTTGGGCTCCTTTATGAGGATGCCCCTTGCCTCCTTGTTCCCTTTTAAGGCAAGCTGGACCTTCTGAGATATTCCCATTGTGAGGATCTGCTGGAATATGCTTTTGTGTTTTTCCTCAGGAACCTTTTCTTCTTCCTCCTCCACAAGCTCCTTTGGAAAGGTGATCTCTTCACCACCGAGCACTTCATCTATCTTTTCTTCTATGTTCTCTTCATCCATCAACGGCTCCTTATTTAATCAATGTCATGCTGAACATCTCAGAGATTCTTCGCGGAGTTTATCCTGAGCGGAAAAAACCCGGGATTCTTCGCTTCGCTCAGAATGACAGGGAATACAGACATTATTTACTCATCTCCGGCCTAAACCCCATCTTTTTCAATCTTGCAGAGAGAGCCTTTACATCCGCCCCACTCTTTGCCCTGGCAACCAGTTCATAGACCCTGGCATCGACCGCCTTTTTCTCAATCGCAGGGTTATAGCCCTGCGATTCTAAATCTGCCTTGTTCTCATTCGCTATATCTTCACTTAAATTTGAAACGGCATAGACCTTATATCCACCGTTGGCAGGGACAGAAAATGGTTCATAACCCTTTTCCTTAAGGTCAGAAATGAGTCCCCTGGCTTCCTCCTTGTCCCTGGCCTCTTTTACAAAGACCCTGTTCATAACGAGTTTCTTCTTTGTCTCCCTTGATAAATACCTTATTCCGGTGCCCTTCAACATTTCCTGGGCTGCCTCGAGATCGTATCTGGCGGCATATGTTCCGATGATTACTGTAGTCTCTGCCTTTATAGCTACCTTGGCCTTAATATCCTCCTTCTTGGCAACCTTTACCTCTTCAGGTCTCTTGACCGCTGGCTTTGCCTCACCCTTTTTAGCTTCGGTCTTGACAGCCTCTTTGGCAGAAGGTTTTACAGGTTTAGGCTTGGGCGCCTCCTCCTTCTTGGCAATCTTCACTTCCTCTATCTTTTTAACCTCAGCTTTTTTAGCTCCAGCCTTGACAGCTTCTTTAACTTTTTTCTCTGCCTTTACCCTTACCTTAGCCTCCTCCTTCTTGGCAACCTCTTTAGTCGTGGCAGTGACAGCCTTTACCCCTGTTACAACACCCATCACCGGCGCACCTTTGATCGGTATCCTTTGGGGAGGAACTGTTGGAACTCCGGGTTCCTCCTGCTTTGACAGGAAGATGTTGGCCGCATATGCTCCGACTACCAGCAGCAGCCCTATCACCAGAAGAAGCTTAGTCTTCCCTTTTTTTGGGGGATTTAACTTCCCCCTCAAATCCTCAAGTTCATCTCCTTCAGATGCCCCTTCAATTTTCCCTTCCTCCTCATCAAAAAGCTCTTTCTGATCCATCTCGTCCTCCTTATATTCGGTGAATCGGTTAATCAAAAATATCTATTCACCCATGAGCCTATTTTTTTCTCTTATCCACCTCAATAAAAGCATATGCGCTGTGATTATGAATGCTCTCCATGTTTTCGCATCCAACCTGGAACCAGGTGATATTACGGTCTTTAGTAAGCCGGGACGCTACCTCCCTTACTATATCCTCAACAAACATAGGCTTGTCATAGGCATGTTCGGTCACATACTTTTCATCAGGCCTTTTTAGCAGTGAGTAAACCTCGGAACTTCCTGACTCCTCAACAATCCTGATTATATCCTCCATCCAGATAAACTTCTTGAACCGGACAGAAACAGAAACCTTACTCCTTTGATTATGGGCGCCATGAATGCTTATCTCCTTGGAACAGGGGCATACACTTGTCACTGGAACTTCAATACCAACAAAGAAATCCTTTTTATCATCGCTGGCCGACCCTGAAAACCTGCATCTGTAATCCATCAGGCTCTTGGCCTTCGATACGGGGGCCTCTTTTTCAATGAAATACGGGTATTCTATCTCCATATGGGCAGACTTGGCGTTAAGCTTCTTTCTGATCTCTGCAAGGATGTCAAAGAAGTTCTTTATGCTTATCTCACGCCGATATTCATTAAGAACCTCAACGAACCTGCTCATGTGGGTTCCCTTGAAATGGTGAGGAAGATCGACGTACATATTTATGCTGGCTATAGTATGTTGAGTGCCATTTACCTTGTCAAGGACGACTATAGGGTATTTGATGTCCTTTACGCCAACCTTGTCTATCTGGATATTCCTTGTATCAGGAAGGCTCTGGATATCCTTCATTGGGAGATAAAGAGGCGAAGCGCTCTCTTTATTCACACTCTTACTCTTCATAGTACGAGGCACAGGCATTCTCCGATTCCCATACATTAACCTTGCTTACCTTGACAGGATAATTGCTCAACCCCTCGGAAAGTCTTTTAAACAGGTACCTTGCCATGTTCTCCGAGGAAGGGTTGATCTCTGTAAAAGGCTCAATCTCATTGAGATACTTGTGATCAAGCTCCTCTATTATATTCCTTGTCTTTTCCTTCAGTATCTTGAAATCAAGTGCCAAGCCTATGGAATCTAAGGTATCGGCCTTTACAAATATATCAACCCTCCAGTTATGGCCGTGCAGCCTTTCACATGCGCCCTCATAATCCCTTAGATTATGGGCTGATGCAAAAGATGTCTTTATCATCAATTCATACATGGCAAACTCCTTTATCCAACAGACTACCGACTATTGACTGTCGACTCTCATAATCTTTATATCCGCCTTCTTCCTGGCCTCCATGAGCCACTTTTCATACCTGCCTGTTGATACGGCCTCCTTCTGCTGCCTGACCTTATCAACAGCGATTGAAGAGGCGAATCTCCTGGACAGGTCCTGAATATCCAGTTCATAAAGCTCTAAAAAGCGGTCAAATTCATTCCTTGATGGGAAGGTCTCCTCAAAAAGTAATACTGCATTGGTAACCTCGTTTATAGTCACGGTAAGGCCCAGACGTCCAGCCTCAGCAGATACAAGCTCCCTTTCTATAATAAAATCAAGCACTGCGGGCATATCAGCGCTATCCCCTGACTGCTTTCTTACCGCTGCCTCTTCCTCAAGATCGGTCATGGTTATTACATCATTATTGACAACGGCGGCTATCCGTTCTACTACCTCTGCATGACTTGATGCGGTTAAGACAGAGATAAAAAAGAGTATCTGTAGTGCATATTTAAGCATGATCCACTGCAGCTTCATTATCATAAACGTTGTATGAAAGTTAACACATTCGGCTTTTCATTGCAAATCCAATAATTTTGAGATAATCCTTTCCCCTTGCATTTTTTATTTGTTAGTCTAAAATTCCCGTATGATTAAGAAAATAGTGACGATCCTTTTTATTGCCGCTTCGGTAATGATCCTGCCTCTGAGCAGTCATTCTCAAGACAGGCAGATTCGCATCATAAAGGTCCAGGCCACCATAAACCCTACCATAGCTGAATTCATCACAAGCTCTATAAAAAAAGCGGCATCATCGGGAGATGAGGCGATTGTAATTGAACTTGATACCCCTGGAGGTCTTGACACTGCCATGAGGGATATTATTAAAGAACTCCTGAGTCCGCCTCTCCCCGTAATTGTTTATGTCCACCCAAGCGGAGGGAGGGCCGCGTCAGCCGGGGTTTTGATAACCATGGCCGCCAACATCTCGGCCATGACGCCCGGCACCAACATCGGAGCCGCTCATCCTGTAAACATCGGCGGGGGAGAGATAAGCAAGGAGATGAACGAGAAGATCACCAATGACGCAGTAGCCTATATCAAAGGGCTGGCGGAAAAGAGGGGAAGGAATGTCGAGTGGGCTGAAAAGGCAGTGAAGGAAAGCGCATCCATTCCTGCGGAAGAGGCTTTTAAGCTTAATGTCATAGATATGCTTGCAAAAGATCTTGATGACCTGCTGAACCAGTTAGACGGTAGGAAGGTCACAACGAACAAGGGAGAGACAACCCTTTCAACCAAGGGCGTAAAGGTAATAAGGGATGATATGGGGTTCGGGCGCAAGATACTTAACGTCATAAGCGACCCGAATGTGGCATATATCCTGATGATGCTCGGCCTTTTAGGCATCTATTTTGAGTTGGCAAACCCTGGGGCATTACTCCCGGGGGTACTGGGGGCAATATGCCTCATACTTGCCTTCTATGCCTTCCAGACCATCCCTGTTAACTATGCAGGTGTATTCCTTATACTGCTGGCCATAATCCTCTTTGTGGCAGAGGCGATGGTGACAAGCTATGGGATTCTTGCCATAGGAGGGATAGTTGCCATGTTCCTTGGTTCCATCATGCTGTTTGATTCCCCTCTCCCATACCTTAGAGCATCTCTTCTGGTAATAATCCCTACCGTCCTCACGACTGCCGGACTCTTCATACTGGCCATAACCTTTGCCGTAAGGGCGCAGTTCAGGAAGACAGAAACCGGGGCAGAGGGTATGATAGGCCAGATTGGCGAGGCCAGGAGCAGGATATCCCCGACAGGAAAGGCATTTGTGGCTGGCGAATACTGGGATGCAGAGAGCGAAGAGGTCATAGAAGAAGGGGAGAAGGTGAAGGTAATAGCCCTGAAAGGCTTGAAAATAAAGGTCTCCAAGGTGGCAAAATGAGGCCGGTCTGGTTAATATCCCTATTGTTGTTGCTTTGGAGCGATATTTCAAATGCTGAAACGTATAAATATATAGACGATAAGGGAACTCCCTGCTTCACTGACGATATCAAGACTATCCCCGAAAGACACAGGAAAAAGGCGGTGCTTTTAAAAAGCGATGATGAAAAGGTTACAGTATTAACACCGCCTCTGGCAGACAAGATAGATGAAACGCTCCTACCACAAAAAGAAGAGGCGAGATACACGTCAGACACATCTTCTGTTCACATTCCGATCATTGAGCCTCAGAGCCAGGGTTTCCCTTACCTGAATGTTGCAATAATCTCATCAATGTTCTTAGGCACACTTATCTCAGCGGTCTTTGTAAACAACAGGATGTTCAAAAAGATCCTTAATATTGTCAGCCTTGCATCCATGCTCACCCTCCTCGTCTATGTCTCGACATTCTTTGTCTCTAAGAATATGCATACACTAAAAAAGGCTTCAACCGAGATGACGGATACAATGAAGAGGAAAGAAGCACAGAAGAAGAAGGCTCTGCAGGAAGTGATCGGAGGCGAACCGCCAGCAGAAGGTAACCGATAAAACGGAGCGGCCCATTCCTTCTTAAATTATATAGTTACTTCAAGTTGTTTTTTGAATTTGATGAAAACAATAATAAAATCATGATAAAGTTCAGACCTGTATAATAACTGGTTATCCTTACAAAAGTGGTATTAATAAGTTTTTCTTGTTAACATTACAAACCGAACGAAGTCGAGAAAAACTTGTTAAATATATAGTTGCCGTCCAACCAGTTTACTGCACCAGATTACACTGGTGAGTATTTCAAGACCAAGGGCAGAATCGGCCCTTTAAAAGCATTAGATAAAGGCATTAGGAGTAAATAATATGAAACTAAGCACATTATTTGACCCTATCGAAAAGCTCATCACTGAGCATGGTTCTGCGGCTATACAAGAGAAGCATATTGCGCTGCTCCGAGAGCAACTTACGATTCTTAAGGATAAGTTTTCTGTTCTTGAAGCTGAGAATCATACACTTAAATCTGAAAATCAAAATTTGGAAACTGAGAATAAGCAGCTGAAAAAAATTATTGATGCTTTTCATAAAATCCCTCCGAAAAAAGAATATGTTTGCCCTCGCTGTCATGAGCCAGCATTTAAACTTATGAAACAACTTCCTCACCCGAATTTATTTTTTGCTAATAGTGGCGCAACTGTACGCTTACATAGGTGCGAAAAGTGTAATTATGAAGAAACAACATAACCAAAACCCTTAACCCCACTGGTGGTACGGGCCGATTCTAAACATTTCCAACCAGGTTGCTCCACCAGACTTCACTGGTGAGCAGGAAACAAAGTCAATGGCAGAATCGGCCCGGCTGATTTACATAAAAGCAAGAGCCGCCAGATTTTAAAACCATGATTAGGAGATAAAAATGGGAAACAAGTTATCCCCCGTTGCAGTTTGTACTCGCTGTGGCCGTTATTCTCACAATACCGGTTCAATAAATAACCGATGCACACAAATAAATAGTGGACAAAGATGCAAAGGAACGTATAGAAGTGCAATAGCCCCTGATGATTGGCAGATTTGCCCTTCTTGTCATGGTGCTGAAAAAACAGAACATATTCAGTGCAATCAATGTCAGTCATCTGGGTATCTCTATGTTAGGGAATAAAACATTAAAAACCTTTTTTAAATGCTTGGGCTTGCCAGCATGGAAGAATATGCCGGAGCCTCGTGGGGAAACATTCAATTTATCAAAGGCCAGCAAACCAATTTCCCCGTTTTGCTCCCATACCTGGAATCCATTTAATTCATATGCTGTAACAACGACATCGTCGCGGATGCAATATCCAGTTTTCTTGATGTGATTTATCGTAGTAATTAGGGTAGCAAAAAAATCCATAAACACCTCCAAAGATTAGTGGTACTGGCGGTTCTAAAACCTTAACTCCACTGGTGGTACGGGCCGATTCTAAAAGCTTTCCAACCACAAAATGGAGCCGACTAAATAAGGCGGCTCATTTTGGTGTTACACATAAAATAAATAGGAGATAATAAAATGCGATTTTTGCTTTT
Source organism: Deltaproteobacteria bacterium (assembly GCA_030646755.1). GTDB lineage: Bacteria > Desulfobacterota > JAENJC01 > JAENJC01 > JAENJC01 > JAUSKU01. The sequence continues at coordinate 55,523 of JAUSKU010000080.1, forward strand.
ACTTTTGTTCATCGTGTCTCTCTTCCTTTCTGGATGTGCCAAATTTAAAGAAGGGGAATGTATACAAGATACTTCCAAAGGAACTATTTTGCGCATTACGGCAGTTCACTATACGGAATATACAGTGCAAGCGTGGTTTGAAGGAAAATGGGGCATTCCTGTTAATGTGCCATTTACCGCATACGATTCGGGCCATGTAAAAATGACGTGTCCATATAGTGAAAAGACAATTCAATAAATTAATTAGAGGCATGAAAAGGAGGTTCTCATGAATCAAGCTATAATTAAGGCAATTAAAGAAAAGAGGTGTTTGTCGTTCATGTATGACAATCACCCCCGTGTCGTTGAACCTCATTGCTACGGCATCACAAGAAAAGAGAAAGAGGCTATCAGATGCTATCAAATCAGAGGCACAGGAAAAAGACTTAATGAAAGCCCTTGGCATCTTATGACCCTTGACAAAATAATGTCTTTACAATTGCTTGAAGAGACATTCGACAAGCCGAGGCACGGATACAACAAAGGTGACGAACATATGATAAAAATTTTATGTGAGCTTTAGCAGTTCCACAGTCACAAGGACCAGCAGGATACGTAGGCTCGTTATAAACAGTTGGTAGGTCGGGTAGAGCAACGCGAAACCCGACACAATAGACACAATTCCTATGACTGATGACCCTGTTGAGGAATCATGCAACACCGAAGATCGCTGGCAAAAGGGGCAACATTCTTTTTTACGGTCGTAACGCACAACCGACGCGCTATTCTCGCTCAATAGGGACGCGGCAAAAAACTGCCGCCGCTTATCTCAGCGTTATGGAGTAATAGAAAACTTAAAGATATGTTATAATTTCTACAAAGGAGGATGCCATGTATTCAACGAAAAAGCTTATATCTGAGGCTCTGCATCTGAAACCGGCAGAACGGTTTATTGTTATTGAAGCCCTTATTAAAAGTCTCGATATGCCTAACCCTGAAATTGAAGCAGCTTGGGCTGAAGAAGCGGAAAAGCGGCTTGCCGCTTACAAGGAAGGGCGACTCGCGACAATTTCTTTTGAGGATATGTTCGGCAAAAAGGCAGCATGAATATTCGGATCGCCCGAATAGCTCAACAAGAGTTCAATGATGCCCGCGAGTTCTACGAGATCGAGCAATCGGGACTCGGTGTTCGTTTCTCAGAAGAAATCCGGCATTCCATCCTCCGTATTCAACAATTTCCTCTCGCCGGACAAGTCGAACGCGGTGAAGTCCGCCACTATATGGTACATAAATTCCCGTATAAAATCTTATATTCGTTACAAAGTGATACTATCATTATTCTTGCGTTTGCACATCTGCACAGGAAGCATGACTATTGGATTGAGCGGATATAATAAAGCTTCCCGTCGGGTAGCCCGGCAGTTCACACTACCGTAAAATTCATTACCCCAGCCTCACCCTTTCGACTCCGTTCTGAGCAGGCTTACAGTAATCCTCACTCTGAAATAGAGGAAAAAGTTTCCAACTGCTGTGTTGGCAAGATAGCTCTAAGCATGTTAATATCACTGACACGAAATTCAAAGGAGGTTTATCATGGAAATGTTTACGATACCGTTTTTAGTAGCAATAGGTGTGGTCATATTCATACTGGCCAACTCCGTCAGGGTGCTGAATGAGTATGAGAGAGGGGTGATATTCAGACTTGGAAGGGCCATAGGGGCCAAGGGACCGGGGCTTATAATCCTGATACCGATTATAGACAAGATGAGCAAGGTGGACCTGAGGACAGTTACAATGGATGTGCCTCCCCAGGAGGTCATCACAAGAGATAACGTATCTGTAAAGGTAAATGCAGTGGTCTACTTCAGGGTCCTGGACCCTATGAAGGCAGTCCTGAGTGTTGAAAACTACCTTTACGCTACATCCCAGCTGGCCCAGACAACACTCAGAAGCGTATGCGGACAGGGGGAGATGGACGACCTGCTGTCGGAAAGAGAAAAGATAAACAAACAGCTTCAGGAGATCCTTGACAGGCAGACTGAACCGTGGGGGGTGAAGATAAGCGCGGTGGAGATAAAAGGGATAGACCTTCCTGATGAGATGAAAAGGGCCATGGCTAAGCAGGCGGAGGCGGAGAGGGAGAAGAGGGCAAAGATAATCCACTCTGCAGGGGAGTTTGAGGCAGCGGAAAATCTGGCAAAGGCCGCTGACATGATTTCTAAGAACCCGGTAACCCTTCAGTTAAGATATCTTCAGACATTGACGGAGATAGCTGTAGAAAAGAACTCAACTATCCTCTTCCCGCTGCCGATGGACATGATAAAGCCGTTCCTTGGCTTGATAGAGAAGAAAGAGAATTAACATCTTTGTTGTGTAAAAAAAGAGGCTCTGAAATCTTTCAGAGCCTCTTTGCATATCTACCAGTTAAATTTAAATTACTTCTCGGAAGATTACATCCCCTTCGTGTCGCTGGGCTTTTTACCTTTCTTCTCGCAACCCATCTTTCCGCCCTTTTCTCCGCAGTCATGGTGTTCGCCTTCGCTGCAATCGTCGGAAGATTCAAGATAAACCTTCTTCTGCTCTGCATCAAGGACAGAAAGTATCTTTACCTTGCACTCATACTTGCTCTTCAAGGACTTCTTGATAAGGTCGCCGATCTCGTTAACCTTTGCATCAACCGCGGCATTGTCGATAGTATCCTTCTTCAAAAGGGAATTAAGATCGATCCTTGCGATCTTGATGTCAGCAGCGGCCTGGATCTTGACCTTTTTGCACTCGGTCTGGATATCTTCGACCTTTGTCTTCTGCTCCTTTGTAAGCTTCAGGTTTGCTGTGCAGGAATCACCCTTTTTCTCACATCCCTTCTTGGTGTCTGCAATAGCAGATACATAGCTCATACCTGAAAATGCCGCAATGATAAACAACGTAGCAATAAATTTCTTTCTCATCCTTACCTCCTTTATGGTAGGGGCAGGCACATAGGCCTGCCCCTACAAGTAATATTACGCCGGTATTACTCCCTTTATTTCCGGGACCTTCTCCCTAATAGCCCTTTCCACGCCCATCTGAAGGGTTATGGTAGAGCTTGGACATCCTGAACAGGCGCCAACAAGCCTTACTTTTACGTACCCATCCTCTATCCCGAGGAACTCGATATCTCCCCCATCTGCCTGGAGAGCCGGCCTTACCTCGTTCAGGGCTTCCATTACCTTTTCTTCTACATCTGACATTAAATCACCTCCTTTTCATTATTGACACTGATTCACACAGATAAAAATGAAGATATATTCAGTGTTAATCATAGAAGATCAGTGTAAATCTGTGCCAAAATTAAAAATATAATACCATCTGACAAATCAAAACAGTATGATTAAAATCATCACTGCACTCCCACTGCCCTGTCAAACCTTGCCCTTGCAACGGCTGTATCATATCTTGCGTTGACAAGGTCTGTTTCCGCTGTGATGTAAGATGCCTGGGCATCAGTGACCTCAATGATGGTCCCGACCCCTGCCTCATATCTTCCATTGGCTATATCGAGGTTTTCCTTGGCCTTGTTGAGCCCGCTTTCAGCCACGCTTATCATTGCCTCGGCATCCTGGAGATCAAGATAGGCCTGGGTTACCTCAAGGGTGATATTGTTGGACAACTCCACTTTCTGGGCATTCAGGCTGTCGATGTTTGCCTTGGCACCGGAGACCTTTGCATTTGTAAGAAAGCCCTCAAAAATGGGGACATTCACGGAAACCCCGGCATTCCATCTCTGGTTCTTCTCCTGGAACAGGTCATCCCCTTCACCGAGGGGATACTGGTCATAATATCCGTAAGAGGCGCTGGCCGTGAGGTTCGGGTAGTAACCGCCCTTTGAGGCAGTAAGCGATGCCCCTGCTTCCGATAAGGCAGCGTCTATACTCCTTATCTCCGGCCTTTTCTTTAATGCGTCACTCATCCCTTCTTCAAGATTGACATCTGCTTGTACTTTCACTGTCGCAACATCTATCTCCAAAGGATAGTTATATTCGAGTCCCATGCGGTTTTTCAATAATGCCAGTGATGTTTTAAATGCATTTCTGGCCTTTATAAGGGAGAGGTTCGCCTCGTTCAGCACTACCTCCGCATTGGTAACGTCAAACTTTGCCTTTGCCCCTGCCTCATAAAAACCTTTAGCCTGCCTGAGATGGCTTTCCGCCTGGGCAACAGATGTTTCCTGCACCTTCATGAGTCCCATGGCCTTGAATACGCCGAAGTATGCATCTTTTACATTAAAAAGGACGTCTTGCCTCGTCCTTGAAAGCTCTCCTCCCCTTTGAACAACCCTCGATTTCGCGGCATCAACAGTACCGCCTGTCCTGCCGAAGTCGTATATCTTTTGATTAAGATTCAATGTAGCCGAATACGTCTCGCTCTCACCGGAAACGAAGGTTTGTTGAGACTTTACCTCCGCTCTTGTATAGGAGCCGTTTGCGCTGACCTGAGGATAGTACGAAGACTTTGCCTCAAGGTACTGTTCACCGGCCACAGATACTCCACTTTCTACCGCCCTTATGGAAGGGTGGTTCTTCAACGCTATGTCAATGCATTCTTCCAGGGTAAGAGGTTTCCTCTCCTGCGTAAAAGCCTGAGAGGCCTGAAGGGCCGCAAGTAAAACGGGAATAAAGAAAAACTTAACAGAGGGCCTCATTTGGAAAACCTCCTCCAATTTATATTTCTTAGATCATCCAGTAGTGAATATACCACAGGAGTTATCAAAAGTGTAATCAATAGGGAGAGGGTCTGGCCCCCGACCATGACCATTGCCATAGATGCCCTTGAAGCGCTTCCGTCGCCCTTGCCGAGGGCTATAGGGAGCATACCGAAAACGATGGATATGGTCGTCATCAGGATAGGCCTGAGCCTTACATGGTTAGCCCTTATTATCGCCTCATCCCTCGGAACACCCTGCTCCCTTAATTTATTGGTATAGTCCACCTGGAGGATGGAGTTCTTCTTTATTATCCCGAAGAGCATCAACACGCCGATCATGCTGTAAACATTCAGGGTCATTCCTGTCGCAAGAAGGGCAAAGAACCCGAAGGGCAGTGAGATAGGGAGGCACGACATGATAGCAAAAGGATGGACAAAGGAGTTGAACTGGGACGCAAGCACCATGTATATAAATATCATGCTGAGGATGGTGGCCATAGTAAAGCCAAGCATTGCCTGGTTCATCGTCTTTGCCATTCCTATAAATACGGTGGAGTAATCCTGGGGAAGGTCCATTGTATCTATCTTTTTCTGAAGCTTTGTCACAGCCTCCCCAAGGGCAATCCCTTCGAGGTTTGACATGATAGTCACCTGCTTCTCCCTGTCCTGTCTGTCTATCTGGGCTGGGGACTTCTCCTCCGACAGTTTTACAAAGTTGTCAAGCCTTACAGGCACACCTTTCAATGAAGATACCGTAAGCCTCGATACCACGCCAGGGTCTTTCCTGTAATCATCCATAAGCCTGACTGTGACAGGGTATTGTTCGTCCCCCTCCTTGAACTTGGTCACCTCTTCTCCTCCGACCATGGTTCTGAGGCTTGAAGACAGATAGTCTATGGGCACTCCAAGCTCCGATGCCCTGTCCCTGTCTATCTCCACCCTTACCTCCGGCTTCCTGACAGCCAGGGAAGTATCCACATCAACCATGCCGGGGACGGTCCTGGCATAGTCAACTATATCCTTTGCATAGATATCGAGCTGTTTCAGGTCAGGCCCTCTCAAGACCAGGTTTACAGGAGTCTGCCTGAAACCTCCGCCGCTTATCATACCAATGTTCTGGACGCTCACCCTGAGCTCAGGGTATTTCCTCAGGAGCTTTCTCGCCTCCTTCATAGAATCCCGCTGGGAAAACTTCCTCTCATTTAGAGGGACCATGGCCAGGTATATGGCCGCATTGGTAACAGATGCCGTCTCCCCTGCGCCAATGGTTGTAAATGCATGGGCAACACCAGGGAGCTTGCGCACCTCATCCTCTATGCCCCGGAGTATCCTGTCGGTCTTCTCAAGGGATGAGCCTTCAGGTGTCTCTATCACTATCTCGAACTCGCTCTGGTCGTCATCTACAACCAGTTCCTTGCCTACCCTTGGGAATATATAGAAGACTGTTGAGAAAATGGCAATGCCCAGAATCACCATGATAAGACGGTGACTGATGGACCATTTTAGCATCACACCATACCAGCGGTCTATAGCGGAGTAAAATATTGACTCCTTTGAGACCTTATGGCCGCCTGCCTTTAAAAACCTGGATGCAAGCATCGGAGTAAGGGAAAATGCTATCAGAAGGGATATCATTATGGCAAACGCGGCAGTGATGCCGAAGGAGAAGAAGAACCTTCCGGGAAGGCCCGGCATGAATGCCACCGGAAGGAATATGACTACAAGGGAAAGGGTAGTAGCCATGACAGCCATCCCTATCTCGGATGTGGCGGCCTTTGCGGCCTCCATTGGAGTATAACCTTTTTCCTCTATATACCTGAATATGTTTTCAATGACGATGATAGCGTCGTCAATGACGATACCTGTGCATATGGCAAGGGCCAGCATCGTCATGTTGTTAAGGGTAAAACCAAGGAAGTTTATGGCAGTAAATGTTGCTATTATTGACGCAGGGATTGAGACTGCCGCGATAATGGTGCTCCTCCAGTTCCTCATGAAGACAAGAACCACGATGCTCGCAAGAAAGCCGCCGAGGATCAGGTGATGCATCACCTCGTCATAAGACTTCTGTATGAACCTGGAGCGGTCCCTGACCACCTCCATCTTTATATCTGATGGGAGGGTTCCCTTTAGTGCATCCATCTTTTTCTTAATAGTATTAATGACCTTCACCGTATTGGTGCCTGACTGCCTCCTTACCAGAAGTGATACGGCGTTCTCTCCATCCAGCCGTGATATGGTCCTTGGCTCCTCAAAGGTATCTTCCACCTTCCCTACATCTGAAAGCCTTATCGGAACTCCGCTTACATTGGCGACTATTACATCATTGAATCCCTCCACGGTATTAATCCTTCCCATGGTCCTCAAGACCATCTCCCTTTCACCGTGGGTTATCCTTCCGCCAGGTACTTCGACATTCTGCGCCCCTATGGCCCTGGCAACCTGGTCTATCCCTATTCCATAGGCATTCAACCTGTTTATGTCAACTGTTACCTGTATCTCCCTGTCCCTTCCGCCAACCATAGTAATGGAACCAACGCCGTTAACGGTCTCAAGGGACTCCTTTATCTTTTTCTTTGCCAGTTCAGTAACCTCCCTGGCCGAACGGTTCCCTGAGACAACTATGGCCATGACAGGGGCTGCGTCATTGTCCATCTTCTGTATGACAGGTGAATCTGTATCTCTGGGGAACTGGGAAACAATGGTAGCCACCCTCTCCCTGACCTCCTGGGCTGCTACATCTATATCCTTCTCGAGGAGGAACGTCACGAATACATGGGAAACCCCTTCAACAGATGTTGACCTGAGTTCGTCTATGCCGCTTATGGTGTTTACAACCTCCTCCACGGGCTTGGTTATCTGGGTCTCTATCTCTTCAGGGGACGCCCCTTTGAGGGAGGTTGTTATTGTCACAGTAGGGAAGTCCACCTTTGGAAATGTATCCAACCCGAGTGTGAAATAAGACATGAGTCCAACAACCACCAGGAATGCTATCATCATAGTGGCAAAGACCGGATATTTTACGCTTATATCGGCTAATTTCATCTTTTTACCTCTACCTTGATCCCTGTTGAAATCTTGTTCAGGGAAGAGGTAGCAATAACCTCCCCTTCCTTCACGCCCTCGGTTATCTCAAGCAGATTCTCTATCCTCTCTCCAACCTTGACGATCCTCTCGGAGGCTTCGCCGTTTTCTATGACAAACACCTTCTTTATACCTGCAAAGGCAATCAGGGCCTCTTCCGGCACAAACACCGCCTTGTCATCACCCTTTGTTACAACCTTTCCTTTGGCAAAAAACCCCGGTTTCAATATTCCATCCTTATTCGAAAATGCGGCCTCTATGTGGAGGGTCCTTGTCCTGGGATCAACTGACGGGCTTATGCGTATTACAGCCCCTTCGAATATCTTATTGGGATAGGCCACAACACTGATGGCGACTTTAAGCCCCTTTTTCATACTTGCCGCAGCGCTCTCAGGCACTGATGCACGAAGCTTCAAGGGAGAAAGGGCCACAATAGATACTATGGCCCCCTTATCCTCCATATAATCACCGGGGTTGACAAACCTTTCCTTTATGACCCCTGAGAACGGGGCAATAATAGAGGTATCCCTCAGCCTTTTTGCCGCCATTTCAAGGGCGGCATGCCTCTCTTTGACAGTGGCCTCAAGGCCCTTCAGCGACTCCCTGGCCTCGTCGCTCTCCCTCTCAGATATAAGCCCCTTATCAAAAAGTCCCTTTGCCCTCTCCCAGTTCAACCTGGCAAGTTCATATTTGGATTGAGCCTCCTTCAGGGCTTGTGTGGCCTGCTCCTGAGATATCCTGTATTCCTCAGAATTAATGTTTGCTATCAACTCCCCATTTCTTACCGATTCACCCAGGTTCTTATATACTCCGCCTATCTTTCCCTTTATCTCGGCCTTTATGGTAGCCTCTTCCTCAGCCTGGAGCTCCCCTACAAAGGTGACGGACCTTTCCACTGGCCTTAACTCTGCCTTGGCAGTAGTGATCAGAACCTCCTTGCCTGCCTCCTGCTTCACCTCTTTCGGCTTTTCGGAGCATCCCCAGAAGGCTGAAATTAACAGCGAAGCAGCTATTGCTATGGCTTTAGTTCTAAACATTTATTACACCTCCTTCAACCATCTTTAAAACGTTATCAAGAGACATCTTCAGCATCGATTTGAACAGTTTTGTCTCCTTTTCTGAAAAGTCATTTAATGCCTCGGCATTCAACTCTTTTGCCATATTACGGAGGACATCCCTGAGTCGCCTCCCGTTTTCCGTAAGTACGGCTTTTATGACTCTCCTGTCCTCCTCGTCCCTCACCTTCCTGATAAAACCCTTTTTTTCCAGACGATTGGCGATCCCCGTCATAGTTGGCTTATCACAATACAGGCTCTTCCCTATAATGCTAAGCGACTGACTGTCTTCCTCAAACAGCCTTGCAAGAAATCCATATTGGGGCGCCGTAAGCCCGAACTCTTCAAGCCTCTTCTCAAAGGCATACCTCATAGCTGTGGCAAGCCTGTTTGCAAGGAACCCTAAACTGTCATCGACTCTATAACCATCCATTGGATATTAGTTAGCATACTAACTAATATGTGTCAACAGGTTTCCATTTCATTGGATACCTTAAAATAGACATTCCCCTCTCAAAAGCGCAAAAACCCCTCTTGGATAAAGGGTTTCAGTGAGGTATACTCCTCACCAGTTAGGTGAAACCACAATATCACAAAGAGGGGGTAGAAAGATGATACAACAAACCTTG
>JAUSKU010000081.1 GCA_030646755.1 Deltaproteobacteria bacterium
CAAGGTTTGTTGTATCATCTTTCTACCCCCTCTTTGTGATATTGTGGTTTCACCTAACTGGTGAGGAGTATACCTCACTGAAACCCTTTATCCAAGAGGGGTTTTTGCGCTTTTGAGAGGGGAATGTCTATTTTAAGGTAGAAGAAGCAGTAATTTTATTTATAACGTACGGCTAACCTGCGGGGGCGCTTGGACCCAGCACGTGAAACTGTCTACTGACACAGTAGCCGTCGTCAGGTTCAGCCACTGGTTAGCGTCATTCTTGTTCCATAACGAGCTTATTGCATTCGTCAATGATGTACGAGGGTACAATTTCGTATTTGCATGGATTAACCTGCATAATATATTCATTTTCTATGTGAAATGTTTCGTTGATGAACTTCTGAATCACACCACTCTCCGGATAGCCGTCTTGTAGAACACGGAATATTTGGAGCTTCTCATAGTTGTATGCAGCCTCAGCAAATGCGTTCTTCATATACGCCACATCAGACAACCGCGCTAGTAATCTGTTGTAGTCAAATAATGGCATCTTCAGCTTGATTTCACTAGTTGCTTCTTCAATCTCGTGTGGTGTCAGAAGAATCTCTTTAGCATTTTCTTTCTTGAAAGGGGAGTTGCGCTTATGAAGGAGGTTTGATAATACCTGATAAGCTAACCCCTTATTATCTAAGATCTCATAATACCTGCGCAGATAGACGAGTTTAACGACTTCTTCCTCTCGGCTGAGAATATTCTTGTCACATATCTGCCCAAATGTCGAAATGTCATCTCTGGTTATTGGTATCTCCCGGATTGTTCCGTTCTTCAATTCGATAAACGCGGCATGCGGGAGTGGAGAAAATATTCCTGGCAGATTGTAAAGAATGTCGATGACAGGCTCTATGTCATGCGTCATCATTAGTACGGTTCGGCCTCTCAGACTCTTTCTTCCGCGAAATAGCATATCGACAACAGCGTATTTCTTATTTCTGTCAAAAGATGATATTGGGTCATCCAAGATAATTATGCCAGGATTCTTGGACAAGCACTCATACATAAAGAGAACAAGAGCAAATGCATTTCTCTCCCCATAGCTTAAATGTTGACTGCCGTTGGCGACGGATTGTGAATAATCAATATGGCGAAGCCGCATTTTGTACGATTCATTACCATACTCGACATCGACGTGATATTTGTATCCTGCATTCTTAAGGAAGTAATTGATTTCCGACTTGTGCTCTTCGATCGTTCTCTTGATTAACCCATTTTGCTGAGCGATCTCCCCCTGCAAGATTCCAACTTGGGTAAGAACATTAACAAGGGATCGATTCAGTTTTTCAACAATTTCGCCTGTGCTAACCGAGTTCATTTCTGGCAAGTATTCTAGATTGATCATAAGGCTGGCAAAATATTCAGAGACTTTCGCGGCATCTTTCATGGAAAAATACGTAATGCCTTTTATGTCTAGCATCTTGCTTTTCAATGTGTCCACTTGCTGTTTTATTTGGAGCAAATAATTGATTTCTTCTTTGGTTATGCCTTTAATGTTACACGTTATCTTTAGTAACTTATCCTTGGCGTCTTGGCTGAAGTATTTCCCTAAACTTTCGATAACCGCCAATATTTTATTCAAATGCTCAATTGATTTTGCGTCATACTCTTTGCTTACCTGCAAAATGGAATCTTTCTTGTCTTGGGTAAGCGACGTACAGTAGGGGCAATTGTCGGACAAGACAGAATAGTTATTGCCCTCCATTTGCCATCTTAGCCATTTTGAGTTTGATGAGCTTTTCAAGTACGCCGAATAGCTTTCTAGGCCCTTCGGGATGTTGGCAACCTTATTCCCTTTGCCGATGCCTTTCGCTAATGCGCCAGCTTCTGAATATCCTGACTTGGATTTTCCAAAACTATCACTAAGCGTTGCCAAGTCACCAATAACCTGATCTATCTCCTTGGACTCACGAAAGGTCTCTCGGATTTCTGTGATAATTTTTTCGATCTTTTCGATATGCTGTTCGTAGTCTGGAGTTTTGACAAAGACCTCGAAGCTGTTCGCCAATATTTCGTCTTGCCTGAATGCGAATTGATCTATGTACGTATCGTTGAATATTGCTACAGGCGAGAACCCATCTAGCCCAGAAATCATGGGTTTATTATCTAAGGCACCGGATTCCAGGTATTTGAAAGGAGTCAACTCAGTAATGCTTCCATCCCCTTTCGTACTTAGCTCAATAGCACGCGCAATTGTACTTTTCCCTGTCCCATTCATTGCATATTTGATGTTGAGGACATTTTCGTCTATCACAAAAGTGCCGGTATCAATATTGTTGCAGTTTTTAATTGTGACAATCATAGTCGTTGACTATCCTTTCATCGCTAACGCTAAGGATCAATAGTGTAGCAAAGCGGAGTCTATTGCATCCGCTTGTTATATGAGAATTTAACTTCTATTTGAGAAAATATTTATTCGGATATTTTTCAAAAGAATTAAAAAACTATATCCAAAAACATATACTGAGAAAATAGTTACAGAAGTCCACATAGATAAGAAAACTATATCTAAGCGAGAGATAGGTTCTTGTACTTGTATTAATTTGTGGAGATAATAAATGTTAAATAAAGCAATGCTACTCTCAAAAATAACTATCATAAAGATTTGTTTAGTTTCTTTGCTGAGTTTCCCGACAAGTTGGGTACTAACTACTTTTACTAATCCGTCAACAGATACTTTTAAAAAGGCTGTAACAATTGCTGTAACAATAATAGTGGTTAATTGTGTTTTTTCCATTATGTCCTTTGTGTCCTCATATAACGCCAAGGGTGAGCCGTAACATCGGCTCCATCCGTTTGTTATGTGAGATTGTATCCTAAATTTAAAAAGGGGGTGAATGCAAATGGAAATCCTTAATACATGGCACATTGTTAAAGGTAAATAGATACATATTGTTCAAATTCAGGAGACACGTGGCATAAAATATTTTACCAATGAGAAACATGAAGACATTATGCCCAAGTCACAAAAAAATCAAAATAAAGAAAATTTTGCCCTTGAATGAGTTCTTTCCCTATAGTCATTAATTTGACGGTATATTTTGTATTTTCAACGAAGATATCTTGAATATTATTGGCCTTGAAATCGAAGGGAACGGTTGTTGTTTGAGCGGTGGAAGTGGAGAATGTAGTTTGACGAACTTTAATCCCAGGTTTGTCGTCTTGTTCTTTGTAGTCTTGAATATTTGGGTTGAACTGCATTGTAACCATTTCCTCGGAATAAGGGACATGCACTTTCATGACCATTTTATCAACGACTTCAATATTTGGGCTGAATGGCGACAGAGTGAGTTTTACAAGTTTTTCCATTTCTATTCTCCTTTATTGATTTTGATATATGTCATTAATTATTTGTCACACATAACGCAGAGCTAAGTGGCTATCGCCGCTTGAGCGATTTGTTAGGCTCATTTTAATTGTACATATACCACCTATGACTGTCCTGTTTGTTTCGTCGTGCTTGGATCAAATCTTAAATGTTTTGGCTGCCTTGAATACCACCTTATCGCTTGTGAACATGCTTCTTTCATAAATTTATTTAATTCATACATTTCTTCGTAAGCTACTTCATTTCCAGTAGAAATAAAATTTGCTTTTGCATGAACTACCTTGTTTCTTGTTGAATAGATTACTTTACCTGCCATATTACATGCTGTTGTAATTTTTTGTTTTTCAGTTTTATATGATAGTTCTTTTAGATTCAGATGTTTTTGAATTTGTCCTTTTAAGGTATTTGGAAGTTCTTCAAATAATCCTATAAAGTCAAAACACGTATTGAAAGTTGCTTTGATTAAATCCTCATCATTAAATTTATCCCGCATTGCGATTGCTAAGTCAAAAATTGATCTAATAAAATCTCCATCTTCAAATTTACTTTTCGGAGCGTCAAGTTTTTTTCTCATCAGCTCATTGGCTTCTGAATTTACAGCAATTGGGGCGATATGCTCTAATACCTTATAAAAATTTAGAAATTTTAATTCTTGGTCTTGAATTTGAATAGCAGATACAAATAATTTCATTCCTTCATTATATGTCTCCAAGCCTCTTAAGCCTTTAGTCATTGTTTCCTCTGTTTCGCATCTTAGAGTGTCAAAATCTGAAAATGGGCGGTTGATTTCTGATAATGTGAGCGCAATTCCTGTACTATCTGCAAATTCAAAAAGAAAAGATTGTACTAATCCAAGTTCATCATCTATGGGCAGTATTTTTGTTTTATCATTATATATAATTTCCAAAACTATATACTGTGAGTATGTTCCCCAGTCATCCTTATCATATTCTTCAAGGTGGGTGGCAGCCAGTCCTATGATTAATGATTCATTCGTTAAATTAATTTCGATGCCATCACTAGGTTTTATATTTATATCAAGAATATCTTCGAGAATATAGCCGTGTTCGGAATCCGAGACACTTACTATATAGTAACTTCGTAAGTTAGTTCTAATTAGTCCTTCATGTATTATTTTAATAGATTTAATTTCATCAGAAAGGTTTAGAAAAGTTTGTATATCAATATAATAACTTTCGTCTTCTCCTGGAAATGCAAACTCTAAGTCTTCTATTTCTTCTCCATCCTCTATGATTTCCTTTATCTTTTCTTCGGAGATGATTAGGTCTTCTTCACCGAACCAAGGACACCATTTGATTATAAACTTCATAGTATCGTTGATTTTATCAATTTGATCTATTGTAAGCTTCATTTAGTAGTTCATTCTCCAGTGTTATTTATTGTGATGCCTAACGCCAAGGGTAACCAGCGGCGGCCACTGAACTAGCCGCGATTAGCGCAACGCTGCTCCCCGCCGTCTGGTTGACCCAATTGTTAGCCATTTAACTCTCTCAAGTTAAGAGAGTTATCTAATGCATTTAGCATTAACTTAGCTTCTTGCCACTTGTCTTCTTTTGTTAGAAGTTCATCTATAGAATTACCTCCCCGTAATTGTTCCATGACTGCGTTCAATAGATAATCTACGGTAACAGATATGTCCCCGATCTCGAAGGCGTAGGCCTCATCAACTTGCCTGTATTCAGGATAACGTTTGTTTGCTTTATCGACTGCTTCTCTAAGTGTAGGACTCCAATCGGACGAAATAGCAACAGCGCGGTGCTGCTGATCTTTTGTATGGTAGTTAATAACTTTGTTTGCCAATTCTAATTTTCTCTTGAGATGTTCTAATTCATTTTGGCTTATATCTTCTAGTGGAGCTGCAGGGCCTAGAGCATCCAAAAGCTTGTGCAGTGTTTCATCATATTGATCTTCTTTCCTAAAATCCCCATATAACTTGCCCTTCAGGAAGCCAGGAAGCTCAACATCTTCAAGAAGAAGAGGTAAAGCGATGACCCGCTTCTCATCTATTTCGCGATTAGACGTAATATCTAATTCCTTTTGAACCCATTGGCTGTTAATTGATATCTTAGACAATAAGGCTGCCACATAATCAACTCTGTCTAGTCCATCTCGTATTTTTTCGATCAGCGAATCACCAATATTGATTTCTGCTTCATCAATCCAAACCACATGTCCTGCCAGACGCAAATCATTTGCTAACTTTCTTGCAAATACTTTGTCTGGATGGGAGTGGCTTAAAAATATACTTGGCATTGTTGTTCCTTGCTTAGGTGGCTAACGATTAAGCTCAGCGGGCGGGGTTATGCCCCGCCTGGAGCGGCTTGTTATGTAAGAGATTTTCATTAGGAGATTTTGATGGAACTTTATCGTGTATTTGTAAAGGGAGAGTATCCAACTTCATATTTTTGGTATGGAGTTCAATTTGTTGTAGCAACTCAGTTTTTAGTCGTAATTGTTCTTTTAGTTGTTGGTTCTCTTGACCTAAATACCAGCCCAATAACGCTGCTACGATGGTGGCTGAAGCTGTAATAAGTGTGGAATATTTAATCCATTTAACCTGTTCTTTAACAAGTTCTGTATTTTTTTGGTGCTGCAGTTCTATTTGTTCTTTATTATAGTTATCTTGTTGCTCCATTAATTTTTCTTCATAAACTAATTGAGCAAGTGCAGTAGGAGAATCCATTGAAAATCTTAATTTTGCAAGTTCTGGCAATGTTTTATTTTTGAAATATTCATAATCTCTAATAGAAGTAGTCATATTTGATTGTCCTTTAATTTACATAACCAGTTATTAGATAGACCTTTCTATCCTGCCAAAAAGGATGTTAGTCAGTTAGAAGGTTATTCGTTTACAAACTTATTGAACAATATCACGGCAATAAATGGGGTGTCAATTAAAAAAACTTGTTGACTTATCTCTTCAGTTTAATTACTCTTTTTTAGTGACTAATATACGATTTGGCATGTTAGTCACTAATCTGTCTATGCAAACTATCACAAATCCCCCTGGACCCTCCCTTTGCTAAACGGTAGATAATAATCATTATTCGCTGTATACTTTCTTCATGAAACTCTCCGACCTCCTGGACAAACAGGTAATCCTCCCAAACCTTCGGGCCAAAGACAAAAAAGGGGCACTGGAAGAGATGGTCAGGGCTCTCAACAAGGCAGGGAAGGTAAAAGAGCCAGGAGCAGTCCTTAATCTGCTTTTGGAGAGAGAGGCCCTCGACACAACGGCCTTCGGCCAGGGGGTGGCATTTCCTCATGCAAGGATAGACGGGCTGAAAGAGCCTGTGGCAGTCCTGGGCATCTCCAGAAGAGGTGTTGATTTCAAGGCGAAAGATGGCCACCCTGTTTACCTCTTTTTCCTTTTTCTAACTCCCACAGAAGAGACAGAACTTCATCTCCAGATTCTCTCCGAGTCTGCCTCCATATTTACAGACAAGATGCTTTATCATTCTATTCGTAAATCCAAGAGCGCGGCATCAGCGCTAACCCTGATTCTCCACCATGAAAAGGGCGGGAAGGAGGCTTTCTACCCGCTACCAGTTGATAAGTTATACGAGGAGCTAAGGACAAGCCCGGCTGGGCTTTCTGATGAAGAGGCCGCAATCCGTCTTGAAAGATACGGCCCCAATCTCCTTCGAGAGATCAAAGGAAAGTCTCTCGTCCTGCGGTTTTCCGAGAACCTTTATAATCTTCTTGCCATCCTTTTGTGGGTCGGTGGTGTTCTCTCATTTGTGGCAGACATGCCTGAATTGGGATGGGCAATATTCGCAGTGATAATCATAAATGCCGTCTTCAGCTTCTGGCAGGAATACAGGGCGGAAAGGGCACTGGATGCACTAAAGAAGCTTCTGCCCCGCAAGTCAAGGGTCTTGCGAAACGGTGCAGAAAAAGAGATATCTGCTGAAGAGCTGGTTCCAGGAGACATCATTCTCCTCGATGAAGGGGACAGCATTTCCGCAGATGCGAGGCTGATAGAGGCCTCCAATATGAGAGTCGACAATTCAGCCCTCACAGGGGAGTCTAAGCCTATTTACAAGATGGCTGAGGCTGTTGCAGATGGGAAGGCGTTCATTTGGACAGAGCTCCCGAATCTGGTATTTGCAGGGACTACTGTGGCGTCAGGGACTGGGAGGGCTGCTGTAATAGCCACCGGGATGCACACTGAGATAGGCAGGATTGCGTCGCTTACCCAGGAGCTGAAGGAGGACAAGAGTCCCCTGCAGATCGAGATTGAAAAGGTCACAAAGATAGTCACCTACATTGCTGTGACAATGGGTGTTGCCTTCTTTTTCCTCGGCACCTACATAGGCCACCTGAGCCTGACCGCAGCATTCATATTTGCCATAGGGATCATAGTTGCAAACGTCCCAGAGGGGCTTCTTCCAACAGTATCTCTGTCCCTGGCAATGGCTGTTCAGAGGATGGTCAAGAGGAATGCCATCATAAAGAGGCTTTCGTCAGTTGAGACCCTCGGGTGTACAACGGTCATCTGTACTGATAAGACAGGGACCCTTACAACCAACGCTATGACAGTCACAAAGGTGTGGGTCAACGGGAAGGTGAGCGATGTAAGCGGCATAAGATATGAGCCGGGGGGTGAGTTTTATCAAAAAGGGGTTGCCCTTTCCAGGCTTGAAATCAGGGAAAAGGGGATGTACCTTCTCTTCGATTCCTCTGTACTCTGCAACAATGCAGGCGTGGTCCCACCGCGTCAGAAGGGAGAGCAGTGGGGAATTACAGGAGACCCGACTGAGGCAGCCATGCTTGTCATGGCAGCCAAGGGCGGGCTTGACATTGAGGCAAGAAGAAAGGCGTTGCCAAGGGTTGGACAGCTCCCCTTCGATTCCATAAGGAAGATGATGACGTCGGTTAATATGGTTGAAGGAAAACCGGTGGCATTCACAAAGGGCGCTCCAAAAGAGACCCTCGCATTTTGCACCCATATCCTTATGGGGAATGAGATAGTACCGTTCACAGAGCAGTTGAAAGAGGAGGTGCTTGCTGAAAACGACTCCCAGGCCAGCGAAGGGTTGAGGGTCCTGGCAGTAGCCTACAGGCCTCTTGATTTCTCGGACGGGTTTACAGTTGGAAACACTGAGAAGGATCTTATCTTCATAGGGCTTGTCGGGATGATGGACCCTCCAAGGGCGGAGGTCCCTGATGCATTGGAGCTTTGCCACAGGGCAGGGATAAGGGTAATCATGATCACGGGGGATTATGGGCTCACAGCCCTCTCAATCTCAAAAAAAATAGGGCTTACAAAGACTCCAAACCCAAGGGTCATAACAGGACTGGAACTGGCTGAGATGGATGATGAGGCCCTTAAAAAGACATTACTGGCTGAAGAGGTGGTATTTGCCAGGGTCTCCCCTGAGCACAAGATGAGGATAGTCTCAACTCTCAAAGAGATGGATCATGTGGTTGCAGTGACAGGGGATGGAGTAAACGACGCCCCTGCCTTAAAGAAGGCGGACATAGGCATCGCCATGGGGATAAGGGGTTCTGATGTGGCAAAAGAGGCTGCTGCCATGATCCTGACTGACGACAACTTTGCATCCATTGTAGCGGCCATTGAGGAAGGTAGGGCGGTATACGCGAACATAAAGAAGTTTGTCACATACATATTTGCCAGCAACATCCCGGAGATAGTCCCGTTCATTGCCTTCGTACTCTTCAGGATACCCCTGCCGCTGACAGTCATGCAGATATTGGCAGTAGACCTTGGAACTGATCTCGTCCCTGCCCTTGGTCTTGGGACCGAACCCCCGGAGCCCGGCACCATGGACAGACCGCCAAGGCCAAAAAACAAGAGGCTCCTTGATGCTCCACTTTTATTAAGGGCATACTGTTTTCTTGGGCCTATGGAGGCCCTTGCATGCATGTCAGGTTTCTTCTTCATCTACTACCAGCATGGCTGGATGCCTGGAATGGAGATGGCGGACTCTGGGTTGATTTATGCAACGGCAACAACCATGACACTTGCAGGGATTGTGGCGACCCAGATCGGAAACGTCTTCGCTTGCAGGACAGAAAGGGAATCGGTCTTTAAAGTAGGCCTTTTCAGAAACAGGCTTGTCCTGTGGGGAATAGCCTCAGAGCTGACCATAATTACGCTCCTTATCTATACGCCTTTCCTGCAAAGGATATTCGGCCTTGCACCGCTTGGGATAAAGGAATGGGGCTTCCTGTTTGCCTTTACGCCGGTTATATTATTGGCTGAGGAGGGAAGGAAGTGGATTATCAGAACCAGGAAAAAGGGCTAATCTCTTTTCTTAGCGTATAAGCCGCCTGCTTTACAGACCAGATACAATAAAGCACTTCTGAGAAACTACCAGATGCCAGCCGTATTTTTTGTCTATAACGTCTCTCTTCTCCTGCATAAGGACCTTTCATCCTCTAAGCACAGCGGCATCAGGGCATATTTCAACGAGCATTTTGTAAAGACCGATAAAATCAGTATTGAGGCCGACAGATTCTATTCCAGCAGGTTCGAGTTCCGCCAGAAAAGCGACTAAGGTTATGCAATGGATGAAAAAGGCTGAAACATTTATTCAAGAAATAGAGGCGGGAATTGAAAAAAAGGTGTGATTTTTTGAAGCATCATTTGAGTAAGCTTCTCCATGAATACCTACTGGACGGGAAGATGCGGGAGGATTGCTGAGGTTGGCGGCGGGGAGCTGTTTTAAAATAAATCCCGTTTATTTGCGTTTATTTATGGTACCAAAATTTCCAACCGCAATACACTAAGGATCAGACCAGATAACGTCGTATAATGAATTGCTCGTTTCTGAATTTTGGCTTGTCCATGTCACTCCATCTGGAGAGGTTAAAACAGTGCCGGATTCCCCAACCGCAATAAACTGCCCATCAGCCCAAATGACTTCAACCAGCGAATTGCTGGTTCCCGAAGCCTGGGTCGTCCAAGTCACTCCGTCAGGTGAAGTTATTATAGTACCGGAACTCCCAACAGCTACGAATTTGTCGCCTGACCATGTAACTCCTGATAGCGAATTAGTTGTTCCCGAAACTTGGGTTGTCCAGGTTACCCCGTCAGGTGAAGTTATTATGGCGCCGGAATTTAAGGCCGCTACAAGCTGATTGCCGGACCATGTAACCCCTAATATGCTATAACTCGTTCCCGAAGCCTGAGTTGCCCAGTTTACTCCGTCAGGGGAAATAAGGATAGTGCCTGAACTCCCAAATGCCACAAACTGGTTCCCGGCCCATACAAGTCCATTCAGCCAATTGCTGGTCCCCGAAATCTGGGCTGTCCAAGTTATTCCGTCTGGAGAAATAATGATTTTACCAAAACCTCCAGCGGCAACAAATTGGCTTCCAGACCATGCAACACCACGCAACCCATTAGCTTCGCTCGTTCCCAACCCCGGATCACGGCTTGTCCATGTCACTCCATCTGGAGAGGTAATAACGTCGGCGTAAATAAGGCCGCCGACAGCAACATATTGACTCCCGGACCATACAATCCCTAAAATAAAGTCACTAATCCCGGAACTCTGGCTTGCCCAATTCACCCCATCCGGAGTGGTTATAACAGCCCCAGATGCCCCAACTGCAACAAACTGGCTACCGGTAGAACCGCCAGCGGCCTCCGGCGATGCGCTAACCTGGGCAGATTCTACTGATTCCCCATCGGCATTCACGGCGGTTACAATATAGTAATAAGTAGTGCCGTTGGTAAGACCTGTATGGATATAAGGGCTGGTGACCTTGGAAATATTTGTGCCGTTGGTTTTGGTAACACCTGATGTGTTTGACCAGTAAATATTATACGATGTTGCGCCTGAAACATCATTCCAACGTATTGTCGCCTGACCGTTTCCTGGTGTAGCAGAAACTCCTGCAGGAGCCTCAGGTTGTGGTTCGTCTGTAGTTCCTAAAGTATCGCCGCACCCTGGCAGCAGCAGCCCCAGAAACAAAAAACTGCAAATCAATAACCAATAAAAGTCCTTACTCAACGGTGTCATAGGGAAGCTCCTTTTAAAAAGCGGTGAGCAAGGCTGCTAAATTACCAAAGGTTTATCAGGCTGTCAAGGTGCCAAACAGGTTAGTTGTAAACAGTAATTGTAAGGGTTTATAGGAAAGAGACAGGTGCCGAAGGTGGGAATCGAACCCACACAGCTTTCGCCACACCCCCCTTAAACGTGCGCGTCTACCAATTCCACCACTTCAGGGAGTAAATGGGAGGTTCCCATTTTCCTATACGTATCTGACGGACTAGATCATCTCTTTCATTTCAGCTCCAAGGTCATCCACATGGTCGTGTCCGCCCTGCGCCAGAACGATCCTGAGACAGTAGCAACCTTGAAAACTGTCAGAACTTCGATAGGTACAGCTTTTCCTGCCTTTTTCCTGTAATAAGACGCTACGTTCCTGGCCCTTTCACTGGCAACCCTTTCCTTTTTATCCGGCGTCCCCTTGCTGTCGGACCAGGTGACGATCTCCACCGTTGAAGGCTTCTCCTCCCTTATCCTCACAGCATTCTCTCGCAGCTTGGACAGCTCGGCCCTCGAAAGGTCCTCTACCCTGGCCTTCCCTAAAGGAAAGGACACGCTCTTAAGCGCAACCTTTTTCGTGGCATTGATGCTCCTTATCCTATTGTCCAGATCGTCTATCTTTCTTACCAGACCGTTCATATCCTCGGCGCTAACGGCCTTAACGCCGAGCGTCATCTGGGGCTGGGGCTCGGTCCTCCTTTCCAACTCCAGGGTGGACTTTTCAATCTTTTCCACACGCTCCGAAAGGAAAGTTAAAACCGCGGGATCAGCCTTTGGAGCCTGCTCAATCCTGGATAACCTTTCATTGAACTCCTGGTCCGTCTCTCCGGCTTTTTGCTGAAGAGCCGTCAAATCCTTCTTCATTGCATATTGAGCACACCCGGACAGAAAAAGGACCGCAGCTATAACGGACATACAGGGTAGAACTTTAGAGAACCTATTCGATCGAGAAAACTTAAAAACCGAACGACAAACAGCAATCATGTATATCCTCCTCAAATTATTATATTCACTATAGCGGCCCCTAAAATAGCGCTCAAAATACTATGTATGACTCCGGTGTCAATAATGCAAAACATTTAACCCTCAGAGCAGCCTTTCCCTGCTCATGGTCGGGATTATCGCACTTGGTTTTTACAAAATCCAAATCTTTATCATAGTATCACCAGGTCATCCCTGTGTATAACCTCGTCGCAGTACTTATAACCGAGTATCTCCTCAATCCTGCTGCTCCTGTGCCCCATTATGAGGAGTATCTCCGCATGGGTGTATCCTGCAAGCCCCTGGGCAAACTTCTTCCCTTCTTTATCTTCAAGCAGAACCGCATCCCCAATACCAAAGTCACCCTCAACACCAACAATACCCGTAGGAAGGAGGCTTTTCCCTTTGCTGGTCAGTGCATCCTTCGCTCCATCGTCCACGACGATCTTCCCTTTGGACTTAAGGACAGTGGCAATCCAGTGTTTCCTGCTTGTAAGCTTTTCGCTCTGCGGAAGGAAGAGCGTCCCTACCTTTTCAGAGGCAAATACCTTCTCGACATTAACCATATCCCTTCCGCTGGCGATTATGGTAGCTATTCCCACGGTAGAGGCCTTCTTGGCAGCCTGTATCTTTGTAATCATCCCCCCTGTGGCTATGGACGTCCCAATACCTCCTGCCATGTGCTCTATATGGCTGTCTATCTTCTCTACCAAATAGATCAGGTTCGCGTCCGCGTGGGAACGAGGGTCCTTGTCATAGAGGCCGTCAGTATCGGTCAATATCAGGAGAAGGTCCGCATCTATCAACCCTGCAACAAGGGCGGACAGGTTGTCATTATCCCCGAACTTTATCTCGTCCACCACAACGGTGTCGTTTTCGTTTATAATCGGGACAACACCATAAGATAGAAGGGTAAAGAGGGTATTCCTTGCGTTCAGATAGCGGTGCCTGCTGCTCAGGTCCTCATGCGTCAGAAGGACCTGGGCCACATTCAGGTCATGAGATGCGAATACCCGTTCGTACCTCCCCATCAAGGAACTCTGTCCTGCTGCTGCGGCAGCCTGCTTTTCCGGTATGCTCTTCGGCCTCTCAGTCAATCCCAGCTTGCCCATACCCGCTGCAACGGCTCCGGATGTCACAAGGGCCACTTCGACGCCCCTGTTTCGAAGCTTGAAAACCTCCAGGGCAAGGCCCTTGAATGCTGTTTCGTTGAGCGTACCGTTGCCCTGAGTAAGGACAGCGCTCCCGACCTTGATGGCAACCCTTTTAGTCCTTTTTATGGTTTCTCTTCTTATCTCCACTTAATCACCTGTAACATATATCCTTTTGTCCATTTTTATTGCGATTTTAAGTCCAGTCCTGCCTCAAGTCAACCAAAATAAAGATATCTTATCGCCGTTTGACAAAACTGACCCGAAAGGTTATTTTAATGCAATGGTATCGCATGTTGAAAAAAGGCTTCTCTGGGCCATTGGAGTGACTCTCCTCATCCTTGTGGGAGAGGTTATAGGCGGACTGCTAAGCAACTCCCTGGCCCTTTTGAGTGACGCGGGACATGTCCTTACAGACACACTGGCACTCTCCCTGAGTCTCATAGCATCCATCATTACCCACAGACCAGCAGGAAGAACGGCAACTTATGGATACCACAGGATGGGGGTCTTGGCTGCATCCATAAACGGCGTTATCCTTGTCGGCGTGGCCCTGTTTATTTTCATTGAGGCGTATCAGAGGTTTATTTCCCCTCCAGCCGTAGAGACAAGTCTCATGCTTGTAATCGCATCCATCGGTCTTGCAGGAAACCTTGTCATGGCCTGGTTTTTAAAAGGAGAGCACCATGACCTTAACATAAAGAGCGCATGGCTGCATGTGGTAAGCGATACCATCTCATCCGTAGGTGTAATTATAGCAGGCCTTGTGATACTATACACGGGGTGGAGGATTGCCGACCCCATTGCCAGTCTTGTTGTTGGGGTGTTAGTTATTGCAGGCGGGATCAGGGTCCTTCGGGAAGCCCTCCATATATTCCTGGAGTTGACCCCCCGCGGCTTTGATATAGAGGGCATATCCAGGGAGATTGCCGGATTCCCGGAGATCCTTGGTGTTCACGATGTCCATATCTGGACCATTGCCCCTGGAGTTACGGCATTAACGGCCCACCTGTGGGTCCATGACCAAGGCCTCGGTTCCGCTGACGGGTTAAGGGAAAAGGTCGAACACAAGCTGGCCCACCTGGGAATAAAACATACGGTGCTTCAGATGGAGTGCGCGGAGTGTTACAACGGCGGTCTTTACTGCCAGATACAGACCGGGATGTCAAGCACTCATGAACATTAAAGGCGTTCCAATGCACATAGTCCTTCTTGAGCCGGAGATACCGCCAAATACGGGGAACATAGCTCGGCTCTGTGCAGCCACCGGCTCCGTCCTCCACCTTGTCGGGAAGCTCGGCTTCAGCACTGATGACCGGTACCTCAAGAGGGCGGGGCTTGACTACTGGGAGTTCGTGGATGTCCGCTACCACAAGGACATGCCTGAACTTTATAATGAGGCGGGGGAAGCCAGGTTCTTCTACCTCTCTTCAAAGGTGGAGAGGCCATACACCCGGGCATCTTTCAAGAGGGGGGATTACCTGGTCTTCGGGAAGGAGACGGCAGGACTCCCGAAGGAGATGATAGAGGCAAACATGGAAAGGGCCATAACCATCCCGATGTACAGCAAAAAAGTCAGGAGCCTTAACCTTTCAACAGCCGTTGGGATCGTGCTTTATGAGGCATTGAGGCAAGTAGATGGATTCTAATATGACGGGGAAAGACCGGAATCCAAGCGGGCTTCTCATAGAGTATCTTTCGATTATCCCAAAGGGAAAGGCCCTTGACATAGCCTGCGGCGAGGGAAGAAATTCCATTTACCTTGCAAGGCACGGGTTTGAGGTCGAAGCTATAGATATCTCAGAAGCGGCGATCAATAGAAGTCGCGAGGCAGCGGGTGATCTGAGGATTAATTTTATTGCCGCTGACCTTGAAGGGTTCAAGATACCGGCTGATACCTGTGACCTCATCATAAACTTCAACTACCTTCAGAGGTCTCTTGTCCCTGCAATAAAGAATGGGTTGAAGAGGGGAGGATATCTCATCTTTGAGACCTATACTCTTGAACAGAAAGAATTGGGGCACCCTAAGAACCCGGAGTTTTTATTAGGGACCAATGAGCTTCTAAGGCTGTTCAGCGACCTGCACATTATCTATTACAGGGAGGGGGTTGTAGAGGAAGCAGAAAGGAAAAAGGCGGTGGCATCGCTAGTGGGAAGGAAAGTATAGCGAATGGCTGCATTAGGTAGTCATCCTTCGACAGGCTCAGGATGATCGTTGTTAAATCCGTTCATGGTGAGCCTGTCGAACCATTATTGGGAAAAATATGCGTAATCTGTGCAATCTGTGGATAGTCTTTTCATGAAAGGGGTAAAATGAATAAAAAAGTAGTTCTGGCAATCTTCATCTGTCTGGCATTATTCGCAGGCTGCAAGAAGATGAGCGAAAAGGACAAGACATTCTCTGTAATGACAGGTCTTGACGAGGCATTGAAACGCTACCGCTTCGACTGCGGCGATTTTCCGTCCACAGAGGTCGGCCTGAAGGGGCTTGTGGATAACTCTGCCGGATGTTCCAATTGGAAGGGACCGTATATAGAGTGGGGGATAGATGTGACCAAGGATGCGTGGGGAAGGCCATTTGTTTATCAATTGGCAGAAGAGGGACGGGCCACCATAATATCTTACGGCGCCGATGGAAAGCCCGGGGGTTCAGGCCAGGATACAGATCTGACATTTGAGGTAAAGAAACGTCCGAAAGGTATGATGTAACCGTGAACGTCATTGCACTAATCCCTGCCGCAGGGGCAGGAAAGAGGATGGGAGGGGAAAGGAACAAGCAGTACCTTGAAATAGGCGGGAAGCCTATCCTTGCCCATACCCTTGAAGTCTTTGACGGGTGTGATGCGATCTCGGAGGTTTATCTCATCGTTCCCGAGGAAGATTGTGCATACTGTTGCGACCTGGTTGACGGTATCAGGTTCACAAAACCGATAAGGGTTATTTCAGGGGGCAAGGAGAGGCAGGACTCGGTCAAAAACGGTATAGACGCCATATACAACTGCGACATAGTCATGGTACACGACGGTGTCAGGCCGTTTGTGACAGAGGATATAATCAACAGGTCCGTAGAGGAGACCGTAGGTTGCGGCGCCACGGTAGTTGCCGTCCCTGCCAAGGACACCATAAAGTCCGTGGATGAAGAGGGAAACATTATCGAGACCCTCGAGAGGAAAAAGCTCTGGCAGGTCCAGACACCCCAGACCTTTAAATACGAGATAATAAAAGAGGCCTTTGATAAGGCATATAAAGACGGGTTCTACGGGACTGACGATGCCTCCCTCGTCGAGAGGATGGGGCACAAAGTCCGCATCATTGAAGGCTCCTACCAGAACATAAAGATAACCACCCCAGAAGATATGATAATCGCAGAGGCCATATTGAAATCGAGACAGGCGGGATAAAGGCGATAACCGCTAAGACACGGGCAGGTTGGCAAAGCTAAGGGAAAAGACTTCTTGCCTGTAACCCATCCATTGTGTAAAATCAGAAACAATGAAAACGGTATTATCCATAGCAGGTTCCGATCCATCCGGCGGGGCAGGTATCCAGGCTGATCTGAAGACCTTCTGTGCTTATAAGGTCTACGGGATGGCAGTTATTGCCTCATTGACTTCCCAGAACACCGTCGGCGTCCAGGATGTTTATCATGTGCCCTCTACCTTTCTTGTAAAGCAGCTCAAGGCCATTTATGAGGATGTCAGGATTGATGCAGTAAAGATAGGGATGCTTGGAACTCTTGAAAATGTCATTGCAGTAAGTCAGTTTATTGAGGAGACAAAGGTCCCGAATGTCGTCCTCGACCCTGTCCTAATATCCGGCAGTGGAACGCCTCTGCTCGAAGAGGACGCTGTCCAGATTCTAAAGGATACCTTGCTGAATCTTTGCACCATCGTTACCCCGAACCTCGTGGAGGCCTCTATCCTCACAGGGATGAAGGTTACGGATGTCAGCTCCATGAAAGAGGCCGCCGCTGCCCTGTTCATGAAGACAGGAGCCAAGAACGTCCTGATAAAGGGTGGGCATCTGGAAGGTAAGGCCGTTGACATATTTTTTGACGGGATGAAGTTTGAAATATACGAAGCTCCGAAGATTCAGAAGTCAACTCACGGGACAGGATGCACCCTCTCCTCCGCCATTGCCGCAGGCCTTGCCAGGGGATTTGAACTTAAGGATTCAGTATCAAAGGCCAAGGGGTATGTGCTTAGTGGAATAAAGAGCGGCTTTGATGATATAGGAAAAGGGAGTCACCCCCTTAACCACTTTGTGCCGATTTGAGTTTGACATGTCACTTGGCTAATTTCCCCTGATTTAAAGAAGATTTTTGATAAAATTTCTTTGTAATGAAGAACGATTTATTAAAACAGATGATAAAGGACTGAATGACAATTTAAAAACAGTCTGATATTATTGGTGCCGGATAAACCTATGATAGATAAAACAAAAATAGCAAAAGCTACCGAGCTGCTTCGCGAGGCAGCAAAGCCAAAAAAGATTATCCTGTTTGGTTCCTACGCCCGCAATGAGGCGGACGAGGGGAGCGACATTGATTTTCTTGTTGTTGAAAAAACGGTTAAAGACCGAGTTGCCGAGATGGTGCGCTTGAACCGCATACTTAGCCCATTACGAATCCCGGTAGACCTTCTTGTTGTGAGCGAGGAGATGTTTGATTACTGGTCAAGCACGCCTGGGAGTGTATATTACAATGCCTTAACCGAGGGGAAGACGATATATGAGGCAGCGTGAACAGGCCCTGCTACTGATAAAAAAGGCCGTTGAAGACGAGGCCCTGCTTGCTGAGATACTTTCTTCCAGTCAGATAAGCGATGAGATATTCGGGTTTCATTGCCAGCAGGCGGCGGAAAAGCTCCTTAAGGCCATGCTGTCAAAATTAGGCATCAACTTTCCAAGAACTCACAATCTCCGCTTGCTTATGGATCTTTTGGCAGACGCAGGCCACCCCCTTCCTGCAAATCTATCAGGCATTGACACTTTGACTCCCTATGGGACACTGTTCCGTTATGAGGATATCCCCACCGAAGTTGAGCTTGACCGAGAGGATCTTTTTAATTTAATCCGCACACTGCACGACTTCGTTGAAAATAAATGAAAAAAGATCGCAGACATCCCCTTAAAGCTCTATAAGGAGAACCAATGGAACTATTAGCCAACTTCATAGACATCTTCATGCACCTCGATAAGCACCTGAATACTGTAATACAAAACTACGGAGCCTGGACATACCTGATCCTCTTTCTCATTATATTCTGCGAAACAGGCCTTGTGGTGACACCAATCCTTCCGGGGGACTCCCTCCTTTTTGCGGCAGGGGCCATTGCAGCGATGGGATCACTCGACCCTGTGTGGTTGTTTGGACTTCTCACGATAGCGGCAATAGCCGGGGATACGGTAAATTACAGCATAGGGTATTATCTGGGACCGAAGGTCTTTCAACTGGAGGATTCCCGGTTTTTCAAAAAGGAGTATCTTGAGCGCACACACCAGTTCTATGAAAGGCACGGAGGGAAGACCATAATAATTGCCCGGTTCATGCCGATAATCAGGACATTTGCACCGTTTGTGGCCGGGGTGGGGAGCATGACTTACCTGAGCTTCATTTCGTATAATGTCATTGGCGGGATTCTCTGGATCGGCCTCTTCATCTTCGGCGGATACATCTTCGGGAATATACCTGCGGTAAAGCACAACTTCACGCTGGTTATAATTGGTATTATATTTGTCTCAATCCTTCCTGGGGTCATTGAATTCCTTCGGCATCGCTACGGGAAAAAATAGCTGAGGCATCACTTACCGATACAGAACTCGCTGAATATCCTGTCCAGGATGTCGTCCGGCGTTGTCTCCCCGACAATATCCCTGATGGCGTTCAGGGCAGCCCGAAGATCAACTGTATAGAATTCCGGTGAAAGGGAACCCCTTATCCCTTCCATGGATGAAGATACGGAATCCAGTGCCTTTTGTAAGGTATCCCTATGTCTTGCCCTTGTTATGACAAGTCCGCCTGATGCCTCATTTTTTCCACGAAGGGCCTCTTTAAAGATTGCATCATTAAGGGCCTCTATCCCTTCACCTGTGATGGTAGAGATAGAAACGGCCTGCATCTCTCCCCTGAGCTTTGAGATATCCTCATCTCTCAAGGCATTGGGAAGGTCGGACTTGTTCATGATAAGTATGTATTTTTTCCCCTTCAGCTCTTCAGCCAGCGTCCATTCATCATCGGTCAGCGGCCGGCTTCCATCCACCACAAACAGGGCGATATCCGCCCTCTTCAAGACCTCTCTGGCAAGCTTCACCCCTTCTATTTCAACCAGGTCCTCGGTCTCTCTTATCCCGGCGGTATCCGCGAGCCTCAATGGGACGCCTCTGATATTCATATACTCTTCAATGACATCCCTTGTGGTTCCGGGGACGGAGGTTACTATGGCCCTCTTTTCCCTCAGCAGCAGGTTCAGAAGTGAAGACTTTCCTACATTGGGCCTTCCGACGATGACCAGGGAAAGGCCGTCCCTGTAGACCCTTCCCTCATCATAAGAGGAGATCAGCCCTTTCAGCAAGGCGGCCACATCGGAAAGGGCGTTCAGGAACTGGTCTCTTGTTGATAACTCTATCTCCTCTTCAGGAAAGTCTATGTACGCCTCTGAATGGGCAAGGACGGAAGAGAGCCTATCCTTTACCTCCGTGAGCTTGCTGTACAGCCTTCCAGCAAGCTGGTCTGCAGCGGCAGAGTGTCCAGCCTGGCCCTTGGCCCTGATCAAGTCTATGACCGCCTCGGCCTGGGTAAGGTCTATGCGGCCATTCAGGAACGCCCTCTTTGTAAACTCGCCTGGCTCGGCAGGCCTTGCACCCTCCCTTAGGACCAGTTCCAGCACCCTCTGTGTCACAAGAGAGCCCCCGTGGCAGTGGATCTCAAATACATCCTCCCTTGTATAGCTGCGGGGTCCCTTCATGAGGACGCACAATGCCTCATCTATAACCTCTCCATTCCCTGGATCCACAACGTGGCCGTAATAGAGCCTGTAAGACTCCCAGGGGCCTGAGGACTTTCTTTTAAATATCTTTTCAGCAATACCAATGCTGTCGGGGCCGCTCAGACGGATAATCCCTATCCCTCCCTCACCGGTGGGCGTGGCTACTGCAGCTATGGTATCGTATTCGAAAATCTTAGGCATAATTTAATGAGTAGTGTCAGTGTTTAGTGTCAGTATTAGCAGATAACCAGTCATAAAAGGGTCTTGCAAAACTCTAAAGCCAGGTCATTTAAAAACTGTTTTTACCACAAAGTACACAAAGAACACGAAGAAAAATCAAAACATAGAGGCATTTGAAGCCCTTTCTTTAACTTTGTGTCCTTCGTGCCCTTTGTGGTTAAATATATGGAGCATTTTGCAAGAGGCTCATAATAAAAGACATAGCATCTAACACTAACAACTAATAATAACGTCTTTATTTAATAGTTTTCCAGATATTGTAGATATAAAGCCCGAATGAAGCAGCCAGTATCATACCAAATACCGGCAACAGGAGCCTGTAAGTCATCCCGTCCCTGTCTGCAAAGACAAAGAGGAGGACCATTCCTATAAGCCCGATATTCAGAATGGTGAACTGGTGCCTTGCAATCCGTATACTGTGAAGAGGCCTACCCGCGAACCTTGGGAACATGTGGTATGAAACCCCGAATATCATCATGGACACAAACCCCACAAGGTTGATATGGGCATGGGCCGGCATTATTGAATAGATGTTCCCTGGCCTTAAAAACATGAACGTCCCCAGGATGCATCCTGTAAAGAAATATATGATACTTGCACTGGTATATCTCGTAGCCACTCTATCCGTCTCTTTGTCCGTTGTCCCGAATGGATTGGGAGGGCCTGTTCCGGGGATGCCCTTGATAAAGGTAAGGAGCATATTGTAGATAAATATGAAAAGGGATACCACCTCTAAAACAGCTGCCAGTCTTGCAACAGGATGTATATCTGTGGGGTAGTAGGGAGATATCAAAAGGAATCCTATGATACCTATAACCCCAAGGTTGGAAAGGAATAGATGGGTGTAAGCGAGGGTTGGGCTATAGAAGGCCTTTCCTGCAAACATTGGGATTATGTGATATGTGACACCGAATATCATCATGGTAACAAACCCGAGAAGGAAGGAGTGGACCGTTGCCACCATAAGGGGGTATATTGATATCCAAGATATGAACCCCTCAGATGTCAGCAGGGACAAAACTCCGAATACTGACCCTATTGCAGCATATATGACGGCTGATGCGATAAAACCGATTGTGTACCGTTCCATCCTGTCTTTCTACCACCTTTCCGTTCTTATGGCAATATCGATTGAATCGACTCAGTATTAAAGATATTGAAATTGTAATAGAAACATGTTATTAAATGACAGCTTTTAATAGGAGGTATTGTCAAGATGGGTCTTGTAAGTGGGAAAAAGGCTTTGATAATGGGTGTAGCCAACGAGAGGAGCATCGCCTGGGGGATTGCGGAGGCGCTCCACAGGGAGGGTGCGGAGTTGGCCTTTACATATGCAGGCGAAACCCTGGAAAAGAGGGTAAGGCCTCTGGCGGAAAGTGTGGGGTCCAAGGTTGTTCTTCCCTGCGATGTTTCGAGGGAAGAGGATATAGATAACTGCTTCAATGCCGTAAATGACGCCTTTGGGGGTCTGGATATACTGGTCCACTCCATCGCCTTTGCCAACAAGGAGGAACTTAAGGGGATGCTTATCAATACATCCAAAGAGGGTTTCCGCCTTGCTATGGATGTGAGTGTCTATTCCTTCATGGCCGTCTGCAAAAGAGCATATCCTTTGATGAAGGGGAGGAACAGCAGCATCATCACCCTTAGTTATCACGGCGCCAGACAGTATATACCCAATTACACGGTAATGGGCGTTGCAAAGGCGGCCCTTGAGGCATCGGTAAGATACATGGCTGTTGACTTCGGAACTGAAGGGATAAGGGTTAATGCAATCTCAGCAGGCCCTATAAAGACCCTTGCTGCTATGGGGATAGGAAATTTCAAAGATATGCTGAACCGTGCAGAAGAAAAGTCCCCCATGAAGAGGAATGTAACCATAGAAGAGGTCGGGAACTCTGGTCTATACCTCCTAAGCGACCTTTCCAGCGGTGTAACCGGCGAGATACACTACGTTGACACAGGCATAAATATTATGGGAAACTAAAAAACGATGTAGGGGCTGGGCTTGTCCCTGCCCAAATAGGGCAACCACAAGAGTTGCCCCTACAAATGCCTTATGCTTGAACTCTCCTTCAAAAAGACCCTCGGCACTTTCCATCTTGATCTTGCCTTACAAGTCAATAACGAACTCATGGTCCTCTTCGGACCTTCCGGCAGCGGCAAGACCCTTACACTTCAATGCATAGCGGGCCTCTTAAAACCTGTCTCAGGGTTTATGAGGCTGAACGGCAAGACATATTTTGATTCAGAAGCCAGCATAAGCCTTCCACTCACTGAAAGAGGCATTGGTTACGTGTTTCAGGACTATGCCCTTTTTCCGCACATGACTGTATACGGTAATATCTCATACGGGATATCTAAGGAGCCAAGACAGACAATAAAGGAAAAGGTCTCAGATCTCCTTTCAATCCTGAGGCTTGAAGGCCTTGAGGACCGCTACCCTTCAGAGCTTTCAGGAGGCCAGAGGCAGAGGGTTGCCATAGCAAGGGCATTAATCGTAAGTCCCGCGCTGTTCCTCCTAGATGAGCCCTTTGCTGCCCTGGACCATCCGGTCAGGTCCAAGCTGAGGGTGGACCTTAAAAGGATTAGGGATAAGTTCTCCACTCCAACTATCATGGTGACCCATGACCTGGAAGAGGCCTTTATCCTCGGAGACAGGATTGCTGTAATGAACGAGGGGAAGATAGAACAGGTGGGAACGAGGGAGGAGGTCTTCTACAGGCCCAGGAGCAAGAAGGTTGCAAAGTTCCTTGGGATAAAGAATATATTCAAGGGGAAGGTCGCCTCTATCGGAGAAGGGTCCGCCTCCATAGATTCGGCAGGCTTTAGCGTGATCGCTCCGAGTTTGCAGCCTTTACCCATCGGTGAAGAAGTGGCGTTCTGCATCAGACCAGAGGAAGTTATGATCCTCAGGGAGGACAGGCCCGTGAGAGAGGGTCTCTCCGAAAACATCATCCCCGGACATATAATAGAGATAGTCGAGCAGGGGCCGACCTATCTGGTACTGTTCCATGCAGTGAACGGCCCTACCCTCCACATAAACGTCCCATCCTATGCCTTCAAGAAGCTTGGGCTTTATGAAGGGAAAGAGGTGAGGGTGTCGCTGAAGAGGGAGTCGATCTGGATTATACCGAAATAGAAGTGCAAAAAAACAAAGCTCATTCCTCAATAATCCGGCACAATGATGATGGGAGATGCATATGTGGATGCACCTATGAAGGATGTGCCTGTATGAACCAAAAACTCGAACTAACCTGGATCGGCTCAGGGGGGTAAACAATGATAGAAAACTCGCTTGCAATATTTGAAGACTATAAAATTCGCAGGGTATACGATGAAAAAGATGAGAGATGGTATTTCTCCGTTGTGGATGTGGTTGGCGCTTTAACAGGCAGCGTCAATCCACGTGACTACTGGCTTAAGATGAAAATAAGGGTTAAAAGCGAAGACGGGCTTGAACTGTCGACAATTTGTCGACAGTTGAAATAAATGGCGGTGGACGTAAAAAATAACGGTTCTTCCGTTTTTTGTGTGCGTAAAAGGTTCCCTCCCCTTCAAGGGGAGGGTCAGGGTGGGGATGGGGTAAAGAGGTTTGTTATGATCGGTCAGACAAACAAAATGATTCTTAAAAACAAACTTCAACGTAATCTTCGTAGGAACATGACCGACGCTGAACGGCTGCTCTGGCAGGCTCTACGTAACAAACACATGGCGGGGCTTAAGTTCCGACGGCAACATCCGTTTGAGGACTTTATCCTGGATTTTGTGTGTCTTGAAAAAAGACTGGTGGTTGAATTAGACGGTGGACAACATTCAGAAAACAAGGCTTCAGATAAAGTGCGCACTGAAAAACTTGTAAATGCAGGCTTTCACGTCCTCCGATTTTGGAATCATGAAGTTCTTGGACAGACTGAAGCTGTTAAGGAGAGGATTTGGCTGGAATTACAGAAACCAGGCGAACCCCACCCTCACCTTAATCCTCTCCCTGAGGGAGAGGAGATTAATAAATTGAAGACTTAAATTATAAACCACAGGAAAAGCCTGAAGAACCAAAATTAAAACAGGTAGAGGAGGTTCTATGCTTATTACATTCGAATTCCTCATTTTAGGCCTTGTGGCCGGTATATTCGGCGGGATATTCGGCCTGGGCGGGGGCGTGGTGCTGATACCTGCCCTGATTTACTTCTTCGGATTTTCCCAACACATGGCTCAGGGGACGACATTGGCCATAATGATTCCGCCCATAGGTCTTCTGGCGGCCTGGAAATATTATACAAACGGGCATGTCGACCTGCACGCCGCACCTCTGATATGTCTTGGATTCTTCTTCGGCGGCCTCCTTGGGGCATCCATGATCCAGCCGGTATCTGATCTTATGCTCAAAAGGCTATTTGGCGGCTTTCTGTTACTTGTGGCGCTTAGGATGATATTCGGGAAGTGAGTAAGTTCATTTTCACTTCTTGCGATATACACATAAAAATGATATATCTGGTGTATGACTTTCAAGGAGGTCTTTATGGCAAGGACAAATGTTGATATTGATGACAGGCTTGTTAAAGAGGGACTCAAGCTCACCCACATGAATACAAAAAAAGAACTGGTGAACTACGCCCTGGAGGAGTTGGTTAAGAAGCTTAAAAGGAAGAGGGTCCTTAAGTTTGAAGGGAAGATAGCCTGGGAAGGGGATTTGAATGAGATGAGGGCGAGCCGCGTATGATACTGGTTGACACCAGTGTCTGGATAGATTTTTTGCAGGGAAGGGATACTGCTCATCGTCATACCCTCCACCGCCTAATTGAAGACGAAGAGGACATCTGTTTAACGGGGATAGTCCTGACTGAGATACTGCAAGGTATCAAAGACGATAAGGAAGGCATTAAAATCAAAGACGACCTCCTTGCTTTTCCTTTCTATAATCCATCAGAAATAGATACGTACATTGAAGCCGCGAATATATACCGGCAGTGCATGAAAAAGGGCAAGACTGTAAGAAAGACCATAGATTGCCTCATTGCAGCCATTGCCATTGAAAACGGTCTTACACTCTTCCATAACGACAGGGACTTTTCCTGTATCGAACAGTGCACAGATCTTAAAACATTAAGTGTAGTTTACTAATCATGACAATAGTGAGAAGTACAAGCATAACCTTCCTATTCATTCTTTTCTTTGCCTCGCTATCCGCTGCCTCCGAAATCCTCGTCTCCGCCGCATCCGACCTTACCGGTGCATTTAAGGAGATCGGGGGTAGGTATGAGAAGGAAAGCGGGAACAAGGTTACCTTCAACTTCGGATCCACAGGCATCCTTGCCCAGCAGATAGAAGGGGGGGCTCCGATAGATCTGTTTGCCGCTGCAAACAAGAAGTATGTCGAAGATTTGGAAAGGAAGGGGTTAATCATACCGGAAACAAAAAGGGTTTATGCTGTTGGGAAGATAGTCCTTGCCACTCCAAAGGGAGGCGTAAAGTTAAACTCCCTTCAAGACCTTATGAGGCCTGAGACTAAAAGGATAGCCATAGCAAATCCTTCCCATGCCCCTTACGGAATGGCTGCAAAAGAGGCTATGGAAAAAACGGGTATCTGGGAAAAGATCAAGGACAGGGTTGTATACGGTGAAAATATCCGCCAGGCAATGCAGTACCTTGAGACTGGAAGCGTGGATGCAGCCATTCTAGCCCTTTCTGTTAGCATCAACTCGGATGTAAATTATACCCTTATCCCCCAGGAATTTTACTCACCCATAGAGCAGACCCTGGCTGTCATAAAAGGTGCAAAGAACGAGAAGAGGGCCAGGGAGTTTGCTGATTTTATTACAGGTCCGAAGGGGAGAACGGTAATGGAAAGATACGGGTTCGGCCTTCCTATAGAAAAGAGGTAACGAGGGTAAATGTCCTTTATCGCAGACCTTCACATCCATTCATCCCATTCCATAGCGACAAGCAGGGACATATCCCCTGAGACCCTTTATAAATGGGCACAACTTAAAGGCGTCACAGTTTTAGGAACTGGGGACTTCACCCATCCTTCCTGGATATCTGAGCTTAAGGAAAAGCTGGAACCTCTCGGAAACGGCCTTTTCATCCTCAGGAAAAGGTTCAGGGGTATAGACAGCGAAGTCCCAGATAGATGCAAAGGCGAGGTCTATTTCATCCTTTCTTCCGAGATAAGCTGTATCTATAAAAAGGGGGGAAAGGTAAGGAAGGTCCACAATCTGGTATATATGCCTGGGTTTGAAGAGGCTGAAAAGTTAAACATGGAATTGAGAAAGATCGGGAACATCAAATCGGACGGACGTCCCATCCTTGGCCTTGATTCAAAGGAGCTTTTAAAGATCGCCCTTGATGTCAGTCAAGACTCCATCCTTATCCCTGCACATGCGTGGACGCCTCATTTTTCCGTATTTGGGTCAGGCTCTGGTTTTAATTCCCTTGAGGAGTGTTTCGAGGAGCTTACGCCCCATATCCACGCTATAGAGACAGGCCTTTCATCCGATCCGCCCATGAACTGGCGGGTCTCTTCCCTTGATCATATAACCCTCATATCCAATTCAGACGCCCACTCCCCCCAGAAGATAGGGAGGGAGGCGAATATCTTTGACACAGAGCTTTCCTATAAAGGGATCATGGGAGGCATCAAGAGCAGGAAAGGGTTCCTTGGGACCGTAGAGTTCTTCCCTGAGGAAGGTAAATACCATTACGACGGACACAGGGCCTGTAAGATGAGGCTTTCCCCGGAGGATGCGAAAAAGAACAAGGGGTTCTGCCCGGCGTGCGGGAAAAAGGTGACCGTAGGCGTGATGCACAGGGTTGAAGAGCTTTCAGACAGGCCTGAGGGCTTCAGGTTTACGGGAGCGCCACCTTATCATTCCCTGATCTCTCTTAAAGGTTTGATCTCCTATTCTATGGGTGTTGGTGAAGCCAGCAGGAAGGTCGAAGCGGAGTATATGAAAATCCTCAAGACCATTGGCCCTGAGCTTGAGGTATTAATGGATATCCCTGTCAAGGAGCTGGAATCTGTGAACCCTTCGATATCCTTGGCAGTTTCAAATATAAGGGAGGGAAGGGTCAGGATAGAGCCGGGATATGACGGGGAATATGGAAAGGTAATGATTTGAAAAACAGGAGTCAAGAAAGGAAACTTAAAGCAGTGAATCTGGAAAGTGGTTGAAAAAATAAGCGCGGTCTGGTAATTTCAAAGACACATCTGTCATTTACCAATTTGTCATGAAAGGAGCATCCCATTGACCCACGACCTCATTGTTCTTTTAATCTCCCTCCTCGTCATCATAATAGCCGCGGAGATCTTCACCAATGCAATAGAATCCCTCGGTGCAAAGCTTAAATTCTCAGAGGGTGTAACAGGGAGCATATTTGCAGCAGTTGGAACGGCACTTCCCGAAACTATGGTCCCGCTTGTTGCCATATTTGCCGGAAACTCGGCCCATGTCAGCGAGGAGGTCGGTGTTGGAGCCATCCTGGGCGCTCCATTCATGCTTTCTACCCTGGCCATGTTTCTTGTGGGAATGGCTGCGCTGATATTCAAGGAGAGGCGCGGAAAGGCACATATCGAGCCTGAGCCTACCGGATACAAGCGTGACCTTCAGTTTTTCCTCTTTGTCTTTTCCCTGGCCTTCTTTGTAGCCTTTACCCCTGCGGACTGGCGCATATTGAGGGTGTTTATTGCCATTGTCCTTGTCCTTACATATTTCTACTATGTTATGGAGACCATAAGGGCCAGCGATGCGCTTGCAGGAGAAGGCCATGTCACTGAGGAGAGCAAAAACCTCTACATCTCGGCCATATTCAAGGACCACATGTTCTTTGTGGTGGTCCAGCTCTTCATAGCCCTGGCCCTCATAATTGCCGGGGCCAAGGGCTTTGTGGGCGGGGTCGAACACCTGGCAGAACTGCTGCAAATCCCGGTAATAGCCCTTGCCCTCCTTATTGTGCCGATCGCCACAGAACTCCCTGAGAAGGTCAACAGCATCTTGTGGATAAGGCAGGGAAAGGACACTATGGCTGTAGGAAATATTACAGGCGCCATGGTGTTCCAGGGGAGCGTCCTTCCTGCCATCGGTATATTCCTTACCCCATGGACGCTGAACCTGACGGTTTCGGCAAGCAGTGTTATTACAATCCTGGCTGCTGCCTGGCTCTATGTTTTCGCCGTCAGAAAGATGCGGATGACGACGTTGAAACTTATTATCAACGGAATCCTTTATGTGACGTTCGTAACTATTGTCATTATGAGCATTTGAGAAAAACAGGTAGAGGTAAAGAACAGGTAAAGGTAAAGAAGAGGTAGAGGTAGAGAAGGCAGGGATAGAAAGAATTTATCCCTTCTCTATATCTATACCTTTACCTGTTCCTATCTGACTTATTAAGGAGGTTTTATGTCTGACATCTATGACGTGATAATCATCGGCGGAGGACCGGCAGGGCTCACGGCAGGGATCTACTGCGCCAGGGCCAGGTTCAAGACCTTGATGCTGGAGAAGCTCATCCCCGGCGGCCAGGTCATGACCGCCTTTATGATAGAGAATTACCCTGGCTTTCCAGAAGGCATCCAGGGGCCTGACCTCATGGAGAAATTCATCGAGCAGGGGAAGAGGTTCGGCCTTGAGACAGACAGCGGGACCGTTGAAAAGATAACGGTCGAGGAGGATATAAAGCTCATACACCTTGAGGACAGGATCATAAAGTGCAAAGCTGTGATAATAGCTTCAGGCGCTGCGCCTATCAAGCTGGACATCCCAGGCGAGGGGCTTTATACAGGAAGAGGCGTTTCCTATTGCGCCACATGCGACGGCGCATTCTTCAGAAACCAGGAGGTGGCCGTTATAGGCGGCGGAAATTCAGCCCTCTCAGAGGCCTTCTTCCTGACAAGGTTTGCAAGCAAGGTCCATATAATCCACAGAAGAGACAAGCTCCGGGCTGATGCCATCGTCCAGGAGGAGGCCCACGCGAACCCAAAGATATCGTTCATCTGGGACTCTGTGGTCGATGCCATAGAGGGCGACGACTCTGGGATGACCAGGCTAAAACTCAGGAATGTAAAAACCGCAGCAACATCAGAGCTTCCGGCCCACGGCGTCTTCATCTATGTGGGGATGCACCCCAATACCGAATTTTTAAAGGGTTTTGTTGAGCTGACATCCGACGGGTATGTCGTCGCTGACGAGGACGGGAATACCTCGATACCTGGGATATTTGCGGCAGGGGACGTCAGAAAGAAAGAGTTGAGGCAGATTGCCACCGCCGTTGGTGACGGGGCGGCTGTTTCGTTTAGAGTGGAGAAGTATCTGAAATAAACGTGTTTTTAAAGAAGAAGCTCTCACCTAACCATATCGTCCCTCATATCTCGTCTTTCATCCCTCCCGTTCACCCACTCATTCCTTGTTTTCCTTGACTTCCCGGCCTTGAGAGATGTATAAATGAGAACAAATTTTTTGGGAATATCTGAGCTTATTTCAGGAATATAAAATGCCTATCCTTGACTGGCTGAACAAAAATGAAGCCGTACGGACGGTTGCAAAGGTGCCCTACCGGCTGCTGGAGCCTGTAGCTGATCTGAGCTATGGCGACCCTGCAAGCGAAAACATGCTGATCCAGGGCGACAACCTGGAGGCCCTCAAGTCCCTTATCCCTCTCTATGCCGGACGGGTCAAGTGCATCTATATCGACCCGCCCTACAACACTAAAAGCGCATTTGAACATTACGACGACAACCTGGAACACAGCAAATGGCTTTCCCTCATGTATCCGCGCCTTGAGCTTCTTCGGGAGCTTCTTTCGGAAGACGGGGTTATTTTTGTAAATCTTGATGAAAATGAGCATTCTTATCAAAAAGTAATGATGGATGAGATTTTTGGCAGAAAAAATTACTTAGGCGATCTGATATGGAAAAAAAGAAAAGGCGGCGGCAATGACTCAAGATTTTTTGCATTGGATCATGATTACATAATTGTTTTCACAAAAAACGCAAACAAGGAAATTCATCCTGCTAAATGGCGCGTTTCTCAGACAGAGGAATATCTGAAGCGCTACAAAGAGAAGGATGAGGACGGTAGAAGATATTATTGGGATACATTAGCGAGAGATGGGTTGCAAAATCCAATTCTAATAGAACTTGACTGTCCCGATGGGGATAAAATTACTATTAATTCTCAGAAGTCACTCTCAACCGTTTTGGATGGTTCAAAGAATGGGGAGGTTCGCTTTAAAAAAATAAAGGGGAAATGGGCTGTTCATCATAAAGTATATATGCCAGCGGGGCAAGTTTTAAGGTCTGTTTTAGACGGGGTAGGTACTAACAAAACAGCAAACGATGAACAAGAGCTTTTATTTGGTGACAATCCATTTGATTATCCAAAACCTGAAAATCTCTTGCAAACAATAATAGAACTTGTAACTAAGCCTGGCGATCTTGTCCTCGACTCATTCCTCGGCTCAGGCACAACCTGTGCCGTGGCCCACAAGATGGGAAGGCGGTATATAGGCATTGAGATGGGAGAGCATGCGGTTACTCATTGCGCACCGCGATTGAAGAAGGTTGTAGACGGTGAGCAGGGAGGGATTTCAGAGGCTGTGAACTGGCAGGGTGGCGGAGGTTTCCGCTTTTACAGGCTGGGCGAAACAGTCTTTGATGAGAATGGAAACATAAACCCTTCGATAGGATTCGGCGCACTGGCGGCGCATATCTGGTTTATGGAAACGCGGACCCCTCTGGAGAAGAAGCCCGATTCGCCGCTTTTGGGGGTGCTCCGTGGCACAGCCTATTACCTGCTTTACAATGGCATCCTTGGAGACCGAAGGCCAAAGGGCGGGAATGTATTGACCGGCGCTGTGCTGGAGTCGCTGCCGCCTCACAACGGCCCGAAGATTATTTATGGAGAGGCAACCCGTTTTGGACAGGCAAGGCTTGAGGCGGAAGGAATAACCTTTAAACAGACCCCTTATGATGTGAGGGCATTATGAGTTTTGAACTTAAAGACTACCAGAAAGATGCCCTTAAAAGGTTGGAGCAGTTTTTACAACTGGCCCGTTCCGGCCCTGTCGAGGCGGCCTTTGAAGAGACTCTTGCTTCTCAAAATATAAAATCATATCCATATCGTAAATACACCTTTGGAGAGGTTCCTTACGCTTGCCTGCGCCTTCCTACAGGCGGAGGAAAGACAGTTCTTGCCTCTCACGCCATCAAGGTGGCGACGAGAAGCTATCTTGAAAGGGATTATCCGATTGTCCTCTGGCTTGTCCCTACCAACACCATCCGCACCCAGACCCTTGCCGCCCTAAAACTGCCGGATCATCCATACAGGGCGGAGCTTGATCGCTATTTTGACCGGAAGGTTAAAATCATGGACATTGACGATGTGACCGGGATATGCCCACAGGATATTGACGCAAAGACCATTATTGTTGTGAGCACCATAGCAAACCTGCGGGTAAACGATACGAGCGGCAGGCACGTTTACGCCCACAACGAAGATTTTGATTCGCACTTCAAGACGTTGGACACAAACCGCCAGGACCTTGAACGGGTAACGAAGGAGGACTTGCAGGAAAATGGCCTGACTGAGGCGGACATAGGGAAGATCAAATATTCCTTTGCAAATCTCCTGGCCGTCCACACGCCTCTGGTCATAATCGACGAAGCCCACAACGCCAGGACAAAACTGACCTTTGAGTCGTTGCATCGCCTTCACCCTGCCTGCGTTATTGAATTGACCGCTACGCCCGATACAAGTATTACTTCAGGGAGCAACGTCCTTTACCATGTCTCCGCATCGGAACTGAAGGCGCAGGACATGATAAAGCTGCCTATAATGCTTACAGAACATGCCGACTGGCAGGCAAGCGTGCGGGATGCCGTATTGACACGCTCTAAGCTTGCACTGGAGGCGCAGAAGGAGGCCGAATATATCAGGCCTATCGTGCTTTTCCAGGCAGAGCCAAAAAACTGTGAAGTTACCGTAGAGGTTCTTAAAGAGTTTTTGATGACAGAATTAAAGGTATCCCCGGAAACAATCGCAATTGCCACAGGCCAGCAGCGGGAAATTGATAACATCAACCTCTTTTCGCCGACATGCCCCATCGAACACATCATAACCATTGAGGCGCTGAAGGAGGGATGGGACTGCTCTTTTGCTTATGTCTTCTGCTCCGTCAAGGACGTGAAGTCGAGCAAAGACGTTGAGCAGCTTTTGGGGCGCGTCCTCAGAATGCCCTTTGCTAAGCGGCGGACTGTTGAGGCGTTAAACCGCGCCTATGCGCATCTGGCGTCCAAATCCTTTGCCCAGGCCGCCCAGCAGCTAACCGATCAATTGGTCAATATGGGTTTCGAGGAGATGGAGATTGCTGCCAACCTCCAGTCGGGATTATATGGACAAGGGATACTTTTTGGTGATAATCAGATAATAATCAAACCCCCTGTAGAACCACCGCTGGAGATAGACCTCACGGAGGCCCCCGACCTGGATGCCATACCGTCAGAGCACAGGGAAAATATTGAGGTCCGTAAATCGCCGGAAGGCGGTTATACGGTTATTGTGAAAGGAGCTATAGACGAGGCGGTGGAGAATATCATCCTGGCAAAGGTTGACAAGGAAAAGAGGAAAGAACACAAGATTCGCATAGCCCAGCATAACAACCGAATAGAGGCATTTCGTTCCCCATCATTAAGGGGAGAACGGTTCAGTCCTCTCCCACAGCTTTGTTTCTTAGAACAAGGCAAGCTGAATCTCTTGGAGCCTGAAAGTTTTCGTTTCATAGGCGGAGTGTGGTCTCTTCTTGATTACCCTGTTGAACTTCCGGGTTTTGCACTCAGGGAAACGGATACAACCTTTGAAGTTGATATTGAGGGTAAGAAGGTCTCTTACCATGTGGCAGAGGAGATGGCTACATATAATCTCAATATAGTCAGCACTGGTCATACGGAAAATGATCTAGTCGTCTGCTTAAAAAAAGAGGTGACTGACAGGAATACCATCCCTGCCGACCTTCATCTCTATCTTTCGAAACTGATACATCACCTTGTAAAAGAGCGGGGATTTACCTTAACCTCCTTGCTGAGGGCGAAATATCCACTGGTGCGCGCCATTCGGTCAAAAATTACAGAGATACAAAAGAATGCATCCGACAGGGGCTTTCAGCAGTTGTTGTTTGAAAATACCAACTCTTTAGAGGCAAGTTTCAATTATGAATATCGTTTTGAGCCTGGCCTTTACCCAGCAAGACAACCGTACTACCGGGGACGCTATAAGTTCAAGAGGCATTATTACCCGATAATTGAAGATATTAAGGAAACAGATAGTTCCGACTCCGAATTCATGTGCGCACAGGGAATAGACCGGCATCCAAAGGTCAAACATTGGATACGGAACCTTTCACAGCGCGACCACGCATCATTCCGAATGCCGCTTGCTAACGGCTGGTTTTATCCTGATTTCGTAGTGGAGCTTGAAA
This sequence comes from Deltaproteobacteria bacterium, assembly GCA_030646755.1. Lineage (GTDB taxonomy): Bacteria > Desulfobacterota > JAENJC01 > JAENJC01 > JAENJC01 > JAUSKU01. Next base: position 34,234 of record JAUSKU010000081.1, read on the forward strand.
ACGGCCAGCGTCTTGTTGTGGAGTACAAGGGAGAAGGATACAAAACGACAGACGACTCCCGTGAAAAAAAGCTGATCGGCGAGAGGTGGGCAAAGACCAGCGGCGGCAAGTGCCTTTTCCTCTTTGCGGTTGAGAAAGACGAGAAAGGGCGTGATGTATATGCTCAGTTGGATGAGGTGATTGGACGGTAAACGCTGCATCTTGTAGAGGAACCATGTCTACCTTACTATATGTTGATTTTGGAGTGATTGGACCGGAGAAAGTATCATGGTGATACTTTTGAGCTTGACAGATTTATAGACCGGGATATAAAATTATGGCAAAAGCAAAACATAGAGTAACCGATAAGTGGAAACCCCACTATAGTCTTGCAGAACTTAAAAAACTCATTGCAAATGAAAAGACAGGTGAAATAACCAGAACAAGTATTCGTAACGCCCATGCGTTGGGGATTTCGTATACAGAGATTATTGAAATTGTCCTTTCCATCACTTCAGATGATTTTTATAAGTCTATGCCGACATACGAGAACAATAAGATATGGCAAGATGTTTATAAGCCCCGTCACGATGATGTGAGTTTGTATATTAAACTTCAAGTAAAGTTAGATGGTAAAGGTGTTGTTATCCAATTTAAAAAAGATGAGGATGAAAGGTGGTAAAGGAGATGTATAAGAACGGTAGCAAGTGCTCCATTTGCGGCATCGGCAAGGTTTCGGAAAAAACGATTTCAGAGAAGTTTGAATACAAAGGAAAGTCACTGGTTATCCCTGATTATCATGTCTACGCGTGTGATAAATGCGAGGAAGAAATTGTTGATCCCAAAACATTGAGAGCAACTGAGAAAGTCTTGACCGATTTTCGTCGCGGCGTGGATGGACTTCTTACATCCGAAGAGATAAAGGCAATTCGTAAAAAGCTTGGGAAGACACAGGCTGAAATGGCAGAGTGGCTTGGCGTTGGTGAAAAGAATTTCGCCCGTTATGAGAACGGCCAGGTAACGCAAAGCAAGCCTATGGATTTGCTTCTCCGTATAGTCGGTAAGTTCCCGCATATATTAAACAACATAACCGAGCCCAAAAATTATGAAATGTCAGTGATTCCATATATCGGGGGGCTTTACCATATGACAAGAGCCAATGACGCCCTTTATCACACAGAACAAGGGGATGAAGAATATCCTGTGGAGTTAGGAGATGGTACGTATGATACATAAGGACATCAAAATATCTTTTGAAGATTTCAGGATTTTGAACCTCTCCTTTTCAGTGAATCCAAAGTTTGTGGCTAAGGGTCAGGCTATTGAGATCAATCCTCAGATAGCTATTGCGAAGGATTATAATTCGGACAAGAAAACTCTGATTGTCCGCTTAAGAGTATCTCTTATTGCAGGTGATGTCCCATTCTTTTTTGATTTGGAAAGCATCGGCAGTTTCTCTTTCGATGTGTCGCCGGATGAAGATACTCTCGAGAGAAGCGCTTCAATCAATTGTCCGGCAATCATGTTCCCTTATGTTAGAGAGACAATAGCAGACCTGACTCGCAGAGCCGGTTTCGCTCCCCTTCATCTTCAGCCAATAAATTTCGTCAAGTTCGCTGAACGGCAAGCTACAACACCGCAAAAAGCTGTCCCGGAAAAGAAACGACCAGTTAGGAAAAAATAGTGTTTGTGTTCGGCCAACTCCAAAAAACTCAAAGGCAGAATTTGCATGGCAATAAAATGGAGATTTCTTAAATGAAGATCGGCGTAATAGGTGCAGGAAGCTGGGGGACTACCATTGCTAACCTTCTGGCCCTGAAGGGTTACGATGTAAACCTTTGGGTTTATGAGGCAGAGCTGTGTGAAAAGATAAAGGAGACCAGGGAAAACAGCGTTTATCTTCCGGGCATAATCCTTTCCGGAAATATAAAACCTACCTCCTCCATAGAAGAAGCATCATCAGGGATGGAGTTGATAGTTTCGGCTGCCCCGGCGCAGGTGGTAAGAAGAGTTATTTCAACAGCAGTCCCTTATATATCGAAGGATGCCGTTATCGTAAGCCTCTCCAAGGGGATAGAAGAAGGCTCCCTGATGCTGATGAGCGACCTCCTTGAGGATGTCCTGCCTGAAAGGCTGCACAAAGGCCTCTCTTTCCTCTCCGGCCCCAGCTTTGCCAGAGAAGTGGCCCAGAAGATGCCGACAGCTGTTGTCATCGCTTCAGAGAACAGAGATGCCGCACTGAAGGCCCAGGAGGTCTTCACTACCGAATATTTCAGGGTATATACCCATGACGATGTTCCCGGTGTGGAGCTGGGCGGGGCCGTCAAGAACGTTATCGCCATAGCAACCGGGATCTCCGACGGCCTTGGCTTCGGATACAACACAAGGGCGGCCCTCATAACCAGGGGGCTTGCCGAGATATCAAGGCTTGGGATAAAGATGGGGGCCAACCCCCTGACATTCTCCGGCTTGGCCGGCCTCGGCGACCTGGTCCTTACATGCACGGGTGAGCTGTCGAGGAACAGGACCGTTGGTTATAAGATCGGAAAGGGGATGACCCTGGAAGAGGCCACGGACGGCATGAAGATGGTGGCAGAGGGAGTTGCTACATCCAGGGCCGTTTACCAGCTTTCAAAAAAAATTGGCGTTGAGATGCCTATTACAGAGCATGTCTATAAGATACTTTATGAACGGTTACCCGCAAAGGAGGCTGTGATAAGCCTGATGTCAAGAGGCTCCAAGGGGGAGCTTGGGTAATGGACATAACCGCTGTAATCCCTGCAAGATACGCCTCTACAAGGCTCCCCGGCAAACCATTGTTAGATATATCGGGGAAGCCGATGGTCCAGCATGTCTATGAAAGGGCGAAGAAAGCGGAGCTTGTAAACAGGGTGATAGTTGCAACCGACGACAGGCGGATATTCGATGCCGTGGAAAGGTTTGGCGGAAAAGCTGTCATGACCTCCGAGATGCACAAGAGCGGGACCGACAGGCTTGCAGAGGTGGCAAATGGCCTTGGTTCCGACATTATCGTGAACATCCAGGGGGATGAGCCCCTTATTGAGCCAGGCATGATAGACGAGGCGATAAGGCCATTGATGGAAGACGGTTCCATAGTCATGGGGAGCCTCAAGGCGGAGATAAGGGACGAGACTGAGTTGAACAACCCTAATGTGGTAAAGGTCGTGGTGGACAGGAGCGACTTTGCCCTCTATTTCTCCCGCTATCCCATACCGTATGTAAGAGAGGGGTCAGGGGTCAGGGGTCAGTTGGTACATCTCACTTTAAGCACATAGGGCTCTATGTATATCGAAGAGACTTCCTGCTGGAATACGCCGGGATGCCCCAGACCCCTCTTGAGGAGGCGGAGAAGCTGGAACAGCTAAGGGCACTGGAAAACGGATACCGGATAAAGGTCCCGACCACCAGATATCAGTCTATAGGTGTGGACACAGAGGAAGACCTGGAGAAGGTAAGACGGTTTTTTGCTGTTCTGTAATGGTTTAATCTGTGAAATCTGCGTCGCTTAGAAGCGCCTACTTTTGGAATCTGTGGATAGATAAAGGTTTTGAGGTTCATATGCTGATTAAAATCCATCCCAAAAATCCTGAACCACGCCTCATTAAACAAGTGGTGGATATACTGAAAAACGACGGTGTAATTGCATATCCCACAGATACCGTCTATGGATTCGGATGCAGCATCTTCAGCAAAAAAGGGATTGATCGCATACGCCTCTTAAAGACGCTGGACCCCAAGAAGCCTATCAGCATCGTCTGCCATGACCTTTCCGACATAAGCAAGTACGCCGTAGTCTCCAATTACGCCTACAGGATATTGAAACGCCTCCTTCCCGGTCCTTACACATTTGTCCTAACTGCTACAAGGGAAGTGCCCCGCGTGATGCAGAACAAGCAGAAGCAGGTCGGGATAAGGGTCCCGGACAGCCCTATATCCCTTGCCATTGTCAGGGAGCTGGGGCATCCCATTGTCACCAGCAGCGCCCAGATACCTGGTCATGACCTTTTCCTTGACCCTGAGGAGATTGAAGATCTTTTAGGACGGAGCCTGGATGCAGTTATCGACGGCGGGATTGTCGGGGGAGAGCACTCCAGTATCGTAGAACTGAAGGAAGACAGCGCAGTAGTGCTTAGGGAAGGCAAGGGAGATGTGGGCCTCTTTGAATAATCTTTTAACCTGATAATCTCATTTCCTCATTTCTATCCGTGTAAATCTTGTCCATCCACATTTTTTAGGAAAATACTTTTTAATTGTAAAACTTTGTGATAGATTCCAATAAAGAAACATATTTTACCACTGTTTAAAGGGGGAACTATGCTTTCAAAGGTCCTGTCCAGCGCAGTCCTCGGAATAGATGCATACATAGTAAATGTTGAGGTTGACATATCTCCCGGACTCCCCGCCTTCTCAACCGTTGGTTTGCCGGATGGCGCTGTAAAGGAGAGCAAGGACAGGGTGAAGTCCGCCATAAAGAACGGGGGATATTCATTCCCTGAACGGAGGATAACTGTAAACCTTGCCCCTGCCGACATAAAGAAGGAGGGTTCATCTTACGACTTACCGATAGCAATAGGAATACTTTCTGCGATTGGGGTCGTCAAGAAGGACAGACTTCTGGATTATGCCATACTCGGAGAGCTTTCCTTGGACAGCAGGGTAAGGCCTATCAGAGGCGCACTGCCAACAGCCATTGGCGTTAAGAGGTCAGGGCTGAAAGGGCTTATCATCCCGTGTGAAAATTCAAAGGAGGCCGCTGTTGTCCCAGGAATAGACGTAATCCCGGTGGAGACGTTGCCTCAACTGGTAAGTTTCCTGAATGGCGAAGAGGAGATAAGGCCCGTTGAGATTGACCTGGAAGGGGTTTTCAAGACATACTCTCAGTATCAGGAAGACTTTACAGATGTGAAGGGCCAGGAGCACGTGAAGAGGGCGCTTGAGATAGCAGCGGCAGGAGGCCACAACATTTTAATGGTAGGCCCCCCTGGTTCGGGCAAAACCATGCTTTCCAGGAGGATTCCGACCATCCTTCCCGACATGAACCTGGACGAGGCGATAGAGACGACAAAGATACACAGCATAATGGGGCTTCTTCACTCCAGCACCTCTCTTATAGCCACAAGGCCTTTTCGCTCACCGCACCACACGATCTCCGACGCCGGATTAATAGGAGGCGGGACTGTCCCCAAACCGGGTGAAGTGAGCCTTGCCCATAACGGCGTCCTTTTCCTGGATGAGCTACCTGAGTTCAAGAGGAACGTCCTTGAGGTCTTGAGGCAGCCGCTGGAGGACGGGGCTGTAACCATATCAAGGGCAATAGTGTCCCTTACGTATCCTGCAAGGTTCATGCTGGTCACGGCCATGAACCCCTGCAAGTGCGGAAACTTTGGGGATCAGCAGAAGGCATGTTCATGCACTCCCAACGAGGTCCATAAGTACAGGGCAAGAGTTTCAGGGCCTCTGCTTGACAGGATAGACATACATATAGAGGTGCCGGCAGTCAGGTACAAGGAGCTGTCCGCAGCAAGGGCGGGAGAGAGTTCGGAGGAGATAAGAAAAAGGGTCAATTCGGCCAGAAGTATACAGAGAGAAAGATTTATAGGGAAAGGTATCCACTGCAACGCCCAGATGTCTTCAAGGCATATCAAGAAACACTGCGTTATCAGGGAAGACGCAGACAGGCTCCTTGAAAGCGCCGTAGACCGCCTGGGTCTGTCAGCCAGGGCATTTACAAGGATACTGAAGGTTGCAAGGACCATAGCTGACCTGGACATGTGCGGCGATATAGAGGCAAGGCACGTGGCGGAGGCGATACAGTACAGGTCTCTGGACAGGGGAGTGGTGTAGACATGGAAACCCAGGCCCGCCGCCCAAACCTCTTCAGGCCCTTATATATTGCCATTTTGCTTTATCTGATTGCGGGGGGGTTAGAGGCAGGGCTTATATTCGCCAGGTCCAGCGAGATTATATCCGCGGACCTCGCCGCTACAGGCAAAAAGGTTGTCATACTTTTTTCCACGCTAAGTACTGTGATCCTCCTTCGCTGGATCATAGTCGACACCCCTTTCAATTTTCTGAGAAAGTACACTGCTGCCCCGCTCCTGAAGACCATCCTCTCCCTCCTCATCTATTTCGGGGCTGCCATGACCCTTCTCAACAAGCTATTTGGCATAAATGTAAAGCCCCTTCTTACTACATCCGCTGTTCTTACCGGTGTCCTGGCCCTCTCCCTCCAGGAGACCCTTAAGAACCTCTTCACCGGGCTATGGATAAACACCGAAAGAGTGGTTGCGAAGGGTGACTGGATAAGGATCGCTGATAAGGAGGGGCAGGTGCTGGAGGTAACCTGGCGCACTACAAGGCTTTTGACCAGGGAGAACAACTGCATATACCTTCCAAACAGGATGCTGGCAGAGGGAGCCCTTGAAAACTGTTCCCATCCGACACCGCTGCATATAGTGGAAGTTGCTGTAGGGGCCGGTTATCACGAGCCTCCCAACAAGGTGAAGGAGGTCCTTCTTGATATAGCCAGGGAAACCGGCTCTGTTCTTAAGAAGCCTGAACCTGAGGTCCATATAGCAAACTTCGGAGACTCTTCCATAAATTACAGGCTCAGGGTCTGGATAGATGTCTCTCACAGTTTCTTCCCCAATGTAAAGAATGAGCTGTACAGCAAGATCTGGTACGGATTCAAACGGAATAATATAGAGCTTCCATTTCCTGTCAGGACCATTCATTATAAGACCGAGGAAAATGCGCCTTTAGAAGAGATGATCCTGGCCTCCCTTAAAGAGATAGATTTCCTTATGCCTCTCAGTGATGAGGAACTGAAGAAGGTTTCCTCATCCTCAAGGATCGACCTTTTTGGAAAGGGAGAAATAATCGTCAGGCAGGGGGAGACGGGCGATACCTGCTACTTTATTCGGAGCGGAAGTGTCGATGTAATGCTTGGGGATTCAACAGGTAAGGAAAGCTATATCACCACCCTCAGGTCAGGGGAGTTTTTCGGAGAGATGAGCCTCCTTGCAGGAGAGCCCAGAACAGCAACGGTTGTTGCAAGAGAGGACTGTAGATGCATCGTCGTTTCATCTCAGGCATTTCACACCATATTTACCGATAACCCGGACTTGGCTGAGAGTCTGAGCGAACTGCTCGTCAAGCGTTCAGGTGAGCTTGAGGAGATAAGGAGCAGGGCGGTTTCTGAAATGGAAAAGACAGAGGCAGAAGCGGCAGCAAGGCATAAGATAAGGAACAAGATCAGGAAATTCTTTAATTCCATTTCTAATTCATAAGTGAATTAATAATCCACGGCCAAGCAACAATAGACTTCACACGTTTGCTATCCAACTCCATTTCCCGTAACGATGACGATAAATTGTTTTCAAGAGCATCAATGCTGTCAAAAACTCGAT